>JADZBA010000439.1 GCA_020852355.1 Alphaproteobacteria bacterium
GGCGCGGTGGCGGCCACCAGATGACCGCCGATGAGCGACCCCGCGAGCATTCCCAGGTCGAAGGCCGGATCGCCGTACCAGGCCATGTCGAAGTCGACGAAGGCGATCCGGTCCGGCGCGACGATCACGTTCAGCAGCGTGAGGTCGCCGTGCGCGAGACATCTTCGCTGGGCGGCGCAGGCGGTGATCACGGCGGCTGCCACCCGCCGGATCTCGGGGCTGCGGCCCCCTGCGCCCAGACGTAGCGCCGCCTTCTTCAGATGATAAGCGCGGAAGCGCTCGAGATGATCGGGAATCACCGGGGTGTTGGTCGTCGCGCGATGCAGCAGCGCCAGGGCCTCGCCGACCCGGCGAGCGCGCTCGATACTTCCGGCCTCGCCCGCATTGAGGCTCTGCGCCCACATCTTGCCCTCGACCCGCTCCATCACCACCGCGGGCGGGTCCGGCAGTACCGCGATGACCCGCGGGACGATCGCGGAAGCGCGGTGCCCCGCCATGCGCAGCGTCGCCGCGCAACGCTCCGCCCCGAGGAGATCGTCCCACACCTTGACGACCGGCCCGCCGGCGTCGCCGACAGCCAGCACGCTGCCGGTCTTGCCACCGAGCAGCGTCCGGACGACCGCATCGGCCGGCGCCAGCCGGCGTGCGTGCAGCTCGGCCAGAAGCCGCTCGCGTTCGGCCCTCGTCACCGACGCCGCCCGGCGCCGGCGAGGATCGTCATCCGCGCTCGCCGAGGAAGCGGTTGATCCAGCCTCCGAGGCGGGCGTTGTCGTTCGGCCGTTGCAGGGACGCCAGCGCCGCCGCCCGTCGGACGTCGTCGAACTCCTCGGGTCGGCGCAGGGCGACCAGCTCCGCGGCGAAGCTCGGCGTGAACTCCGGATGACACTGGAAGGAGATGGCCGAGCCGTCGTCGTAGGCGAGCGCCGCGATCGGGGTGAAGTCGCTGGCCGCGACCACCCGGGCGCCGGGCGGCGGCGCCACGACCTGGTCCTGGTGCGAGACCGGGACGGCGAAGGTCGCCGCGCCGTCCATCCACGGCACGCGCTCGCGCACGGCGTACTCGTGCAGGCCGAGGCCCCAGCCGCGCGCCGACTTCTCGACCCGGCCGCCGAACGCCTGGGCCATGATCTGGTGGCCGAAGCAGATGCCGACCAGCCGCGTCCGCCCGCGCGCCTCCTGCAGGAAGCGGGTCAGTCCCGCGATCCACGGCAGGTCGTCGTAGGCGCCGGCGGCCGACCCGGTGACGATCCAGCCGTCGCACTGCGCCGGATCGTCCGGCAAGACCCCGTCGAGGACCGGCCAGTTCGCGTATTCGTGCGCCTCGCCCAGCAGGGCGCGGAACATGCCGTCGAAGGCGCCGTAGGCAGCCAGGCGGCGCGGCAGCCGCCCGGTCTCGAGGATGCCGATCTTCACAGAGCCCTTCGCAGCGTGAGGTTGTAGCGGACGTCCCCGGTCCGCGCGTCGGTTCCGGCGCGCAGCGTGTCGACGCCGTGGAAGGCGAGGCGCGAGGCCCCGCCCCAGACGACGACGTCGCCGTGGCGGAGCGGGACCCGGCGCGGCCGGTCGGCGCGCCGCTCGCCGCCCCACAGGAAGGTGGCCGGCAGGCCGAGCGACACCGACACGATGGGATGGGCGAAGTCGCGCTCGTTGCGGTCCTGATGCAGGGAGAGGCGGTTGCCCGGCGCGTAGCGGTTGACGAGGCAGGCGTCGGCCGCGAAGCTCGGAAACCCGGCCGCGGCGGCCGCCCGCGCCGCGAGGTCGGCGAACGCCCGGGGCAGCGCGGGCCAGGGCCGTCCCGTCTCGGGATCGCGGGGATCGTAGCGATAGCCGGAGCGGTCGGTGACCCAGCCGGCAGCGCCGCAGTTGGTCATGGCGACCGACATGCGCCAGCCGCCCGGGGTGACCATGTGCCGGAACGGCGCCCGCGCCGCGACGTCGGCCACCGCGGCGAGCAGCGCCTCGCCGAGCGGCAGCGCGAAGCCGCCGAGCAGCACCGCTCCCGGACCGAGCGGCACGTCGCGCGGGCCGTCGTCGAAGAGGTCGACGGGAAGCCTGGCCGCCATCATCGAGGTGGCGTCCGCCGCTCCGTCTCCCGATCAGGCGTCGTAGCCCGGATTCTCGCGGTCGAGCTTGCGCAGCAGGGCCGGCCATTCCATGACGCCGAAGGGCCGGCGCGTCTGCGGCTGGTAGTTCATGAACGTCGCCTCGACCACGTCCTCGGGGACGGGCTGCAGCGCCTGGCCGCCGGCCATCGCCGCGACCTGGGTGCGGCACGACAGCTCCAGCCGGTGCATGGCGTTGAACGCCTCGGCGATGGTCGCACCCGCGGTCAGCAGGCCGTGGTTGCGCAGCACCATGGAGGTGTGCGGCCCGAGGTCGGCGACCAGCGCGTCCTGCATGGCGAGGTCGAGCACCACGCCCTTGTAGTCGTGGTAGGCGACATGGGCGAAGCGCATCGACGTCTGGGTCATCGGCAGCAGGCCGCAGGCCATGGACGACACCGCCATGCCGGCCCAGGTGTGGGTGTGCAGGACGCAATCGACGTCGTGGCGCGCCTTATGGATCGCGCTGTGGATCACGAAGCCCGCCCGGTTCACGCCGAAATCGAAGTCGCCGTAGGAGGGCTTGGCGAGGATGTTGCCCTGGTGGTCGACCTTGATCAGCGAGGACGCCGTGACCTCGTCGTAGAGCAGGCCGTAGGGGTTGATCAGGAAGGCCCCCTCCTCGCCCGGCACCCGCGCGGAGATGTGGTTGGCCGACATGTCCGACATGCCGTAGAGATCGACCAGGCGATAGCAGGCGGCGAGGTCGACCCGCGCCTCCCATTCCTCGGGCGTCACCCGGTTGTGCATCGATTCGATGCGCAGCTGCTTGCGCACCCTGCTCGCCATCGTCGTCGTCGCCATCGTCCGCGTCCCTCGGATATCGATCGGTGGCGGCGAGACTAGCACGGCTCAGGCCGGCTCGCCCGCGGTCAGGTAGTCGAGCGCCGAGAGGGCGTGGACGCGGACGACGTCGAGGAAATCGGCGATCGCGATCGATTCGTTGGGCGCGCTGATGTTGGCCGGCGTCGGCCCGTAGATGTAGGCCGGCACGCCGCGTTCGCGCCACATGCGGCCGTCCGAGCCGCCGAGCGAGGGGATCAGCGCCGGGTCGGGCCGGCCGACGGCAGCGACGTTGCGGCGCATGATGGCGACCATCTCGTGCTCGGGATCGCAGTAGTTGGACGGCGTGCCGACGATGTCGGACATGGTCGCCTCGGGATAGCGGCCGACGATGCGCTCGGCCTCGGCCAGCACCGCCCCGCGGTCGATGCCGATCGGCATGCGGATGTCGACCTCGAAGTCGCAGTCCGCGGCGATCATGTTCACCTTGGTGCCGCCGTGGACGACGCCGATGTTGACCGTCAGCGCGGTCATCAGCTCGGCCGTGCCCGCCCCCATCGTCGATTCGATGACGGCACGCGTCGCCGGTGCCGCCAGGCGCCCGGCGATCGCGGCCGGCAGATCGGGCTTCCACGCGGTCAACGCGTCGAGATCGCGCATGATGTCGCCGGCGATGCGGATGGCGCTCTTCGAGAGGTTCGGGTACGGGCCGTGCGCGCCGCGCGTGCGCACCGCCACCTTGAACTGCAGGATGCCCTTCTCGCCGAAGCGGATGGTACCGACCCCGCCGGGCTCGCCGTTGATGACGCAGTCGCCCAGCACGCGCTCGGGCATGGTGTCGAGCAGGAAGCGCGAGCCCCAGGTGCCGCCCGTCTCCTCGTCGGACACCGCGGTCAGGGTCACCCGGCCGGGCAGCCGGTCGCGCAGCCGCGACAGGTAGATGTAGGCGAAGATCGAGGCGGTGGTGCCGGCCTTCATGTCGGCGACGCCGCGGCCGTACATGCGGCCGCCCTCCACCTCGCCGCTCCACGGCGCACGCTCCCACGCCGCCTCGTTGTTGACCGGGAAGACGTCGATATGGCCGTTGAACACCACGTGGCGGCCGGGCCGGGCGCCGGCGAACTCGGCGACGACGTTGGGCATCTGCGGCTGCGGCGCCACCAGCTCGTGCGCCAGGCCCTCGGACGCCAGCAGCCGCGTGACGACACCCACCGCCTCGCGCGTGTCGCCGGGCGGGTTGGGCGACCGCGCGCGCACGAAGTCCGCGAGGAAGCCGACCATCCGCTCCTCGTCGGCGGCGATCCACTGCAGGAGCTGGGAGCGGAGCTCGGACATCTCGGCGCCTCGTCGGGTCACTCGGGCTGCAGGCGGTGGCAGGCGCCCTGCCGGTCGGGGCCGACGGCCACCAGGGGCGGGTCGGCCTGCCGGCAGATCGCGATCGCCTCGGGGCAGCGCGGCGCGAAGCGGCAGCCCGCCGACGGCGTCGCGTCGACGGCCGCCGCCGGGGCGGCGGGCGGCGGCACGTAGTCGGGATCGGGGATCGGCACGGCGGCGATCAGCTGGCGCGTATAGGGGTGGCGCGGGCGGGCCATCACCGCCGCCGCCGCGCCCAGCTCCACCAGCTTGCCGCGATAGAGGATGGCGACCGTGTCGCACATCTGGCCGATCAGCGACAGGTCGTGGGTGATGAAAACCATCGCCATGCGGTGATCGCGCACCAGCCGGCGCAGCAGGCGCAGGATGCCGGCACGCACCGACACGTCGAGCATGGAGACCGGCTCGTCGGCGATCAGCAGCGCCGGCTCCAGCACGATCGCGCGCGCGATGGCGACGCGCTGGCGCTGCCCGCCGCTCAGCTCGTGGGGATAGCGGTCGCGGTAGGCCCGGCCTGGGCGCAGCTCCGCCTCCTCCAGCGCCGCCAGCACGCGGCGCGCCCGCTCCGGCGCCGCGCCGAGGCCGTGGATGATCAGCGGCTCCTCGACCGTCTCGCCAATGGTGAAGCGCGGGTTGAGCGAACCGTGCGGGTCCTGGAAGACCATCTGCACCCGGCGCCGGAACGCCCGCCACTCGCCGCGGCCGAGGCCGGCGGTCGGCCGGCCCTCGAACAGCACGCGGCCGGCGGTCGGCGTCTCCAGCCCGAGCACGAGGTCGGCGAGCGTGCTCTTGCCGCTGCCGCTCTCGCCCACCAGGCCCAGCACCTCGCCGCGGTCGACCTGCAGCGACACGCCGTCGACGGCGCGCACCCGGTCCGCCGCGCGGCCGAAGAGGCCGGCGAACGCCGTGCCGCGGCCATAGATCTTCAGCACCTCCTCCAGGCGCAGCAGCGGCGGTGCGGTCGTGCCGGCCATGTCAGGCCCCGACCCGGTCCCAGACGTCGTCGCGGCGGAAGGCCTCGGCCATCGCGCCGGCCTCCTCGGCGTAGTGGCAGGCGACCTCGCCGCCGTCGAGCGGCCTCAGGCGCGGCCGCTCGCGCCGGCAACGCTCGCGCGCGAAGGGGCAGCGCGCGGCGAAGACGCAGGCCGTCGGCTCCGCGTGCAGGATCGGCATGCGGCCGGGTATGCTGATCAGCGGCTGCGCCGGCTCGCGGATGTCGGGGAACGAGCGGCGCAGCGCCATGCTGTAGGGGTGCAGCGGCGCCTTGAGGACGCGGCGCGTCTCGGCGATCTCGACGATCTCGCCCGCGTACATCACCGCCATCGAGCGGCACAGCTCGGCGACCACGGCGATGTCGTGGCTGACGAAGACCAGCGTCATGCGGCGCTCGCGCTGCAGGCGCTTCAGCACGTCGAGCACCTGGCGCTGGACGATGACGTCGAGCCCGGTCGTCGGCTCGTCGGCGATCAGGCAGGCCGGCTCGAACAGCAGCGACATGGCGATGATGGCCCGCTGGCGCATGCCGCCGCTCAGCTGGTGCGGGAAGGCATCGAGCAGGGTCGGCGCCAGCTCGACCGCGCGGAACAGCTCCTCGGCGCGGCGGCGGGCGGCCGCCGGGTCGCGCGGCCGGTGGGCGTCCCACGCCTGCATGAACTGGCGGTGCAGCGAGGCGACCGGCGACAGCGCGACCGCGGCCCCCTGCGGAACGTAGGCGATCTCGGTCCAGCGCCGGCGGCGCAGGTCCTCGGCCGGCAGCGACAGGAGGTCGTCGCCCCCCAGGGCGATCGACCCGGACGACACCTCCGCGGTCTCCGGCAGCAGGCCGAGCAGCGCGGTCGCGAGCGTGCTCTTGCCGCAGCCGGATTCGCCGACGAGGCCGAGGCTGCCGCCGGCGTCGAGCGAGAAGCTGACGCCGTTGACGGCGTGAACATGGCCGCCCTGCGCGCGGTAGCGGATCGACAGGTCGCGGACGTCGAGCCGGCTCATGACTGGCGCAGCTTCGGGTTGACGAAGCGCTCGAACTCGCGGCCGACGAGGAAGACCGCCA
>JADZBA010000440.1 GCA_020852355.1 Alphaproteobacteria bacterium
TGGAAACCGCCACCAAATTCGTTCTAATTCAAGCGATAAGGCGATAGTCTTAGCGTCAAGAATAGGCCCGAGATTGAAACAATTCGGCGCTCGTCGCTCGGCGAGATCAGGCCGAGAGGGTTGAAACCGTTCTGACGAAAGGTCTCTAGACGATGTTCCGTCGACGCAAAGATGACGAGGATCCGACCGGGACGAACCCGACCGAGGTCGAGGAGGCCACCCCCGCGCCGGCCGCCGCGAAGCCGTTCACTCGTCCCGCCGCGCCGGCCGCGATGACGCCGACCCCGACGGCGACGCCGGCGGTGCCCGGCCTCGGCCGCACCATGCCGGCCGCCCCGCTCGGCCGCACGCCCGAGCCCGGCCGCCGCGCCGCCGAGGCGCCCGGCGCCCGGCGACCCGGCGAGAACGAGAGCAAGACGCTCATCGTCGGCCACGGCATCTGCCTGACCGGTGAGATCACCGCCTGCGACAAGCTGGTGGTCGAGGGCCGCGTCGAGGCGACGCTGACCAGCCGGGTCATCGAGATTTCCGACACCGGCCTGTTCAAGGGCAGCGCCGAGATCGACGAGGCCGAGGTCCGCGGTCGCTTCGAAGGCGACCTCATCGTCCGCAAGCGTCTGTTCATCGGCGCGACGGGCCGGGTGTCCGGCAAGGTCCGCTACGGCCAGCTCGAGGTCGAGGCGGGCGGCCAGCTCTCCGGCGAAGTGCGTTCCACCTCGGAGGACGACGACGCAATGCCGCGCGGCCGCGGGTTGGCGGGCGACCCGTCGGACATGCGGTTCGAGTCTTCCGCCGGCCGCTGAAGGCCGGAAGCGAAGGCGGCCGTCGGGGGGCGGCCGCCTTCGCCCAGGCCCTGTCCGGGGCCCGGGCCCTGCTCGAGGGTCAGGCGACCGTCTTCGCCTTGTAGGCGCAGAGATCCCGCACCGTGCAGTCCGGGCAACGCGGTTTGCGCGCCTGGCAGACGTAGCGGCCGTGCAGGATCAGCCAGTGGTGGCAGTGCTGCTTCCAGCGCGCGGGCACCACCTTCTCCAGCTTCAGCTCGACTTCCAGCGGCGTCTTCCCCGGAGCCAGCCCCGTGCGGTTGCCGACGCGGAAGATGTGCGTATCGACGGCGATGGTCGGCGCGCCGAAGGCGACGTTCATCACGACGTTGGCGGTCTTGCGGCCGACGCCGGGCAGCGTCTCCAGGACCTCGCGCTCGCGCGGCACCTCGCCGTCGAACCGCTCGACCAGGATGCGGCTCAGCGCGATGACGTTCTTCGCCTTGGTGTTGAAGAGCCCGATCGTCCTGATGAAGTCGCGCAGGCGTGCCTCGCCGAGATCGAGCATCTTCTGCGGCGTGTCGACGATCGCGAACAGCGGGCCGGTGGCGCGGTTGACGCCGACGTCGGTCGCCTGCGCCGACAGCACGACCGCGACCAGCAGCGTGTAGGGGTTGAGATACTCCAGCTCCGACCGCGGCTCGGGGTCGGCGGCGGCGAGCCGGGCGAAGAATTCGTCGACGCGGTCCTTGCGCATGCGGCCGCACTGTATCGCCCGGTTGCGGCGGCTGTCGCCCTTTCCGCGGTCGTCCGACCGTCCTATTCTCCGCCGCCATGAGCCATTCCGCCGCCAGCGACGGGTCCGTGCTGCTCGACCTCGAGCTGAGGCCGCACCGCAGCCTGCCGCCGGCCGGGTTCGGCGTCCTGATGGCCGTGCTGGGCGCCGTCAGCCTGGCGGCCGGCATCGTCTTCCTGTCGATCGGCGCCTGGCCGGTCTTCGGCTTCTTCGGCCTCGACGTGCTCGCGGTCTATGTCGCCTTCCGCATCAGCTATCGCAGGGCCGACATGGCGGAGCGGCTGCGCCTGGCGGGCGATGCCCTGACCGTCGATCGGATCGTCCGGCGCCGCACGGCGGAGCGCTGGACCTTCCAGCCGTTCTGGCTGCGCGTGCAGATGGACGAGCCGCCGCGCTGGGACAGCCGGCTGGTCCTCACCTCCCATGGGCGGCGGCTCGAGATCGGCGCCTTCCTGGCGCCGACCGAACGGGCGGGCGCCGCCCAGGCGCTGCGGTCGGCGCTGAGCCTCTATCGCCGGCACGTCTCCGCCTCCTGATTTCCGAAGATCCGGGATGACGAACGACGGTCTCGCCGCGCGCGGCTCGCCCCTGCTCCGCTTCGTGCAGGCGCGGCAGTGGGATCAGGCGATCGCCCTGGCGCGCCGCCCCGGCGCCGCCCGCGATCCCGACATCGCGCGGCGGGTCATCGCCTATTGCACGGCGATGCGCGAAGGGCGGCGCGAGCACCGTGTCCAGGTCGGCGACATCGCCTTCACCCTGCGCCTCGGCGAGGACAATTTCGGCCACGACATCTTCGTCGCGGCCGGCGAGCTGCAGGAGCAGCGCGAGATGCAGATCATCGCGACGCTCCCGGCGCCGCCCGGCTCCACGCTGGTCGATGTCGGCGCCAATGCCGGAGCGTGGACCGTGTTCCTCGCCAAGGCCTTCCCGCTGAGCACGGTGGTGCCGCTGGAATGCGTGCCGGCGCTGTGCGAGGAGGTGCGGGCCAACGTCGCCCTGAACGGGCTCGCCAACGTCGATCTCGGCCGGCTGGGCCGCGCGGTCGGACGCGGCCCGGGCCGGGCCAGGCTGGTGCCCGATGCCTATCACGGTGCGGTCGGCACCCGGGTGACGCGCGACGACGCCGGCGATGTCGAGGTGGTGTCGATCGACTCGCTGGCGCTGCAACAGGTGGCGTTCGTGAAGATCGACGTCGAGGGACAGGAGATCGCCGCCCTCGATGGCCTGACGGAGACGATCCGGCGCAAGCGCTTCCCCGTGCTCGTCGAGGTGCAGTCCGCGAACTGGCTGCGCTTCCTCAAGTTCCTGTGCACGAAGCAGTGGCGCGTCCTCGCCATCTCCGAAGGGCCGGTGGGCGCGACCTACGCCAATATCCTCATCGGGCCGGTCTGACGGCCGGCGCGATCGGTCAGAGGCCCAGCACGTCCTTCATGCCGTAGAGGCCGGGCCGCCGTCCGGCCAGCCACAGCGCCGCGCGCACCGCGCCGCGGGCATAGATCTCGCGGCTCGATGCGCGGTGCGTCAGCTCCAGCCGCTCGCCGCCGGCGGCGAAGACAACGGTGTGGTCGCCGACGACGTCGCCGCCGCGCAGGGCCGCGAAGCCGATGGTGCCGGCGACGCGCGCGCCGGTATGGCCGTCGCGGGAGCGCACGGCGGCCTCGTCGAGGCGCACGCCCCGGCCACGCGCCGCCGCCTCGCCGAGGCCGAGCGCCGTGCCGGAGGGCGCGTCGACCTTGTGGCGGTGGTGCATCTCCACGATCTCGATGTCGTAGGCCGGATCGAGCGTGCGGGCGACCCGCTCGACGAGGCCCATCAGCACGTTGACGCCCAGGCTCATGTTGGGCGCGAACACGATCGGCGCGCGCTCCGCGGCGGCGGCGAGCGCGGCGCGGTCGGCGGGCGTCAGGCCGGTCGTGCCGACCACCAGGCCCTTGCCGGCGGCGGCCGCCAGCGCGGCGTGGGCGATGCTCGCGGCCGGGTTGGTGAAGTCGATCGCGACATCGGTGCCGGCGAACAGCACGCCCGGATCGGCGGCGGCGACGACCCCGCGGTCGCCGATTCCGGCCAGCTCGCCGGCGTCCCGTCCGACCGCCGCGCTGCCGGGCGAGGCGCTGGCGGCGGCGAGCACGGCGCCCGGCGTGCGATCGATCTCGGCGACCAGCATCCGGCCCATCCGGCCACCCGCGCCGGCGATCGCCAGCCGTACATCCGCCATCCCTTGCCTCCCTCGCGTGGCCCGGCAGGGAGCCACAGCCGCCGGCGCGACGCAAGCCGCGGCGGACGGCCGCATCATCGGTTTCCGATGGATGCCGGACGAGATTTTCCGCGGCGCCCGCCGTTCGATTGTGGCGGAAGCCGCGCGAATGCGCTTCAACATCGAGGTGCCGGCCGAGCCGTCCGCCCCCCGGGGGGCTCGCGTCGCCGCCCCGAACGGATACGAGCAGAAGGGATATCGTTAGCGCATGCCCCGCATCATCTTCTTCCAGCCCGACGGCCAGCGCCGCGAGGTCGAGGCACCGGTCGGCTCCAGCGTCATGCTGGCGGCGGTCCAGAACAACGTCCGCGGCATCGACGCCGACTGCGGCGGCTGCTGCTCGTGCGCCACCTGTCATTGCTATGTCGACGCGGCGTTCCTCGAGCGGCTGCCCG
This sequence comes from Alphaproteobacteria bacterium, assembly GCA_020852355.1. GTDB lineage: Bacteria > Pseudomonadota > Alphaproteobacteria > ATCC43930 > Allostellaceae > Allostella. Next base: position 4,207 of record JADZBA010000440.1, read on the forward strand.
CGCCCGAGGACATGGAGCTGGAGATGCTGGGCGGCACCGCGGCCGAGCGCCGCCCGAACAGCCGGCTCGGGTGCCAGATCGCCATGACGGCGGAGCTCGACGGGCTCGTCGTCCGCCTCCCCGACCGGCAGGTCTGATGGCCACGGCCGGCGCCCGCGCGCTGGTCGTCGTCGGCGCCTCCCACGCCGGCGCGCAGGTCGCCGCTTCGGCCCGCGCGGCGGGGCACGCCGGGCCGATCCGCCTGATCGGCGAGGAGCCGTGCCTGCCCTACCAGCGCCCGCCGCTGTCCAAGGGCTTCCTCCTGGGCAAGGTCGACGCGGCGACCCTGCCGATCCGCGCCGCGGCGTTCTACCGCGAGGAGGCGATCGACCTGCTGCCGGGCACGCGCGTCGCCGCGATCGACCGGAGCGCACGCACGGTGACCACCGCGGCCGGCCAACGCATCGGCTATGACCGCCTCGTTCTCGCGGTCGGCGCGCGGCCGCGGCTGCCGCCGGTGCCGGGCATCGCGCTCGACGGCGTGCTGGCGCTGCGCTCGCTGGCCGACGCCGAGCGCCTGCGCGAGCGGCTGCCTTCGGTCGGTGCCGCCGTCGTCATCGGCGGCGGCTTCATCGGGCTGGAGGTGGCGGCGGCACTCACCGCGCTCGGCAAGCGGGTCACCGTGCTGGAGGCGCAGGACCGCCTGCTGGCCCGCGCGGCGGCCGCGCCGCTGGCGGTCCACGTCGCCGCCGTGCATCGCGCCCGCGGGGTCGACGTGCGGCTGCGCACCACCGCGGCGCGGATCGACGGCGCGGACGGGCGCACACGCGCCGTCGTCTGCGACGACGGCAGCGTGCTGCCCGCCGATCTCGTCGTCGTCGGCATCGGCGTCGTGCCGGAGACCGCGCTCGCGGCGGCCGCGGGCCTGGCCTGCACCGACGGCGTCGAGGTCGACCGCTTCGCCAGCACCGCCGATCCCGCGGTGCTGGCGGTCGGCGACTGCTGCCGCCATCCCAACGCCTACGCCGGCCGTTCCCTGCGGCTGGAATCGGTGCAGCACGCGGTCGACCAGGCGAAGGCGGCGGGCGCCACGGCGGCGGGCCGGCCGACGCCCTACGAGGCGGTGCCCTGGTTCTGGTCGGACCAGTTCGACATGAAGCTGCAGATGGTCGGCCTGTGCGCGGGCTGGACGCACCACGTCGTGCGCGGCGATCCGGCGACCGGGCGGTTCTCGATCTTCTACTTCCGGGACGGCCGGCTGCTGGCCATCGATTCGATCAACCGCGCGGCCGAGCACGTGGCGGGGCGCCGGCTGCTCGCGGCGGGCCGCAGCCCCAGCGCCGACGAGGTGGCCGACGAGAGCTTCGACCTGGCGGCCGCCGCCCGCGCATAGCCACGGCCGCCGGGCGCGGCGCCGCGGCTACTCCCGCAGGTCGCTCCAGAACTCCTTCACCTTCTGGAAGAAGCCGGCGGATTCGGGGCTGGTCTTGTCCTTGCCGCCGGCGCCCTCGAACTCGCGCAGCAGCTCCTGCTGGCGCTTGGTCAGGTTGACGGGCGTCTCAACGATCGCCTGGACGTAGAGGTCGCCGCGCGAGTTTGAGCGCAGCACCGACATGCCCTTGCCCTTGAGGCGGAACTGCTGGCCTGACTGGGTCCCGGCCGAGACGTTCACCTTGGCGAAGGTGCCGTCCAGGGTCGGCACCTCGATCTGGCCGCCCAGGGCGGCCGTCGTCATCGGGATCGGCACCCGGCAATGGATGCTGGCGCCGTCGCGCTGGAAGAAGCGATGGGGGGCGATCGACAGGAAGATGTAGAGGTCGCCCGGCGGCGAGCCGCGCAGGCCGGCCTCGCCCTCGCCGGCCAGCCTTATGCGGGTGCCGTCCTCGACGCCGGGGGGGATCGTCACCGACAGCGTCTTCTCCTTGCGCACGCGGCCGGCGCCGCCGCAGGACTTGCAGGGCTTCTCAATCACCCGGCCGGCGCCGCCGCAGGCGGGGCAGGTGCGCTCGATGGTGAAGAAGCCCTGCTGGGCGCGGATCTTGCCCTGGCCGCGGCAGGTCGGGCAGGAGATCGGGCGCGAGCCCGCCTCCGCACCGGTGCCGTTGCACGCCTCGCAGGCGGCGTGGGTGGGGACCCGGATGGTCTTCTCGCTGCCGCGAAAGGCCTCCTCCAGGAGGATTTCCATGTTGTAGCGCAGGTCGCTGCCGCGGCCGCCGCCGCCGCGCCGTCCGGTGGCGTCGCCGAACATCTCCTCGAAGATGTCGGCGAAGCCCTGCGCGAAGTCGAAGCCGCCGCGTGCGCCGCCCTGGCCGCCTTCGAAGGCGGCGTGGCCGAAGCGGTCGTAGGCGCCGCGCTTCTGGTCGTCCTTGAGGACGTCGTAGGCCTCGCTCAGCTCCTTGAACCGCTTCTCGGCCTCGACGTCGCCGGGATTGCGGTCGGGATGCCAGCGCATCGCCAGCTTGCGATACGCCTTCTTCAGCTCCTCCTGGTCGGCGTCGCGGGACACCCCGAGGATCTCGTAATAGTCCTGCTTGGCCATGGTTCCGGTTCAGGCGCGGCGCGTTGCGGGGCGGGGCCGGGAGAAGCCGCGGGCCGGCGCCGCCCGCCGCGATCGTCCCGCGGAGGGCGCGATGCGACGGGCGACGGCCGGCCGGGCGTTCACGCGCTCAGGCGCGCTTGTTCTTCTTGGTCTCGTCGACCTCCTCGAAGTCGGCGTCGACGACCTTGTCCTTGTCGGAGCCGCCCGCGGCACCGCCGGCCGCCCCGCCGCCGTCGGCCGGCGGCTCGCTCTGCTGCGCCTTGTACATGGCCTCGCCGAGCTTCATCGCCGACTGCGACAGCTGGTCGGTCTTCGACTTGATGGCGTCGGCATCGTCGCCGGCCATCGCGTCCTTGAGCGCCTGGACGTCGCGCTCGATGTCGGACTTCACGGCGGCGGGCACCTTGTCGCCGTGCTCCGTCAGGTTGCGCTCCGTCGAGTGGATCAGGGCGTCCGCGTGGTTGCGGGCGTCGACGAGCTCGCGCTTGCGCTTGTCCTCGTCGGCGTGCTCCTCGGCCTCCTTCACCATGCGCTGGATGTCGGCCTCGCCGAGGCCGCCCGACGCCTGGATGCGGATCTGCTGCTCCTTGCCGGTCGCCTTGTCCTTCGCCGACACGCTGACGATGCCGTTGGCGTCGATGTCGAAGGCGACCTCGACCTGCGGCATGCCGCGCGGCGCCGGGGGGATGCCGACGAGGTCGAACTGGCCGAGCAGCTTGTTGTCGGCCGCCATCTCGCGCTCGCCCTGGAAGACCCGGATGGTCACCGCCGTCTGGCTGTCCTCGGCGGTCGAGAACACCTGGCTCTTCTTGGTCGGGATCGTGGTGTTGCGGTCGATCAGCCGGGTGAAGACGCCGCCCAGCGTCTCGATGCCGAGCGACAGCGGCGTCACGTCGAGCAGCAGGACGTCCTTGACCTCGCCCTTCAGCACGCCGCCCTGGATCGCGGCACCGACCGCCACGACCTCGTCCGGGTTGACGCCGCGATGCGGCTCCCTGCCGAAGAAGGTCTTCACCGTCTCGATGATCTTGGGCATGCGCGTCATGCCCCCGACCAGGATCACCTCGTCGATCTCCGACGCCTTCAGCCCGGCGTCGCGCAGGGCCGCCCGGCAGGGATCGACGGTGCGCTGCACCAGATCGTCGACCAGCGCCTCCAGCTTGGCGCGGGTCAGCTTGATGTTGAGATGCTTCGGGCCGCTCGCGTCGGCGGTGATGAACGGCAGGTTGATCTCGGTCTGCGTCGCGCTCGACAGCTCGATCTTGGCCTTCTCGGCGGCCTCCTTCAGGCGCTGCAGGGCGAGCCGGTCGCCGCGCAGGTCGATGCCCGACTCCTTTTTGAACTCGTCGGCGAGATAGTCGATGATGCGCCGGTCGAAGTCCTCGCCGCCCAGGAAGGTGTCGCCGTTCGTCGACTTCACCTCGAAGACGCCGTCGCCGATCTCCAGCACCGACACGTCGAAGGTGCCGCCGCCCAGGTCATACACCGCGATCGTGCCGCTGCCGCGCTTCTCCAGCCCGTAGGCCAGCGCCGCGGCGGTCGGCTCGTTGATGATGCGCAGCACCTCGAGGCCGGCGATGCGGCCGGCATCCTTGGTCGCCTGGCGCTGGCTGTCGTTGAAGTAGGCGGGGACCGTGATGACCGCCTGGCTCACCGGCTCGCCGAGATAGGCCTCGGCCGTCTCCTTCATCTTCTGCAGGATGAAGGCGCTGATCTGGCTGGGCGCATACTTCTCGCCGCGCGATTCCACCCAGGCGTCGCCGTTGTCGCCCTTGACGATGCGGTAGGGGACGAGGCCCTTGTCCTTGAGGACCATGGGGTCGTCGTGGCGCCGTCCGACCAGGCGCTTGATCGCGAAGAACGTGTTCTCCGGGTTGGTCACCGCCTGGCGCTTGGCGGCCTGTCCGACGAGCCGCTCGCCCGATTCCGTGAACGCCACCATCGAGGGCGTGGTGCGGGCCCCCTCGGCGTTCTCGATCACCTTGGCCGCCTTGCCCTCCATCACGGCGACGCAGGAGTTCGTCGTGCCGAGGTCGATGCCGATCACTTTAGCCATGAAGCAGTTCTCCTCTCGCAGCAGGCCCCGGCGGCCTCGAAGGCACCGCCAGAACCCCCATGGATCTCGTGGGACA
>JADZBA010000441.1 GCA_020852355.1 Alphaproteobacteria bacterium
AGGCCGCGGATCTTCAGCCCGTAGGCCATGTTCTCGTAGACCGACATGTGCGGGTAGAGCGCGTAGTTCTGGAACACCATCGCGATGTTCCGGTCCTTGGGCTCGACGTTGTTGACCACCTTGCCGGCGATCGCGATCTCGCCCTCGCTGACCTCCTCCAGGCCGGCGATCATGCGCAGCAGGGTCGACTTGCCGCAACCCGACGGGCCGACGATGACGACGAACTCGCCGTCCGGGATGGCGCAGTGGACCCCGTGGATCACCGGCACCGCGCCGAACCGCTTCTTCACGCCGCGCAGGGCGACCTCGGCCATCGGAACTCCTATTTCTCGCTGTCGACCAGGCCCTTGACGAACCAGCGCTGCATGGCGACCACGACGAACACCGGCGGGATCATCGCCAGCATCGTCGTCGCCATCACCACCGGCCACTCGATCTGGTCGTCGCCGGCCGCCAGCATGCGCTTGATGCCGATCACGATCGTGTCCATGCGATGGTCGGTGGTGATCAGCAGCGGCCAGAGATACTGGTTCCAGCCGTAGATGAAGAGGATGACGAAGAGCGCGGCGATGTTGGTCCGCGACAGGGGAACCAGCACGTCCTTGAAGAAGCGCATCGGGCCGGCGCCGTCGATCTTCGTCGCCTCGACCAGCTCGTCCGGCACGGTCATGAAGAACTGGCGGAAGAGGAACGTCGCGGTGGCCGACGCGATCAGCGGCACCGTCAGACCGCCGAAGCTGTTCAGCATCTCCAGGTCCGAGACCACCTTGTAGGTCGGCAGGATGCGGACCTCCACCGGCAGCATCAGCGTGATGAAGATCATCCAGAAGAAGACCATCCGGAAGGGAAAGCGGAAATAGACGACCGCGAAGGCCGAGAGCAGCGAGATGACGATCTTGCCGGCGGCGATCACCAGCGCCATCACCAGGCTGTTCCACAGCATGCCGATGACCGGCGTGCCGTTCATCTTGGTGCCGTGGAAGAGAGCGGTGCGGTAGTTCTCCCAGAGGTGCGGGCCGGGCACCAGCGTCATCGGCGCATCGAGCACCTCGCGCAGCGTCAGGCTGGAGGCGACGAAGGTGACGTAGATCGGGAAGGCCACGATCGCCACCCCGAGCACGAGGATGGCGTGGGTGACCCAGACGCCGATGCCCTGCTTCTCGACCATCAGTAGTGCACTCGCCGCTCGACATAGCGGAACTGCACGACGGTCAGGCCGATGACGATCACCATGAGGATCACCGACTGCGCCGCCGAGCCGCCGAGGTCGAGCGCCTCGAAGGCGTCGTAGAAGACCTTGTAGACGAGGATCTCGGTCGCCCGCGCCGGGCCGCCCGAGGTCACCGAGTGGATGATGCCGAAGGTGTCGAAGAAGGCGTAGACGACGTTGACGACCAGCAGGAAGAAGGCCGTCGGCGACAGCAGCGGCAGGACGATCGTCCAGAACCGCCGGTTCGGTCCGGCGCCGTCGATCGCGGCCGCCTCGATCAGCGACTTCGGGATCGCCTGCAGGCCGGCGAGGAAGAAGATGAAGTTGTAGCTGATCTGCTTCCACGTCGCGGCGAGCACGACCAGGACCATCGCCTCCGTGCCGTCCAGCAGGTGGTTCCAGCCGTAGCCCAGGGTCCGCAATGCGTAGGAGACGCTGCCGATGGTCGGGTTGAAGAGGAACATCCACAGGACGCCCGCGACCGCCGGCGCGACCGCATAGGGCCAGATCAGCAGCGTCTTGTAGGTCGTGGCGCCGCGCACGGCGCGGTCCGCGGCGACCGCCAGCAGCAGCGCCAGGCCGAGCGCCAGGGTCGCCACGCAGATGCTGAAGACCGCGGTCACCTGCAGTGAATGCAGATAACCGGGGTCCTCGAAGATCGCGACGAAGTTGTCGAGACCGACGAAGCGCGTGCGCAGCCCGAACGGGTCCTGGCGCTGCACCGACTGGTAGAGTGCCTGGCTCGCCGGCCACAGGAAGAAGACGATGGTGACGGCGATCTGCGGCGCCACCAGGAGGTAGGGCAGCACCTTGGACCGGTAGGTCACGCGCTCGCGCATGGGGATCGTCCGGGGCCGGCCCGCCGGCACCCCGTCGGGGCGCCGGCGGCGACCCGGGCCTACTTGTTGTCGCGCTCGAACTGCCGCAGCAGCGCGTTGCCGCGCTGGACGGAGGTGTCGAGGGCGGCTTTGGCGGTCTTCTTGCCCGCGAACACCGCCTCCATCTCCTCCTCGAAGATGTCGCGGATCTGCACGAGGTTGCCGAAGCGGATGCCCTTCGAATTGGCCGTCGGCGGGTTCAGGGTCATCTGCTGGTTGGCGATCTCGAAGCCGGGATTCTTCTCGTAGAAGCCCTGCTTCTTGGTCAGCTCGTAGGCCGCCAGCGTGATCGGCAGATAGCCGGTGCGCTGGTGCGAGGCGGCCTGCACGTCGGGCTTGGAAAGGTAGGCGAAGAACTCGGCCACGCCCTTGACCTCGGGCTTGCTCTTGCCGCCGAGGACCCACAGCGTGGCGCCGCCCAGGATGGAGTTCTGCGGGCCGCCGTTGGGACCCTTCGTCAGGTCGGGCCAATAGGGCATCATCCCGAAACCGACGTCGAACTTCGCGGTCTTCAGGATGCTCGACAGGCCGGCGGACGACTGCAGGTACATGCCGCACTCGGCGTTGGTGAACTTGACCTGGCTGTCGCCGCGCCGGCCGCCATAGTCGAATTCCTTGGCCTTCTGCATCTCGGCGATGCGTTCGAGATGGGTCACGTGCGCCGGGCTGTTGATCTGGAACTCGGTGCCGAGACCGGCGAAGCCGTTCTCGAGCGTGCCGAACGGCAGATTGTGCCAGGCGGAGAAGTTCTCCAGCAGCACCCAGGAGGGCCACGCCGTCGAGATGCCGCACGGCACGCCCGCCGCCTGCAGCTTCTTGGCCGCCGCGCGCACCTCCGGCCAGGTCGCCGGCGCCTTGTCGGGCAGCCCCGCCTTCTTGAAGGCGTCCTTGTTGTAATAGAAGATCGGCGACGAGCTGTTCAGCGGCATCGACAGCATCTTGCCGTCGGTCGTCGTGTAGTAGCCGACCACGGCCGGGAGGTAGGCCTTCGGGTCCCAGGTGATGCCGGCTTCGGCCATGACCTCGTAGACCGGCTTCACCGCCCCCTTGGCCGCCATCATCGTCGCCGTGCCGACCTCGAACACCTGGATGATGTGCGGCGCCTTGCCGGCGCGGAAGGCGGCGATCGCCCCGGTCATCACTTCGGTGTAGTTGCCCTTGTTGACCGCGACGACCTTGTAGGTCTTCTGGCTGTCGTTGAAGCCCTTGGCGAGGTCGTCGACCCAGTCGTTGAGGGCGCCACCCATGGCGTGCCAGAACTGGATCTCGACCGGCTGCTGCGCCACGGCCGGCGCCGCGGCGAGCACGCAGGCCGCAGCGGCCGCGAGCAGCGTGTTGCGTTGGAGCATCTCGGGACTCCCTTACCGTTAAATGGTTGATGCGGCGCGTTCTTCGCGGCCTTGGTTAACGCCCCCGGCGCACGTGGGCATGTTATTTAAGTGAACCTTTCATGACAAGGACGGTACGCAACCGGTTCGCAACGGCTCTGGCCTCTGCCCGGGGCTGCTGCTAGCATGAGGAAACGAGTGATTCTGCCATGCGGAGCCTCAGGTTCGACGGCTTGGAGCTACCGGTCCGGCTCAAGGTTCACCCTCGGGCCTGCCGGATCGTTCTCCGCGTGGACCCCCAGGATGCGGCCATCGATCTGGTGCTTCCCCGCGGCGTCAGGGTTGCGGAAGCGGTGGAGTTCGCGCGCAGCAAGGGAGAGTGGATCCGGCGGCGCATCGAGGCCCTGCCGCCCCGCGTGCCCTTCGCCGACGGCCGCACCATCCCCGTGCTCGGCTACGACCGGCGCATCCGCCATCGCGGCCTGCGCTGCCGCGAGGCCCGCGGCGCGGTCTGGATGGAACCGGGCGAGCTGCACGTCGTCGGCGAGCAGGCGCACGTCCCGCGCCGCATCGCCGACTGGTTGAAGATCCGGGCGCGCGACGACTTCGCCCGCCGCGCCCGCCAGTTCGCCGAGGAGGTCGCCCGGCCGGTGAAGCGCGTCGTCGTCCGCGACACCAAGAGCCGCTGGGGAAGCTGCGCCGTCGATGGCACGCTGTCCTTCTCCTGGCGGCTGATCCACGCGCCGCGCTTCGTGATCGACTACGTCGTGGCCCACGAGGTCGCCCATCTCTGCGAGATGAATCATGGCCGGCGCTTCTGGTCGATCGTCGACCGGCTGATCGACGACAGCATACGGCCGCGAGTCTGGCTGCGCGACGAGGGCGGCACGCTCCTGCGCTACGGCTGATTGCGCCCCGCCGGCAGCGCATCCGCGAGGCCGGCATCATCCTTGCCTTCGACAGGTCCCATGCTGCGTGCCGGCACGCCGTCCGCCCTCGTACTGCTGACCGCCCTCGCCACCCTGACCTCGATCTCGATCGCGATCTACGTGCCGGCCATGCCGGCGCTCGCGACCGATCTCGGCGCGCCGATGGGGATGGTGCAGCTCACCGTCTCGGTCTTCCTGGCGGGGATCGGCCTGGGCCAGCTCCTCTTCGGGCCGGCGTCGGACCGTTTCGGCCGCCGCCGGCCGCTGCTGCTGGGTCTCGTGGTCTACGGCATCGGCTCGGTCGCCTGCGCCCTGGCGCCGACGATCGAGCTGCTGCTGGTCGGCCGCGCCCTGCAGGCGGCGGGCGGCTGCGCCGGGATGTCGCTGGTGCGGGCGATCGTGCGCGACACCTACCCGCGCGAGCGCATGGCCTTCGCCCTCTCGACGATCACCGGAGCGACCGCCATCTCGCCGGCGCTGGCGCCCATCCTCGGCAGCCAGATCTTCCTCGCCTTCGGCTGGCGGGCCGACTTCGTCTTCCTCGCCGGCTTCGCCGGCCTGCTGCTCGTCCTCGCCGCGACCATGCTGCCGGAGACCAACCAGCACCGCGATCCGGCGGCGCTGGCACCGGCCCGGCTCGCCGCCAACTATGGCGGGCTGCTGCGCAACCGCACCTTCCTCGGCCACATGGCGGCGGGCGGGCTGACTCTCGCGGGCACCTTCGCCTACACCGTCGCCTCGCCCTTCATCCTGGTCGAGCGGCTGGGGGTGCGCCCCGACCGCTTCGCCCTGCTGATGATCGCGACCACCGCGGCCTATGTCGCGGGCACGACGCTGGCGCCGCGCCTGGCGCGGCGCGTCGGGCTGGAGCGCGCGCTGCGCGTCGGAGCGGCGGTGTGCCTCGCGGCGGCCCTCGCCATGGTCGCGGTCGCCGCCTTCGGCCTCGTCGCCGTGCCGACCGTGGTCGGCGTGATGACGCTCTACATGATCGGCATGGGCACCGCGCTGCCGCTGTCGATGGTGGGCGGCATCGGGCCGTTCCCGCGCATCGCCGGTGCCGCCTCGGCCCTCATCGGGGCCGGCCAGATGGTCGGCGGCGCCACCGCCAGCGCCGCCTCGGCGGCCGTCGCCGGCTGGGGCGTGGCCGGGCTGGCCGGCGTCCTGGTCACCGTGGCGACCGGCTCGCTCGCCGCCGCCCTCCTCCTCGTCCGGGCGCCCGATGACGCCGCCTGAGGCACCGCCGCGACGCGGGCTCGTCGTCCTGGTCACCGCGCTGGTGGCGCTGGGACCGGTCTCGACCGACCTCTACCTGCCCTCGCTGCCGGCGCTGACCCGCGACCTCGGCAGCGACGTCGCCACCGCGCAGCTCACCCTCAGCCTCTTCCTCGTCGCCTTTGCCTGCTGCCAGCTCGTCTATGGACCGCTCTCCGACCGCTTCGGGCGGCGGCCGGTGGTGCTGGGCGGGCTCGTCGTCTACCTCGCGGCGACGGTCGCCTGCATGCTGGCGCCGACGATGGAGGCGCTGATCGCCGCCCGCTTCTTCCAGGCGGTCGGCGGCTGCGCCGGGCCGGTGCTCGGCCGTGCCATCGTGCGCGACGTCTGGGGTCGCGAGCGGGCGGCCAAGGTGCTGGCCTATGTCGGGGCGGCGATGGCGCTGGCGCCGGCCATCGGGCCGATCGTCGGCGGCATGGTCGAGATCTGGATCGGCTGGCGCGCCAATTTCGCGCTCCTCATCCTCTACGCCGGCGCCGCCTAGGCCGCCGCCTTCGCGACCCTGGACGAGAGCAACCGGCACCGCGACCCGGACGCGCTGCAGCCGCTGCGCCTGGCGCGCAACTATCTCGCCTTCCTCAGCGACCGCCGCTACCTCGGCTATGCCGGCGCGGTCGCCGTCGGCTACTGCGGCCTCTTCGCCTTCATCTCCGGCTCCGCGCCCGTCCTCATCGACGTGATCGGCCTGCCGCCCGACCGCTACGGCTTCTGCTTCGCCGCCGTGGTGGCCGGCTACGCGGCGGGCACGACGCTGGCCGGCCGGCTGACCCAGCGCCTGGGCATCGACCGGATGATCACCATCGGCGTGGCGCTGGCCTGCGCCGGCGGCCTCGCCATGGCGGCACTCGCCTGGGGCCGGATCGAGACGGTCGCCACGGTCGTGGCGCCCGCCGCCCTCTACACCGCCGGCGTCGGCATGATCTTCCCCAACGCCCAGGCCGGCGCCATGGGCCCGTACCCGACGCGGGCAGGGGCCGCCGCCGCTCTCGTCGGCTTCCTCCAGATGGCGCTCGGTGCGATGGTCGGCATCGCCGTCGGGCATGCCTTCGACGGAACCGCGATCCCGATGGCGACCGCCCTCGGCCTCGCCGGCGTCGCACTGGTCGCCGTGCGCGTCCTGCTGCTGCCGCGGGAAGGTGCGGCTTGACGCTCGCTGCGAGGGGTTCCTACGATCGCGGCACGAATGACGCGCGGCTGAAGGGGAGGCGAATGCGCGCACGGGGAATGCGGCGGCCGGGGACGGCTGCGGCACCATGATCGTTTCGCTGCGGCGCCACTGGCGGCGGGCGACCCTCTGCGCCGTCGTCTTCCTGGTCTACGTCTTCATCCTGACGCCGGTGATCTTCGTCAGCTGGATCAGCTTCTTCAGCAACGAGATCGTGTCGTTCCCGCCCGAGGGCTACACGCTGCGCTGGTTCGCCAACGTCTGGGAGCAGCGGGTCTTCGCCCGCGGCTTCGTCATGAGCCTGCAGGTGGCGGCCATCGCGACCGTCCTCGGCGTGTCGCTGGGCACGCTCGCCAGCATCGCCATCGTGCGCTACCGCTTCCCGGGGCGCGAGACCCTGAACATGCTGCTGCTCTCGCCGCTGATCGTGCCGGGCACCGTGGCGGGCACCGCCCTCTACATCTTCTACATCGCCGTCGACGACGCGCTGGAATGGCGGTTGCAGGCGACGCTGGAAGGGCTGGTGCTGGCCCATGTCATGCTGACGATCCCGTGGACGGTGCGCCTCGTCACCGCCAGCCTCGTCGGCATCGACCGGTCGGTGGAGGACGCGGCGATGAATCTCGGCGCCAACCGCTGGACGACCTTCCGCCGCGTCACCTTCCCGATGATGCGCGCCGGCCTGGTGGCCGCCGCCCTCTTCAGCTTCATCACCTCGTTCGAGAATCTCGAGCTCTCGCTGCTCCTCGTCGGGCCGGGGCGCACCACGCTGCCGATCGCCATCCTGCAGTACCTGGAGTTCAAGGTGGATCCGACGATCGCCGCGGTGTCCTTCGTCCAGATCCTGCTGATCGGCACGCTGATGCTGATCACCGACCGTTTCGTGAAGCTGAGCCGGGTGGTCTAGGCGATGTCGCAGGTCTCCCTCCGTCGCCTGGTGAAGCGCTTCGGCGCCGTCAAGGCGGTCGACGACGTGACGCTCGACGTCCGCGAGGGCGAGCTGGTGGCGCTGCTCGGCCCGTCCGGCTGCGGCAAGACCACGACGCTGCGCATGATCGCCGGCTTCATCGCCGCCACCGAGGGGCAGATCCTGATCGGCGACCGCGATGTCACCCACCTGCCGCCCTATCGCCGCAACACCGGCATGGTGTTCCAGGGCTATGCGCTGTTCCCGCACATGACGGTCGCCCAGAACGTCGCGTTCGGGCTGGAGATGCGCAAGGTGGCGAAGGCGGACATCGCGCCGCGCGTCGCCGAGGCCCTGCGCCTGGTACGCCTCGACGGGCTGGGCGAGCGCATGCCGCGCCAGCTCTCCGGCGGGCAGCAGCAGCGCGTGGCGCTGGCCCGCGCGCTGGTCATCCGGCCGGAGGTGTTCCTGCTCGACGAGCCGCTCTCCAACCTCGACGCCAAGCTGCGTCTCAGCGTGCGGGTGGAGATCCGCCAGCTCCAGCAGTCGCTCGGCCTGACGACGGTGTTCGTCACCCACGACCAGGAGGAGGCGCTGACGCTGGCCGACCGCCTGGTCGTGATGAGCCAGGGCAGCGTGCAGCAGATCGGCACGCCCGAGGCGCTGTACGAGCGCCCGGCCAACCATTTCGTCGCCGACTTCATCGGCCGCTCGAACTTCCTGGAGGGGCGGGTGACCGCGCCCGGCATGTTCCGCACCCGAGGCGGCCTCGACGTCGCCTTCGCCGACACCGGCGCCAGCCCGCGCGACGCCGGAGTCCTGGCGATCCGCCCCGAGAAGGTGCAGGTCGGCGGCGAGGCGGGGCCGAACCGCTTCCCGGGCACGATCGAGTTCGTGACCTATCTCGGTGCGGCGACCGAGCTGCGGGTCCGGCTGGCCTCGGGCGAGGCGGTCGCGGTGACGCGGCCCAACGACACCCCGGCCGGCGACGGCGCTGTGGCGGCACGGGCCGCGATGCCGGGCCAGCCGGTCACCGTGAGCTGGCCGCCGGCGGCGGCATTGCTGCTGGCGCCGCCCGCGGCGTAGAGGACGAACGGGAAACGACGTCGCAACGACGGGAGGTCGACATGAACGGGAACGTGAATCTGAGGAAGACGCTGGCGACGCGGCGCGCGGTGCTGACGGGCGCGGGTGCGGCGGCGGTCGCGGCCGGCCTGCCCTGGCCGGCGTCGGCGGCGGGCCAGGTGATCGTCGGCACCTGGGGCGGCGACTACCAGGCGCTGCTGACCGCCAACTTCGAGAAGCCGGTCCTGGAGAAGAAGGGCATCGAGGTCGTCCACGACGTCGGCAACGCACCGCCGCGCAAGACCAAGC
>JADZBA010000442.1 GCA_020852355.1 Alphaproteobacteria bacterium
TAGCGATGTCACTCTCTCCAACTCCAATCGCACGGCAACCTGCAACTCAAACCAAGGCAGTGCGCGATCCGCTGCAGGACTGGCGTCGGGCAAGTGGTATGTTGAGTTTAGTTCGGCCGGCACGCCACCACGCGTCGGCATCGCGAACAACAGCCATTCGATCGGCACTGCTCCGGGCAATTCAGCGAACTCGTGGGCGCTGAATCCGACTGACGGCAACAAGATCAACAATTCTTCTGCAACGGCCTATGGCGCAGGTTGGTCCGCGGGGGACGTCCTCGGTCTCGCACTCGATCTCGATAACGGGCGCCTGTTCTTCCGCAAGAATGGCTCATGGATGAACAGCGGCGACCCGGCAGCCGGCGCTGGCGCGGCGTTCTCCGGTCTGACCGGGATCCTGTACCTGCATATGGGCCGCACGAGCGGCTCGGGTTCGCGTGATACCACCTTAGTTGTACCGGGCAGCTACACCTACTCGCCGCCGTCGGGTTTCGTCGCGGGCTGGGGTGCCACGGCGGTCGATGCGGTCGTCGTCGGCGGCGTGGGTGGGATCGTGGTCGGCGGGCTGGCTGCGGCCGCGGCGAGCGGCGTGGGGGCCGTCGCGGCGGCGGGGCAGGCGTCGCTGCTCGTCGGGGCGACGCCGGCGGCGGTGCGGGGCGACGGGATGGTCGCGGGCGGCGCGGGGCGGCTCGCGCCCGCGGGGCCGGCGCCGGAGGCGGTCGCGGCGGTCGCCATCGCGGGCGGCGCGGCCGTGCTGCGGGCGGCCGGGCGGCCGGCCGCGGCGGTCGGCGGCAGCGGCGCGGGTGCGACGGGCGGCAAGGGAATTCTCGCGCTGCACGGGCGGCCGGCGAGCGCGGCGGCGACGAGCGAGGGACAGGTCCTCGCCGTGCGCGGGCGCGTCGTCGCGCGCGGTCTCGCGGCGGCGGCGGTGGCGGCGGCGCTGGTGACCGCCGGCGCGGCGCGCATGGAACTGCGCGGCCAGGCGGCCCAGGCGGCGGCGGGCGGCGGCGCGACGGTGGCGGCCGGGCCGGCGGCGCTGGCTGCGGGCGGCCGACCGGCGTCGGCGGCCGCCGGCATGGGCGGAGACGCCTCCGGCGCCCCGGGCGGCATCGCGATCGCGGGCCGCGCGGCGGCGGCGCGTGGCGACGCGATCGTCGCGGCGGCGCCGCGGCGGATCGCGGTCGCCGGCCGGGCGGCCGTTGCGGTCGGAGCGGTCCCGGCCGTCGCGGCGGCCGGCCCGGCGCGTGCGGCGCCGCGCGGCCGGACCGCGGCGGCGAGCGCAACGGTGCAGAGCAATGCGGTCGCCGCCGGCGCCCCGGCGCGGCTCGCCGGCCATGGCCGCCCCGCCGGGGCAGTGGGATCGGCGCCGTTGCGGCGCCCGCTGCCCGCGCCGGGCGACCTCGCGGCGCTGCTGGCCGACCCGCAGGCCGAGCTCGAATGGGTGGCGCTGCTGTGGCCGTGGGACGCCGACGCCGGCGCCGTGGTGCCGCTGCGCTTCTCGGTCCGCGGCATGACGACGGGTCCTGACGCATCGCTGCCCAACGCGGCGCTGCCGGCGCGCCTGCGCGACTTCCAGTTCCGCCGGGCGCTGTGGCAGGGCGCGGCGCCGTTCGGCGGCAGTGAGAGCAACCGCGGCGTCCTGGTGCTCGACGCGCTGCCCGGGGCGGGTGCGGACGCCGGCCTCGACCATCTCGCCGCGGCGACGACCGCGGGCGGGGCGCGGCGCTGGCACTTCCGCCGGCGGGCCGCGCAGATCCTGGTGGGGGAGCGGCGCTGGGGCTGGGACGACCTGGTGCCGGTCTTCACCGGCGAGATCGCCGAGGCGACGTTCGACGGCGACCTCGCGACCTTCCAGCTCCGCGATCCGCTCGACCGGTTGGACCGGCCGGTGCAGGAGCGCGCCTTCACCGGCGATCGCGTACTCGCGGTCTCCGCCTCGGCGGTGGCGGTCGGCATCGGCGCGCGCGTCTTCGCGTTGCCGAACCTCGTGGCGAACGGCGGCTTCGCCGGCTCGCTGTCGGGCTGGTTCGCCGGCACCGGCTGGACGCATGCGGCCGGAGCGGCGGCCAAGGCGGCGGGCGTCGCGGCGACGCTGCACCAGGACGTCGCCACCGCGCCGGGCCAGGAATACACGCTGCGCGCCGAGATCGTGCGCACCGGCGGCACCCTGCAGCCGATGGCGGGCGGGGAGGCGCTCGGCGCGCCGGTCGCGGCGAGCGGCACGATGGCGCGCAGCTTCTTCGCCGCGGGGTCGACGACGCGCATCGGCTTCGCGGCCGACGCCGGCTTCGCCGGCACCGTCGACGACGTCGCGTGCCGGCTGGAGCCGCGCGTCGTCGCGGGCGACGCGATGCGCATCGCGCGCACTGCCGACCTCGCGGGCACCTGGATGGCCGGCGCGGCCACCGGCTGGAACGCGGCCACGGGCGAGATCGCGGTCGCGGTCGACGAGGCCGCCGGGGCGGGCACGCATGCCGACTGGTCGCTGTGGATCCGGCCGTACGAGGGCGGGGCGGAGCTGGCCGGAAAGAGCCTGCCGGCGGCCTTCGGAACGGTGCGCCACGCCGAGCCGGTGGAGCTCGGCGTCGTGCAGGGGCTGTGGCTCTACCGCATCGCCGACGGGCCGGTGCGCGTCGACGCGGCGGCGGGCCATGGCGTGTTCGACGGCGGGGTGGCGCTGGCATCGGCCGACGCCTTCCCGCCGGCGCCGGGTGCCGCCTTCGTCGACGCGGCCGGCGGGCTGCTGTGGCTCGCCTCGCGGCCGCACTACCCGCTCACGGTCAGCTTCGAGGCGGGGCTCGGGGCGGTCGCCGGCCGCCGCGCGTTCGCCCGCCCGGGCACCCATTCCTGGACGGTGCCGCCGGGCGTGACCACGGTGCGCGCCAAGGCGTGGGGCGGCGGCGGCGGCCATGGCGGCGCGGCAGCGACGGGCCATCCCGGCGGCGGCGGCGGTTTCGTCGACGCGACGCTCACCGTGGCGCCGGGCGACGTGCTCGCGGTCGAGGTCGGCGCCGGCGGCGGCGCCGGCGAGGGCGGCGTCGCCGGCGGGTCGGGCGGCATGTCCGGCATCGCCGACGGTGGCGACGGCGGCCTCGGCGCCGAACGCGCCGGCGGCGGCGGCGGTGGCGCATCGGGCATCCGCGTCGCCGCGGCGGCGGTGCTGGGGGCGCCGGGCGGCGGCGGCGGCTCCGCCGAGGCTGGGGGTGGGGCCGGCGGCGGTGCCGCCGGCGCGGACGGCGGCGACGGCGGCGTCCGCCACGGCGACGGCGGCACGGCCGCGTCGGGCGGCGGCGGCGGCTCCGGCGAGGGTTCGGGCGCGGCGGGAACGGCCGGCGGCACGAGCACGGGCGGCGCCGGCGGCGGCGGATCCCTTTCGGGTGGCGGCGGTGGCGGTGGCGGACGGCGCAGCGGTGGCGGCGGTGGCGCGGGGACGACGGCCGGGGCCGGCGGCGGCGGTGCGGCGCTTGCGACCGGCGGCACGACGATCGCGGGCAGCGGGACCGCGCCGGGCGGCGCGGACGACCCCGATCGGGTACCGGGCGCGGGCAGCGGCGGCGACGACGGGGCGGCGGGCGGCGACGGCCGCGTCGTGCTGTCGTGGGAGCCGGAGACCGCGTCGGTGGCGACCGCGGCCGGGCTGCTGGCGACGCTGCTGCGCGACCGCCTGGGCTATCGCCACGTCACGGCCGGGCCGGCGACGCTGGTCTCGATCGCCGCCGACGCGGCGAACCGTACCTTCATCGCGGGCGGCGGCAGCTTCGCCGCACTCGGTATCGCGCCGGGCGACGTGGTGGCCTTCATCGGCCTGTCGCAGAACGCCGGATGCAACCTCACTGCCGTCGCGGTCGGGACCGCGACGCTGACCGTGAAGGAGGCGATCGCCGAGGCCGCGGCGGAGACGGATTTCCTGCTCACCATCGGGGAGCTCGACGGGCCGGCGCTGGCGGCCCTGGCCGCCGCCGCGCCGCAGCCGCAGGGCGTCTTCGTCGGCGCGGCGAGCCCGAGCGGGCGCGAATTGGTCGACCGCATCCTGGCCGGAGTCGGCGCCTGGATCGACACAACGCCGCAAGGCCTCGTCACCGTCGGCCGCTATGCCGGGCCGGCCGCCGTCGCCGACCATGCGCTGGGTGAGGCCGACCTCGACGCGGTGCGTCGCGTGCCGGTGGCGCCGGCGCTGTGGCGGCGGCGGATCGGTGCGGCGCGCTGCTGGCGGCCGCACGGGCCCGCCGAGATCGCCGCCGCGGCACCCGATGCGGTGCGCGCCTTCCTCATGCGGGAATGGCGGGAAGGCGTGGCGAGCGCCGCCGACGTGCGGCTCGCCGACCCTGCGGCCGAGCAGGCCTTCGTCGAGAGCGGCCTCGACCGCAAGCCGGACGCCGACGCCGAGGCCGCCCGCCAGCTCGCGCTGGCGGGACCGGCGCTGCTCGCCTTCGAGGCCGAGGCGTCGCTGCGGGCGCTCGCGTGGCGCCAGGGCGAGACGGTGGCGCTGACCGCGCCGTCGGTCGGCCTGGCGCAGCCGCGCCGCCTCGTCATCGTCGCGCGCGAGGACCGCATGGAAGGCGACGGCGTGACGCTCACCCTGCTCGGGTGAACGCTCCTCGGCAATCGGACGCGAAGGGGTGCAACGCATGTCGAA
>JADZBA010000443.1 GCA_020852355.1 Alphaproteobacteria bacterium
CCGCCGCCATCGGCAAGATCGCCGACCATGTCGAGCGCCTGGCGCGCGGCCCGTCGCTCGACGCGCAGCTTGGCGAGCTCGAGCAGCGGGCGACGGCGGCGCGGGAACGGCTGGTCGAGCTGCAGAACACGCCAGGCGCTCCGGTCAAGTGGATCGAGGCGCAGGCGGCCGGCCTCGCCAGCCTGGAGGCGCAGATCGCGGACATCCGCAAGAAGGTCGGCGGCGAGACCAGCGCGACCGTCCTGCCCGGCATCGGCGTCCCGGGCAAGGTCGGCGCCGGATACAACAACGAGGCCGACGCCGACCGCGCGACCACCTACATCGACAAGCAGCGCGCCGCCTTCGAGCGACTCGCGGGCGTCTATGACAAAGTCGGCCGCGCCCGCGACATTGCGCTCGCCAAGGCGCGCGCCGAGCAGGAAGCGGCCGAGCACGGGATCGTGGGGGCGCAACGGGAGGCGCTGGTCCAGCTCCGCGTCGGCGAGGCCGTCCGCCAGCACACGGCGGCCGCCGCCGACTTCGCCGTCCAGGCCGACGCCGCGGTGGTCGGCTCCCGCCTGCTGGCCGAGGCCGCGGGGAAGGGCGAGGCGGCCCAGCGGGCCGCCGCAGCGGCCGCCGCGATCTACGCGGAGAAGAACAACAAGGGCACCGAGGCGGCCAGACAGCGCGCGCTCGAAGAGGCCGCCGTCGCGACGATCGTCGGCCAGACGGTCGGCGAGCTCGACCGCGCGACCGAGGCCAACGTCCGCATGGCCGCCGCGGTGCTCCAGGGCGGCGACGCCGTCGAGACCGAAACCCGCCTGCAGTACGAACGCACGATCGCGCTCAAGCTCGGCGCCGACCGCACCAGGGAACTGGCCGCGGTGATGGCTGCGTGGGACGCCAACCGGGCGTCGGAGCGCGCGAAGGCGACGGCCACCGCGCAGGCCCAGCTCGCCGCGGAAACGGAGCAGACCAGGGCCATGACGGCGGCAATCCTCGCCGGCGGCGACGCGATGCTGCGTGCGGAAGAGCAGCAGGCGCTGTGGAACGCGGCGAAGGCGAGGGGCCTCGCCAGCGTCGACGACTTCATCGCGAAGTACCCCACGGAGACGAAGCTCATCCGCGACAACACGCTCGCGCTCAAGGAGCAGGCCGCCGCCCAGATCATCCGCGGCCAACGCGACACGATCGCCCTCGGCCAGGCGGAGCTGGCGCTCGCCGGCGCGCTCCCGGCCGTGCGGGCGCGCGAGCTGGAGCTGCTGCGCGGCAAGCTGGAGATCGAGCGGACGATTCCGGCGAAGCTGGCCGAGCAGCGCGCGGAGGCGCTGCGCAATCTCGAGGTCATCGTCGACCAGAACGACGCGCTGCGCGTCCAGAACGAGATCCGCGACAAGTCCAAGCAGATCGCCGACGACGTCGGCCAGTTCTTCATCGACGCGTTCGTCAACGTCGAGAAGGGCGGCAAGTCCGTCTTCGCGAACCTCTGGGACGGCATCCTCGCGGGCTTCAAGCGGCTGCTTGCGAACCTTGTCGTCGAGGCCGCGATCAAGCCCGTGATCATCCCGATCGCCACGCCCGTCGTCGGCGGGCCGCCGCTGTTCGGTATCAATCCCAGCACCCTCGGAAAGGCAGGCTGACCATGTCGTTGATGACGGGCACGCTGACGGCGCGCGAGGGCGTCCTCGTCGTCGACACCCTCGCGGTGGCACCCTTCGACACGGCACTCCGATTTCACGTGAGCAAGAGCTACGCGATCCCCCACCTCGGCGCGATCTTCGCCACCCGCGGCGCGGCCGCCTTCCCGGCCATGCTGCTGACCACGCTGAACAACCGCCCCCTCGCCGACTTCGACGCGCTGCTCGACCGGGTCGAGACCGTCGTCGCCGACGCCTACGACGCCGCCGTGCCGCTGCTGACGGATCAGGGCATGTCGCACCAGCTCGAGCTGATGGTGCTCGGCTATTCGAAGGGGCAGGGCCGCGTCGTCGGCGTCTATCTGTCGAACCGGCCGGGCGGCGACGCCGGCGCGGTCTACCGGGACCATCTCGGCTACTCGCCCGACTTCTCGGCCAGGCCGGTGCCGGACGGGGATTTCGCGATTCCGGGGATCGACCCTGCGCTCGCGCAGCGCAGCGCATCGCAGCGCAGCACCGGCGCGACGTGCGCGAGCGCATGGTCGCCTACGCCAAGGCGCAGCGGGCCGACGTCGACGCGACGGTCGGGCCGGGCTGGATCGGCGGCAACGTCATCATGACGACGGTCGGCCGCCAGGCGATCGAGACGCGCACGATCTACACGTGGCCGGATGGGCTGGCGATGCCGGGCGCGGCGGCCGGGTCGGACATGGTGGCAGCATGAAGAAGCCGACCTTCCAGCAGCGCCTCGACCGCCTGGAGGCGCGCGCGGCCGCGACCGAGCAGATCCTGGAGACGATCAAGCCGACGGTCCCGGTGGCTGCCGCCACGGTGGCCGCGCTGCAGGCACTCCTGGCGACGCACCAGGGGGGGGGCGGTCGGCGTGCTGACGCTGGCGCTGCTGCACCTCGGCCACGCGCTCGCGACCGTGGACCCGCGCGCGGTCGTCGCGTTCAACGAGGCCTGGCGCCGCGCCGTCGAGGCGCTCGACGACGATAGCCGGGCGCAGGCCGGCGCGACGATCGACCACCTGGCGCCCGCCTGGAGCGCGCTCGCCGCGGAGGCGCAGCTCCGCCTCGCGCGCGAAGACGGGGCGGCCGGGCCGGCCTGACGATCGTGAGTCTGCGCGGCGCCTCCCGATGACCAGGGGCCGCGCCGGTGGCGGGCCGCCGGCCGCGCTCCCCACGGCGGGCGGCCCGTCGACTGCATGCCCTGCCGTCCGCGCATGCGCTCAGGCCGCCTTGTCTCGCGCCTCGATCACCAGTTCCTTGCCGAGCATGGCGAGCGCCGCCTCGACCTGGGCGATTCGCGAGTTGTGCTCCAGGTCGAGCAGCCTGCGCGCCTCGTTCTCGCTGCTGAGGCCGAGCAGCTTCGCCAGGGCGACGTTGGAGACCCTCCGCTCGCGCACGGCCCGGTACAGCTCGAGCTTGGCCGCCACGAGCGCCGGCAGCGCGATGGTGCGCTGGCCGCGCTTGGGCTTCGAGGGCGACGGGATATCGCGCTTGCGCTCGACGTAGCCCTGCAGCGCCGCGACCAGCGACCCCGCGGCCCCCGCCAGGGCTTCGGCCTCCGTGGCGCCGTCGTCGCCGGCCTCCGGGACGTCGGGGAAGGCCACCAGGATGCGGTTGGTCTCGTCGGGCGGATCGACGGTGCAGGGGTAGGCGTAGCGCATGGGTCCTCCTAGCGCAGGCGGCGGGCATCGATGCCCAGGTCGCGCAGCATCTTCCGCAGCAGGTTGCCGCCGATCTCCTTCCGCGGATCCTTCAGCGTCGTGAAGCGGTCGCCATAGGAGAGGCGGCCGTGGCTGCCCTTGCCATGGGCCGCATCGTAGTCGACGGCGACGCCGTCTTGCTTGGCGAGGGGGCGAAGCCTGCGGAGGAGTTCGGCCCCGTTCATGACCATGATATTCGCACGATCGCGTGCGAGTTACAGTGAGAAATCGCACATCATTGTGCGGAAGATCGAAGGGCCGCCGGCCTGGCGCCGATCGCCGCGGTGTTCATGGTGTAGGTCGCGCCGCCGCGGGAGACGGTGCGCGGCGCATCTGTCTGGGGAAGTTCCCTAGATGGCGCAGCAGGCGCGAGGCTCACTGCGGATTTCCGCAGTGACGGTTGGTGCCGGCCGCGGGAGACGGTGCGTGCATCTCCCAACGGTTGGGAGATGGTCGAGACGGTGCCGTGCCTCGTGACGAAAGATCGCGGCTCACTCAAAACGTTTTGAGTGATGGCGGGTCGGAGCTTGCCGACGAAAGGCTGCGATACCGCGCAGCGCCGGCTGATCTCACCGTCCGACCACGCCGCCCACTCCGGATCGTCCAGCAGCGCCATGACCGCGCGGCGCTTGTCCTGGTTGGTGCGCCGCATCCCGTGCGCGGCGTTTCCATCTGGCGGAAACCGCCAGATGGACGCGCGCCGCCGCACCGTCTCCGCCGGGACGTTGGCGACGCGGACGGCGGTGACTTGTTGGTGGCGCGAAAGCCCGGCGTCGCTGGCGACCTGTCGCTGCGTCAACTTGGTGTGGACGCCCTCACCAAGTTTGTCGGTCCGAGCGCCCTGCCCATCGAACTGCCTCAGCAGCTCCCCACACCGCCGCACCGCGCGCGCCTGGATGCGGTCCGCCAGCTTGCGCAGCGTGTCGTCGTCGGCCTCAATCTGCACCGCCGGCACCTCAGCGAGAGCCAGCGCGCGATGGTCGCCGCGCGGCTGGCGGGGCTGAAACACGGACAACGCGTTGATTTTGCTAGGGCCAACCAAGAGGCCTCAATTGGGGCCTCTTCGGCGGCGTCCGCGATGCGCGAGGCCGCAACCCTGTTGAACGTCAGCCGCGGGTCGGTCGACCGCGCCCGCGCCGTGCTCACCCGAGGAACCCCGAAGGAGATCGAGGCAGTGGAGAAGGGCAAGGCCACCGTCAGCGCGATTGCCGGCGCGATCCGCGCGAAGGCGACGGCCGAGCAGCGAACGTCCCGGCCGTGGCCTATACCCCAATCGCCCGAAGACGAGGCTTCGCCACCGTCACGTTGCCCGGCCCTGCGAAGGGCCGCCACGGTCGCGCCGCCTCTCGGAAAGCAGCACCACGCCCCAGGCGATGACGACAGCCGCCACCGGCACCACGACGAAGGCCAGGGCCCATAGAGCATTCATGGCTTCAGCCGCCTCAGATATCGCCGCTCGAGCTCGTCCGGGCTCACTCCGGGGCCTTCCGCAGCCTCACCCCCGGCCCGCCGCCGTTCTCGGGGATGAACTCGACGCCGGCCGCTTCGAGGGCGGCGCGGATGGTGGCGACGGTGCGAGGATAGAGGCCCTCGCCGCGTTCGAGGCGGGCAATGGTGTCCGGCGACACCTGCGCTGCCGATGCTAGCTCGCGCACGCCCCAGCCGACTGCAACCCGCGCCATCTTGCACTGAACAGCCAACATCAGAACACCGTTATGAACTTGTTGCGCCTCGCGCTGGGCACGAATATCATAACCGTGTTCCGATGTCGGAACAATCAGGCGGCCGAGCGGTGCGGCTGGTACCCGTCCCGCCCGGCCTGACCACCACCCGAACCCCAGGAGTTCAGGTCATGGCTACCCGCGAATCTACCACAGAGTCGCCCGCTCCACTTCCGCCCGACCACCCGTCCCGCATCGACGCGCCGCCGGCGACGCGGCTGAACGCCGCGCTCGACCCGCGCGAGATGCCCGAGATCTACGCGATGCGCGTCACCGGCACCTGCATGGAGCCGGCCATCCCGCACGGCAGCTACCTGAAGTTCAGCGCCGGCGAGCTGCCCGTGCCCGGCGACTTGGTCAACCTCTTCATCCGCCCCGAGCTCGTCGCGCCCGGCCGGCCGCAGGCGCTGCTGAAGCGGCTCGTCATGGGCCCGCCCCCCTGGGTCACGTTCCCCTATCACGAGCCGGCGGGCGATGCCGGTCGGGCCGTCGTCATCGTCGAGCAGCTCAGCCCCTTGGGCTTCCACACGTTTCGCGCCGCCGACCTGCTGGGGATGCACCGCTGCGTCGGCATCGTCTCGCCCCCGCACGTCCCGCACGTCCCGCGGGACGGTGTGGCGGCGTCCCGCGGGACGGCGGTGCCGTCATGAGCGCCCGCGGCATGCTGCCGGCGCCGGCCGGCGCCGAGGGGCTGGACCCGGAGATCCGGTTCATGCCCGTCGCGGGCGATGCGTTCGAGCCGACCGCCCGGCCGGGCGACGTGTGGGTCGTCGTGCCGATCGACCGCTACGACGGCGAGGGCATGTACGTCGTGGACGAGTTTGGCAAGGCTGTCGTGCTCGTCGTCGACACTGGCTGCAAGAACCCGCTGACGTCGGTCCGCGTGTCGCATGGGCGACGCTACGGGAACGACGTGTTGTCCCGCGCCGACTTCGAGGGCATCGTGCTCGCGAAGTGCGTCGGCATCGTCCGCGTGCTGGACGCCGCCTATCTGACGCCGAAAGCCGGGGGCGTCGCATGAGACGCCCCCCGCCACACGCGCGCCGGCCGGGGGGCACGATGACCGCCGAGATCCTCCCGTTCCCTGTCGCGGATCGCGACACCTGGCGCGCGCGGTTCCTGGCGCTGCGGGACGGCCACGAGCTGCCCGTCGTCATCGAGGGCATCAAGGCGACAGCGTTCATCCGGCATGGCCGGTTCTACAGCCAGATCAGCCCGGACATGGAGGCGGATCTCGTCGCGGGCGACCGTGCAGCCGGCCGCGGGGACGAATATCTGACCTTCGAGAATGTCGACGGCCTCTACGTTCGACGTCGATTCGGCGTGCAGTGGTTCGGACCAGAGTCCCTGTTCCTGATCGGCTGGCCGTCGCTGCCGCGGCGGACGATCATCTTGTCGGACGACATCGTCGCCCAACCGATGACGCTGGGCATCGTCCCGCACTCCGTGATCCTGCCGTTCCGCAAGCGCCGTCGTCGTCGCGCAGGGACGGCGGCGCAGCACAGCGCATCGGCGCTGTAGGCGGCGAGGGCCGGCCTCGGGGACGGGGCCGGCCCGCTTCATGCCCGCTATCGGTCGGACACCAGATCGCGCAGCAGGATCGCGCGTGAAGCGGCGCCGGATGATGGGCCGAGTGATGGGCGCAAGGCTCCGATCGCGGCCAGTCCCTTGAAATCCAAGCTATCGCTGCGGAACCCTCTCCGCCAATCTACACCGCCGCAGATTTCTCTATCGGCCCGGCGACCGAAAAGAACCCTAAGTGCCCGTTTGGAAATGAGAGTGCGGCGGGCGGATCGTCCGAGTTATCGGCGATCCAGCGCTCGAAACTCCCCGCAAATCGGCATTCCGATCCGAGAGCCGCGACACGATTGCAGGCTCATAGCCGCGTATCGGGAATTCTCAAACGAACACTAAGAAAAGCGAGCGCCGGCGGCAGGATTTCCCGACTCCTACCCATTAAGTATCACCGAGAACGTTCGATCTCCGTCGCATCTTCTCCAATACTCGTGACATCAAGAGGTTGGATACTCAGCTCGTAACATATTAGTTCTGTGCGATACAGTAAATGATCTTGCACTGCACGCTTGGGGTTAAACCCCTGCGCCTCGACGCACGGTCGGTCCCGGCGCACTGCAACACCCCGTCCGCAGCCGCGTCCCCCGCGCCATACGCTCTGCCGCGGAGCGCGCGGGCGGAGTATCGTGCCGCCCGCGGAGCGGTTCGGCGAGGCGGGGCGTGGCCTCGCCGCCGATGCCGCATGGGAGTGTGCATGACGGAAGCGGAAGCCCAGGACGATCGCCGGTCGGTCCGCCGGATCGAGGACGAGCGCTTCCTCACCGGCCGCGGGCGCTATGTCGACGACGTCCCCGCGGGGAACGACCTGCACGCCCATGTCGTCCGCTCGCCGCACGGGCACGCGCGCATCGCCCGCATCGACGCGGAGGCCGCCCGGGGAGCTCCGGGCGTGCGCGGCGTGTTCACCGAGGCGGACCTGCGGGCCGACGGCGTCGGGCCGCTGCCCTGCACCGTCCAGATACCGATGGTGACCCCCCTGGTGATCCCGCCGCGCCATGCCCTCGCGCGCGACCGCGTCCGCCATGTCGGCGACCCGGTCGCCCTGGTGGTCGCGACCAGCCGCGACGCCGCGCGCGATGCGGCCGAGCTGGTCGCGGTCGACTACGAGCCGCTGCCCGCGGTCGTCGACGGCCGCGACGCCCTGAGCGGGGACGCGCCCGAGATCTGGCCCGAGGCGCCGGGCAACCTCGCCTTCCGCTTCCAGAAGGGCGACCGGGCCGCCACCGACGCGGCCTTCGCGGCGGCGGCGCGGACGGTGGCGATCGAGCTCGTCAACAACCGCGTCGTCCCGGCACCGCTGGAGCCGCGCGCGGCGATCGGCCGGTACGATCGCGATACGGCGGGCTTCGACCTGCTCCTCACCGGACAGGGCGTCCATGGCATCCGCCGGCAGCTCGCGACCGTCTTCGGCATTGCGGCCGAGCGCATCCATGTGCGCGCACCCGATGTCGGCGGCGGCTTCGGGATGAAGAACTTCAACTATCCGGAATGGGTCCTCGTCCTGTGGGCGGCGCGTCGCCTGGGGCAGGCCGTGCGGTGGACCGCCGAGCGGGGCGAGGACTTCCTGAGCTCGACCCAGGGACGGGACAACCACACCCGCGCGCGGCTGGCGCTCGGCCCCGAAGGCGAGTTCCTGGGGATCGCGGTCGAGACGATCGCCAGCATGGGCGCCTACCTGTCGTCCGCCGGCCCCATCAGCTCCACCGTTCCCGCATCCACCGCGATCGGCGGCGGCTACGCGATCCCGGCCGCCTTCCTGGACGTCCGCGGCGTGTTCACCAACACGGTGCCGATCGACGCCTACCGGGGCGCCGGCAAGCCCGAATCGAACTACCTGACCGAGCGGCTGGTGGATGCGGCGGCGCGCGAGACGGGCATCGATCCGATCGCGATCCGCCGTCGCAATCTCGTCAGCCGCTTCCCGTACCGCACCGCGATGGGCCTCACGATCGACGGCGGCCGCTTCGCGGCCAACCTCGACGACCTGCGGGCGCTGGGCGACCTGGCGGGGTTCGCGGCCCGCCGCGCCGCATCCCGACAGCAGGGCCGGCTGCGCGGTCTCGGCATCGCCGCCTTCATCGAGACGGCGCGCGGCCAGCCGACCGAAGGGGCCGCGGTCCGCTTCACCGCGGACGACCGGGTCGAGATCGCGGTCGGCACGCAGTCCAACGGCCAGGGTCACGAGACCAGCTTCGCGCAGCTCGCCGCCGACCAGCTCGGCCTGCCGCTGGATCGCTTCCGCTATGTCCAGGCCGATACGCGCAAGCTCGCGGTCGGCGCCGGCCATGGCGGCGCGCGGTCGCTGCAGATGGGCGGAACCGCCCTTCTGCAGGCGGCGCAGGGCGCCGTCGCGAAGGGGCGGCCGATCGCCGCGCGCCTGCTGCAGGCCGATCCGGCCGAGATCGAGTTCGCGGACGGGCGGTACATGGTGCGCGGAACCGGCCGGGCGGTCGATCTGCTGGCCGTCGCCCGTGCCGCCGCGGACGCCGCCGGCGCGCCGGACGGGGCCGCGGGCGCGATCGACACCGAGGCGACGAACCCCTCCGATCTCTTCACCTTCCCCAACGGCTGCCATGCCGCGGAGGTGGAGATCGACCCGGAGACCGGGGCGGTCACCCTCGATCGCTATACCGCGGTCGACGACTACGGGCGCCTGGTCAACCCGATGCTCACCGAAGGCCAGATCCACGGCGGGCTGGCCCAGGGCATCGGCCAGGCGATGCTGGAGCGCACCGTCTACGATCCCGACAGCGCACAACTGCTCACCGGGTCGTTCATGGACTATGCGCTGCCCAGGGCGACCGACCTTCCGGCGCTGCGTGTCGCGATGCGCGAGGACCGCCCGACGGCGTCCAACCCGCTCGGCGTCAAGGGGTCGGGCCAGGCGGGCGCGATCGCCGCGCCGCAGACCGTCGTCAACGCCGTGATCGACGCGCTCGCTCCTCTCGGCATCCGGCACGTCGACATGCCGGTGACGCCGGAA
>JADZBA010000444.1 GCA_020852355.1 Alphaproteobacteria bacterium
ATCCGTGTAGATGACCGCACCTCGCTCCGGCGATTTCAAAGATCGGATGGAGAGATCGGTCAGGTTCACGGCTTTTGTCTCCGATTTGTCTCGCGCCGCCCGCGTGCTCGGGTGGTGCGTGGTGTGGCTCTATGTCCATCTTACCACGCGGAGCCGAAACAGAAATCTTAGGAGAAACAGACAGTTAGGTGCCGTATGTTGCCGTATGTGGTGGTGCCCCTGGTCGGACTCGAACCAACACGCCCTCGCGGGCAACAGATTTTGAGTCTGCCGCGTCTACCATTTCGCCACAGGGGCACGGCGCGCGGATCATATCGGCGGCATGGGGCAATGCAACCCGGATGCCCGGGCATCCCGTCGCCTCAGCCGGCGGCGGTTCGCCGGGCGGTCGGGGCAGCCTCGCCGTCGAGCCGCAGCAACTCGCGGGCGAGATCGGTCTGCGCGCGGTCGTCCTCCTGCAGTCGCACATAGATGCTGTCGGGCTGGGCGTAGTCGAGCGGCCTGATCCACAGCCGGGCGCGCGGGACGACGAAGCGGGCGACGCCCCGCCTGGCGCATTCCAGGGCGAATCCCAGATCGACCATGTTGACCTGCGGCCATGTGCGGACGTCGAAGCGCAGCACCGAGGTGTCGAAGGCGGCGCCGTCGGTGCCGAGCACCTGCACCGGGACCGGCCGCGCCACCTCCATCGTGCGATGGACGACGAAGCGGTCGTCGCGATAGGAGCCGAGCTGCGGCTTGAGCCGGCTGCCGTGGACGCCGAGCGCCGCCGGCACCGGCGCGGCGGCGACGTGCGCCGCCATGCGCCGCGCATAGCCCTCGGGGTAGAGGATGTCGTCGTCCACCGTGAGATAGACGCTCGGGTCGGCGCACATCAGGAGCCCGAGCAGCTTGCCGTTGGCGCGCAGGTCGCCGAAGTCCTGCGAGCGCAGCGGCACGACCTTGGGATCGAGCCGGGGCGGCGGCGTCTCGAAGCGGTCGAGGAAGAGGAACAGCCGGTCGACCTGGGGCACGATCGAAGCCAGCGCCAGCGCCAGGGTCTCGCCGCGCGACGGCATCGTCGCCATGCCGGCGACCACGGGCGGCCGCGCCGGCGCCGGATCGGCCACCGGCGCCGCCGGACGCAGGCGGCGGATGTAGAAGCGCGCCCGGGCCTGCGCGTCGGGAGGCGGGGGCACGCGCGGCGGCGGCGCCCCCCGCCGGGTCGCGAACGCCGCGGACGTCAGCTCGCGCTCGATCGGCAGCGCCACCTCGTTGCGGAAGCGCTCGGCACCCAGCGACCTCGCCCGCGCCGGATCGATGCTGGCGATCGCCCGCATGCGATGCCGGCGGATCCATTCGTCGAGCACGCGTTCCTTGTCCGATTCCACGTTCCAGCTCTGCTCGAAGGCATCGACCGAGCGCCGGGCGAGGGGAGCGGACCAGCGGAACAGGTGGTACTGGAGGTCGTCGGGGCTGAAGCGGTTCTTGGCCGCGTAGGTGACGACGGCGCCCGGCTCGAACGTGACCACCGCGCCGGCCAGCGCCAGGCGCAGCGCGAAGTCGATCTGCTCGCGGGTGATCAGCCGCTCGTCGAGAGGGCCGAGCCGGCGCACCGTGGCACTGCGCGCCAGCAGGCAATGGAACTCCGCCACCTCGGCGCGCTCCAGGCCCGCAGCCGCGGCGACCGCCGCCACGCTTTCGCCCTTCATGCGATGGCGCTCGCGGATCCGCGGGCGGTCGGTACCCATCGCGATCACCAGTTCGCCGCCGGCATGGTGGATGATGGTCGCCATCGGCGGCCCGATGCAGATGAGTGGAGCCACCACTTCCGCGCCGGTACGCAGGGCGTTCTCCTCGAGTCGGGCGAGCCAGTGCGGCTCGTAGATGATGTCGTTGTCGGCGAAGACCACGAACTCGGTGCCGACGCGATCGAAGCCGAGGTTGCGCGCCTCATGCGGGGTGACGAAGCGGTCGAGCGCCAGCCACTCGAACGGCCGGGCGCGCTGCAACGCCGCGAGGTCGCGGCGGACGCCGGCGGGCGTGCATCCTTCGACGACGATCACCGGGGTGTCGTCGGGCACGGTCGCGAACAGCGACGGCAATGACCGGAGAATCGACGAGAATCGCTCTCGCGGCGAAACGACGACGGTGCTGCGCGGCACGAAAGCCCCCCGGCCTCTGTCGCGGGCCACTACCGGCGCGACTATCGCACGCCATCTGCTCGCGACCAATCGCCCGCGCGTCAGACGAGGCCGGCCACCCCCAGGACCGCGCCCAGCGCCAGCGCCCACAGCGGGTTGACGTTCGTCCAGTAGGCGAGCGCGGCGGTTCCCGCCGTCAGCAGAAAGGCCATTGCCGAATGATCGGTCGCCTCGACCACCACATAGGCGCTCGCCACGATGATGCCGACGGTGACCGGCGCGAGGCCGGCCTGGACGATCCGCCGCCACGGCGCATCGCGAAAGCGGTCCCACAGCCGCGTCACGACGAAGGTCAGCATGCAGGCCGGACCGCAGATCGCGATGGTCGCGACCAACGCGCCGGCGAGCCCGGCGACCTGCCAGCCGATCAGGGTGACGATGAGGATGTTCGGGCCGGGCGACGCCTGGGCGATGGCGAAGAGATCGGCGAACTGCTGGTCGGTCAGCCAGCCGGCGACCTCGACGGTCTGGCGGTGCATCTCCGGCAGGACGGTGGCGCCGCCGCCGAAGGCGAGCAGCGAGAGCAGCGCGAAGTTGCGCGCGAGCGTGCCGAGGACGCCCGCGTCCGTCATCGCGCGCGCCACCACGCCACGAGGATGCCCACCAGCGCCAGCGGCGGCAGCACCCACAGCAGCGGCAGGCGCAGCAGGCCCACCAGGACATACCCGGCGAGCACGACCGGGGTCGCGTCGAGCGGCCGGGCGCGCAGCAGCGGCACCGCCATCTTCGCGGCCATCGCGACGATCAGCCCCGCGGCGGCCGCGGCGACGCCGAGGAAGGTGCCCTGCACCGCCGGCAGCGCCCCGAACCGCGCGTAGAGGGCACCCAGCACGCACATCAGCGCCACCGGGGCCGCGACCAGGCCGAGGACGGCGGCGAGCGAGCCGGCGACCCCGCGGAAGCGGGCGCCGACGGCGATCGAGACGTTGATGATGTTGGGGCCGGGCAGGAACTGGCAGAGGCCGAGGACGTCGGTGAACTCCTGCGAGGAGAGCCAGCCGCGCCGCTCGACCAGCATCCGGCGCGCCCACGGCAGCACCCCGCCGAAGCCGGAGAGCGCGATGCCGAGGAAGGCGCCGAACAGCTCGGCGAGGCCGGGGGACGGGACCGCGCGCGAAGCGGCGCGATCGCTGGCGGGAGACATCCCGTCCTGCTTAAGTCGCACCGCGACGGCTGACAACGGCTTTCGCCGCCGGACCCGCCGCCATGGCGCGACGCGGTGCCGCTACGCGACGCGCCGTCGCCGCGCTATATGTCCCGTCATGGATTCCCGCGCGCTCTCGGCGACCATCCTGGCCGCCAGCATCGCCGTCCTCGGCGGCGCCCTGCTGTTCCAGTACGTGGGCGGCCTCGCCCCCTGCGACATGTGCCTGTGGCAGCGCTGGCCCTATGCGGTCGCGATCGTCCTGGCCGCCCTCGCGATCGTCGCCGGCGGCGCGGCGCGGCGCCTGGGCGCCGCGCTGCCGGCCGTCTTCGCGCTGGTGTTCGCGATCGGCCTCGCTCTCGGCCTCTACCATGTCGCGGTCGAGCAGCACTGGGTCACCGGGCCGACGGCCTGCAGCTCGCCGCTCGCCGCGGCGCGCAGCGTCGCCGACCTGCAGCGCATGATCCTGGAGCGGCCGGTCGTCCGCTGCGACGAGGTCCCCTGGTCGCTGCTGGGCGTGTCGCTCGCCGGGTTCAACGCCATCTTCTCGGCCCTTCTGGCGGCACTCGCGCTGCATGCCGCGGTGACCGTCGGCAGGGGGCGGAGGCGATGACCGCCCCCGCGCCGGCGCCCGGCTGGCGGCTGCCGGGCGATCCCGAACCGGACGAGCGGCTCCGCCGGATGATCCGCGTCGACCACGCGGGCGAGTACGGCGCGGCGCGGATCTATGCGGGACAGCTCGCCGTCCTCGGCCGGGGACCCGCCGGCCCCGCGATCCGCCACATGGCCGAGCAGGAGCAGGGGCATCTGGCCGGCTTCTCGCGCCTGATCGCCGAGCGGCGGGTGCGGCCATCGGCGCTGCTGCCCTTGTGGCACGTCGCCGGATTCGCGCTCGGGGCCGCGACGGCCCTCCTCGGCACCAGGGCGGCGATGGCCTGCACGGTCGCCGTCGAGGAGGTCATCGACGAGCACTATCGCGGCCAGGCCGAGACGCTGGGCGACTCCGATCCGGCCCTGAAGGACAGGATCCTCGAGTACCGCGCCGACGAGCTGGCGCATCGCGACACGGCGCTGGCGGCCGGGGCCGAGGAGGCGCCGGCCTATCCGCTGCTGGCCGCCGCCATCAAGGCCGGCTCGCGCCTCGCCATCCGCATCGCCGAGCGGATCTGATCAGAACAGCCTGCCGCCGTCGGGCACCTTCTTGTCGACGCCGACCAGCACGACGGCGCCGTCGGAATCGGGGAAGCCCAGGACCAGCACCTCCGAGCGCATCGGCCCGATCTGCCGCGGCGGGAAGTTGACGACGGCCGCGACCTGGCGGCCGACCAGCTCGTCCGGCCGGTAGTGGACGGTGAGCTGCGCCGAGCTCTTCTTGACGCCGATCTCGGGGCCGAGGTCGACGCGCAGGCGATAGGCCGGCCGCCTCGCCTCGGGGAAGGGTTCCGCCTCGACGATGGTGCCGATGCGGATGTCGACGCGCGCGAAGTCGTCGTAGGTGATGGTCGCGGGGGCGGGCTTTTCCATGGCGGCGGCGAACCTAGCGTCCGCGCCCCGCGACGGGAAGCCCCCCGGGGCGGGTCGTCACCAGCCGGCCAGGCCCAGCAGGCCGTAGCTGAGCACCGGGAAGGCGACGAGGATGGCGACGCGCACCGCGTCGGAGATGAGGAACGGCACGACGCCGCGGAAGGTGTCGCGCATCGGCACCCCACCGGCGAGCTTGTTGATGACGAAGACGTTCATGCCGACCGGCGGCGTGATCAGCCCGACCTCGATGACGATCAGGATGAGGATGCCGAACCAGATCGCCGTCTGCTCGCGCGTCATGCCGAAGTCGAGCCCGATGAGCGCGGGAAAGAAGATCGGCAGGGTCAGCAGGATCATGCTGATCGAATCCATCAGGCAGCCGAGGACCAGGTAGACCAGCAGGACGAGCAGCAGGACGGCGAGCGGCGGCAGGCCGCTGGCGCCGATCGCGTCGGCCAGCCCCTGCGGCACGCCGCTCAGCGCCATGAAGGCGTTGAACACGTCGGCGCCGATCAGGATCATGTAGATCATGGCGGTCGCCGAGGCCGTGTCGATCAGGCTGTCGGCGAGGCCGCGCCACCGCATGCCGTAGACGACGACCGCGACGACGAGCGCGCCCAGCGTGCCGAACGAGGCCGCCTCGGTCGGCGTGAAGACGCCCGAATAGATGCCGCCCAGCACCAGCAGGAAGAGCGAGGAGGCCGGCAGCAGCGCCACCAGCGCCCGCAACCGCTCGCGCAGGCTGGTGCGCTCGCCGGCGGGGCCGGCGTCGGGACGGATGCGGACATAGACCGCGATCGCGATCATGTAGCCGATCGCCGCCAGCACGCCCGGCAGGAAGGCCGCGAAGAACAGCTTGGCGATGTTCTGCTCGGCGAGGATGCCGTAGACGATGAGACCCAGGGAGGGCGGGATCAGGATGCCGAGGGTGCCGCCGGCCGCGAGCGTGCCGGTGGCGAGCGTCCCCGAATAGCCGCGCCGGCGCATCTCCGGCAGCGCCACCTGGCCCATCGTCGCGGCGGTCGCCAGCGAGGAGCCGCAGATCGCCCCGAACATGGCGCAGCCGCCGATCGCCGCCAGCGCCAGCCCGCCGCGGACATGGCCGATGAAGGCATAGGCGCCGGCGAAGAGCGCCCGGCTGATGCCGGCGCGCGAGGCGATGTAGCCCATCAGCAGGAACAGCGGGATGACCGAGAAGCCCTCGGACGCGATCAGCAGGTAGGGTCCGGTCTTGAGATGGGCCAGCAGCGGCAGCCATCCCGAGAGGACGACGTAGCCCCCCGCCCCGGCCGACAGCATGGCGATCGCGATCGGCACGCGCAGGAACATCATCGCGATCATCGCGGCGATGCCGACGATGCCGACGGCGAAGCCGCTCATGGTGGTGGTACCTCGGCCGCGTCCCCGCCGGCACGCAGCCGCCGCGCCGCGGTCACCACGCCGGCCGCCGCCATGAGGGCGAAGCACGGTACCGCGACCACGAAGCCGATCCAGGTCGGCAGGCGCAGGACCATCGATTCGTCGCCCGCCGCACGCAGCTCGACGCCGCCGAGCGCCATGCGCCAGGCGAGCAGCGATGCGCCCGCGGCGAGCAGGATGCTCCCGACGGCATCGAGGGCGGCACGCACCCGCGCCGGCGCCCGGTCGGTCGCCACGTCGACCACGACGTGGCCGTGGCGCAGCTCGCACCACGGCATGAACAGGCTGACGGAGACGGCCATCGCCAGCGCGACCAGCTCGATGTCGCCCGGCACGGGGCGGCCGAGGAAATAGCGGCCCAGCACGCTCGCCACGGTCAGTGCGGAGGCGGCGAGCAGGACGATGCCGCCGGCGATCGCCAGCAGGCGGCAGAGGCGATCGAACGCCGCTTCCTGCGGCGGCGGCGCGCCGGTCACCGACCGTGCTTGGCGATCAGCGCCTCGGCGGCCGCCAGCAGCTTCGCACCGTCCTTGCCCGCCTTGTTCATGTCCTCGACCCACGCCGTCGCCACCGACTGCGCCAGCGTGCGCAGCTTCGCGGTCTCCGCGTCGGACAGCGTCGTGATCTTGTTCCCGCGCGCCTTGGCCGCCTCGAAGCCCGGTTTCTCGACCTCTTCCCACGCGGCACCGATGCGCGCGGTGATCGCCCGGCCGGCGTTGGCGTCGACGATCTTCTTCAGGTCGTCGGGCAGGCCCTGGTACCTCGCCTTGTTCATCGCGAAGAGGAACACCGAGGTGTACAGGCCGCGCGGCCCGGCGATCTGGGTGTGGTGATCGGTCAGCTCGTAGAGCCGCAGGGGCACCGTGATCTCCCACGGCACCACGGCGCCCTCGATCACGCCCTTCGACAAGGCTTCCGGCGTCTGGGGCACGGGCATGAAGATCGGAACCGCCCCGTACCTGGCGAGCGCGTCGCCGACCGGCCGCGAGGGCGCGCGCAGCTTCAGCCCCTTGAGATCGTCGACGGCGGCGATGGCCCTGCCCTTGGTGTGGATCACGCCGCGGGCATGGACATGGAACAGGAGCGGATGGACGTCGGCGAACTCCTCGCGCGCATAGGTCTCGTAGAATTCCTGTGCCGCCTCGGTCGTCGCCGCCGCGTCGCTGATCATGAAGGGCAGCTCGAACACGGACATGATCGGGAAGCGGCCGGGCGTGTAGCTCGGCAGGGTCCAGACGACGTCGGCGATGCCGTCGCGGACCTGGTCGACGAGCTGCGGCGGACGGCCGCCGAGCTGCATGGCCGGGAAGATGCGGACCTTGATGCGACCGCCCGACTGCTCCTCGACGGCCTTCGCCCAGGGCTCGATCAGCACCTTCTGCGCCGGCGCCCCGGCCGGCAGGAAATGCTGCACCTTCAGCTCGACCGTCTGGGCATCCGCCGCCGGTGCCGCCATGCAGGCGGCGAGACCCATGGCGGCCGCCGTCAACTTCGCTCGCATCGTGCCTCCCGTCGCCCGTGGTTCCCCGCGATCCTATCGTCGGAGGGTTCAGACGTCGAAGAACACCGTCTCGCGGTCGCCCTGCATGACGATGTCCCAGCGATATTCGGCCTCTCCCGCCGTGCGCCGGGCCAGCAGCGTGCCGCGTCGCGCGGGCTCGTCGATCAGCGCCAGGATCGGGTCGCCCGCGTTCTCCGGTGCATCCTCCAGGTAGATCCGCGTGAAGAGATGCCGCAGCAGGCCGCGCATGAACAGGCATACGACGATATGCGGCGCCTGCAGCGTATTGCCCGGCCCCGGTGCCGCGCCCGGGCGGATCGTCGTGAAGCGGAAGCGCCCGTCGCCGTCGGTGGGGACGCGGCCGAAGCCGAGGAAGGCGGGATCGAGCGGCGCGCTCCCGGCGTCTTCCGGGTGGGCGTAGCGGCCGGCCGCATTGGCCTGCCACAGCTCGAGCACGGCGTCGGGGATCGGCTGCCCGGCACCGTCCAGCACCCGCCCGGCGACGACGATGCGCTCCCCGGCCGCGTCCTTCGCCAGGTCGGTCACGGTCATCGGATCGAAGCCGATATGGACATAGGGGCCGACCGTCTGCGAGGGCGTGGTCACCAGCCTCACGTCACCGCTCCATCGGCGTCGCCGCCCGGCCGCGCAGCACGATGTCCCAGCGGTAGCCCAGGGCCACCTCCGGCACCGTCGATTCGAGATCGAAGGCGGCGATCAGACGCTGCTGCGCCACCGGGTCCGCGACGCAATTGAAGATCGGATCGAGCGGCAGCAGCGGATCGCCGGGGAAGTACATCTGCGTCACCAGCCGCGTCACGAAGCCCGGGCCGAACAGCGAGAAATGGATGTGGGCCGGCCGCCAGGCGTTGGCGTGGTTGCGCCAGGGGTAGGCGCCCGGCCGCACGGTGACGAAGCGGTACCGCCCCTCGGCGTCCGCGATCGCCCGGCCGAAACCGGTGAAGTTGGGATCGAGCGGCGCATCGTGCTGGTCGAGGGGATGGCGATAACGGCCGGCGGCGTTGCATTGCCACAGCTCGACGAGGGTGCCCGGGAGCGGGCGTCCGTCCTCGTCGAGGACGCGGCCGCCGACGATGATGCGCTCGCCGATCGCAGGTGCGCCGTGCTGGCGCGTCAGGTCGACCTCGTCGGGGCCGACGCGGTCGTGGCCGAAGATCGGACCGGTGATCTCCGAGATCGTGTGCGGCGCCCGCACCGGCGGCCGCGTCGGCGCCCGGCCGACCGACGAGCGATACGGCGGGTGCAGCCATTCCGGCTGGGTGCCCGGCGCGGCGCGCCGATAGCCGACGGGATCCGCCATCGCCTCTCCTCCCCCTCCCCGCGTCCGCTCGCCGCCCCCTTCGCGGCGATCGGGAGCGGACGCGTCGAGGCCAGAGGTTCCGCGCGCAGGCGGCCGCAGTCAACCGGCGATCGCGGGTGCCGCCCGGACTACTTCGTCTTCGCCGAGGCGGCCTTCGCCATCTCCGCGCGGACCTCGTCGAGGCTCTCGGCCACCCGCTTGTTGATGACGTCGAAGGTGTCCTTGTTGGCGCGGGCGACCAGCTCCGCGATCTCGCGCATGTTGGCGATCGCCGTCTCGAACGCCGTCTTCGCCACCTCGGCCTGGCGGGCCATCTGCTGCTCGGGGCCGCCGGCCTGGGACAGGCTGCCCATCATCCGCGTGGCCTCTTCCATGGTCTGGCGCAGGATCTCCGCCTGCCGCTTCATGACCGCCTGGAGACCCTCGGCCGCGAGCTGGTTCGCCTTGGCCAGCGCCTCGACGTTGCGGCGCTGGGCGGCCATCATCGCCGCGGTGTCGACGCCCGGCATCTTGAAGTCGGCGAGCATCTTGGTGACGTCGAAATCGAGGAACGGATTCTTGGGCTGGGCCATGGGAAACCTCCGGACAGGGGAGCGGGCGGCGGATCGTTAGCAGCTCATGCTGCACTGCAGCAAGAGGGTCACGGCGGAGACGCATCGCCCTGCGCGGCCGGCTCGTCCCCGCCGAAGAGATGCGTCCAGCCATCGACCCGCCGCAGCATCCGGTCGAGGCGGGCCATCGTCGCCGACATGTCGGGCGACTCGTCCTCGAGCCAAGTCGCCAGGGTCGCGGCGTAGCCGACGCCGAGCGCCTTGACCCGCGCCATGCCGGCGAAGCCCGCGGTATCGAGCCCCGCCGCCTCCAGCATCCAGCGCAGGGAGCGTGCGAGTCGGGGAGCCGACACGAGGCCGGCCAGGGGATCGCAACGCAGGTCGCGCATCGCCGCCCGCAGCCCGGCGCGATGCGGGCGCAGCGCCTCCAGCCGACGCATCACGATATCGAACAGGCGGTCGCGCGGCCGCTCGCCGGCACCATCCTGCGCCCCGACCGCGGCGGCGATGTCGGCCTGGCGGCCCAGGGCGTGGAGCACGGCGAGCTTCGAGGGAAAGCGCGCGTAGAGCTCGGTCATCGGCACCCCGGCGGCGGCGGCGATATCGGCCAGCGCGATGCGCCGCCAGCCGCGCTCGGCGGCCAATGCCATCGCCGCCTCGATCGCCCGATCCTCGATGCTTCGCGCCGATTCGACCGGCGTCGCCGCCCGCTTGGCCATCCCGTCGGCTCTCCCTTTGGCCCATCAGACATGGGATTGCCGACCATGTCACGCCAGCCGCGCATTCGAATCCTTGCATCAGCCTTCGCCGGTGCTATAAGAATCGCGCACAACTACCTGAATTGATGGGGGGCAGGTCGACTGTGCAGGACGACCCGCGCATTTCCCGTTCCAGGATCGATCGCCGCACCGTGCTCACGGGCATGGCGGCGCTCGCCTTTTCCGCGACATGCCTGCCGGTGCCGGCCTCGGCCACCCCGCGGCCGCCGCGCAAGCCGGTCGTCGTGATCGACGCCGGCCATGGCGGGCACGACCCGGGCACGATCGGGGTCAGCGGCACCAACGAGAAGGACGTTACGCTCCTCGCCGCCCGCGAGCTCTATCGTCAGTTGCAGGCGACGGGGTTGTACCGGCCCGCCCTGACCCGCAGCGGCGACCTCTTCCTGGCCCTCGGGGAGCGCGTCGACCGGGCGCGCGACGTCGGCGGCGAACTCTTCATCTCGCTGCACGCCGATGCGATCCACCGGCCGGACGTCCGCGGCGCCTCGGTCTACACGCTCTCGGAGGTCGCCTCCGACGCGCAGGCGGCGGCCCTCGCCCAGAAGGAGAACCGGGCGGACCTGCTGGCCGGGGTCAACCTCGCGCACCAGTCGCGCGAGGTCAGCCGCATCCTCATCGACCTGATGCAGCGCGAGACCAAGAACCGCTCGGCCGTGTTCGCCTCGGGTCTCGTGCCGGAGCTGTCACGCCATATCGCGCTGCTCTCGGGCACGCACCGGTTCGCGGGCTTCACCGTGCTGACCGCACCCGACATCCCGTCGGTGCTGCTGGAGATGGGCTACCTGTCGAACCGCCAGGACGAGCAGCTGCTGCGGTCGCCCGCCCACCGCGCCCGGGTCGCCCAGGCGACGGTGCGCGCCGTCGGGCGCTACTTCGCCCAGAAGGAGTTCCTGCGCCCGCTCTGAGGCTCAGGCGATCGCGATCACCCGTCCTTCGGTCATCCTCACGAGGTCCGCGAAGCGCGTGCGGAACACCGCATGCGGCGTGCCGGCTGCTGCCCACAACGGGTCGTGGGCCGCGAGCGCGGCATCGACGAAGACGACCGACGGCGTCGCATGAGCGAGCGGCGGCACGCCGCCGATCGCATAGCCCGTCGCCACCCGCACGAACTCCGCGTCGGCGCGGGCGATCGGCTCGCCCAGCGCCGCCGCCACCTTGCGCTCGTCGACGCGATTGACGCCGCTCGCCAGGACCAGCACGGGCCTGACCGTGTCGCGGCTGCGGAAGACCAGCGACTTGGCGATCTGGGCGACCGTGCAGCCGATCGCCGCAGCGGCCTCCGCCGCGGTCCGGGTGCTCTCCGGGAAGGTCACGACGTCGCTCGCGAAGCCGCCCGCGGCGAGCGCTGCCCGGACGCGCATCGCGCTCGCCGGCAGCTCCGTCACCGGCCTCAGCCGGCGAGCTCGCGCGAGCGCCGGGTGGCGGCGGCGATCGCCCTGGTCATCAGCGGCTGCAGGGCGCCGTCGGCCATCAGCACCGCCAGCGCCTCCTGCGTGGTGCCACCCGGCGAGGTGACGTTGCGGCGCAGGGTGGCGGCCGGCTCGCCGGAGCCGGCGAGCAAGGCGCCGGAGCCCGCGACGGTGACGCGGGCCAGCCGCATCGCGAGATCGGCCGGCAAGCCGGCCGCGCGGCCGGCCTCGGCCAGGCACTCGACCAGCAGGAAGACATAGGCCGGGCCGCCGCCGGAGACGGCGGTCACGGCATCCAGCAGGGCCTCGTCGTCGACCCAAGCGACCTCCCCGACGGCGGCCAGCAGCGCGTCGCAGGCGGCGCGCTGCGCGGCCGTGACCCGGGCGCCGGCGACCGCCACGGTCATGCCCTGCCCGACCGAGGCCGGCGTGTTCGGCATCGAGCGCACGATCGCGGCCGGCCCGAGGCCGCGCTCGAAGTAGGCGATCGTCTTGCCGGCGGCGATCGAGAGGAAGACGGTTTCCGGCGCGACGAAGCGGCGATAGAGCGGCAGCACCGCATCCATGCTCTGCGGCTTGACCGCGAGCACCACCACGCCCGGGCGGAGATCGCGCGGCAGGGCCTCGGGCGCGGCATGCACCGCGACGTCGGCGAGCCCCGCCAGGCGCGGATCGGCGGCCGGCTCGACGACATGCACGCCCGCCGCGGCGAGCCCGCGGGCGCACCAGCCGTCCAGCATGGCGCCGCCCATCTTGCCGCAGCCGACCAGGAGGAGGGGTCCCATCGCCATCTCGCTCACGCCTCGCCCACGGGATCGATCATCGCCGCGGACAGCGCCTCGCTCGGCGCCTTGCCGCCCCACACCACGAACTGAAACGCCGGATAGAAGCGCTCGCACTCCGTCAGCGCGCTGTCGACGAGATCCTCGACCTGCTCGACGCTGGCACCGAGCGAGCCGCGCAACAGCAGCGAATGGCGGAAGGTCGGCTGCGCCGAATCACCGGCCAGGTCGAAATGCCCGAGCCACAGCTTCTCGTTGATCAGCGACAGCAACTCGTAGACGGGCTGGCGCCGGTTGCGCGGCACCTTCATCTCGAAGCCGCACGAGAACAGCATCGCGTTCATCTCGGCCTGCCAGACGAAGAACAGCCGGTAGTCGCACCAGCGCCCGCCGATCTCGACGAACATCTCGTCCTCGCTCGCCCGCTCGTGCGCCCATTCGTTGGCGGCGACGATCTCCTCCACCAGGTCGATCGGGTTGGCGGCGGCGGACACGACCTCGGACGTCGACGTGATGCTCATGGAAGACCCTTCCAGGATCCGCCCGCCGACGGCAGGCGGACCATGCGGCGGCCCGAGCCTCGCGCGCGGGCGGCGCCACCGGGTGACGGCGCGGGAATCTTCGAGATGTTGTGTTGCAATCAGCCTCCCGACACCACGGACGGTACCGTGCCAAAAGCGAGTCACGCGCGCAAGCCAAGGCTGACGTGAATCGACGAGCAATCCCGGTCCCCCGCCGCGACATCGCCGCCGCGCGGCCCGCTCCGCCCCGGAGCGACAGGGAATAATCGGCCGAGGGAACCCGTTAACCCATCAGCCGTTGGTGCTGTCAAGTTAATTGAAGGTGACCGGAAGCAGCGACGACAGGGAATGTCGTCACCTCCTCTTGTCGATTGACGTCGATTGCGGGATTTCGCCCTCCGATCATCGCCGCTTCATTGCGGCAGCCGCGACGTCCCGGCGGCAGCGCCTCCACAGAGACTCGACCGTCTCGGCCCCCGGGGCAGCAATGTCCCGGACCGGCACGGGGCCGGTCGCGCGGTGCGGACCCACCGCGCGGCCGGACTGGGCCGCCGGCCCGCTCACTCGCCGGTCGCAGCCGGCGGGACCAGGCGTGATTCGAGTGCCGCCAGCCGTTCCTCCAACGCAGCGACGCGCTGGGCGAGCCCTTCCTCGGCGGCGCGGGCGTTGGCCGCCATCGTGCGCGCCGCCTCGAACTCCTCGCGCGTCACCATGTCCATCCGGGCGAGCACCGCCTCGAGCTGCGCGCGGGCGCGCGCCTCGATTTCGTGGCGCACCGCGGCCAGCGTATCGACCGCGCCGCCGGCGAGCCGGGCGAGGTCGTCGAGGATGCGATTGTCCGTCGGCATGGCGTCCTCCCTTGGCGACGCGGCACCTTATGCGT
Organism: Alphaproteobacteria bacterium; assembly: GCA_020852355.1. Classification (GTDB taxonomy): domain Bacteria; phylum Pseudomonadota; class Alphaproteobacteria; order ATCC43930; family Allostellaceae; genus Allostella. The sequence goes on from JADZBA010000444.1 coordinate 14,018, forward strand.
CCCGTCCCCGCGGCCGCAACCCGCCCGGGCCCGGAGACCGCCGGGGGCGGCGATTTCCCGTCGACGACCCGACCGGCTTGGACGATGCTGCGGGCCGCCGGTGGCGGGCCGCCCCCGGCAACCAGGAGGAAACGGGCACCATGGCAGGCACGGGAAGGATCGCCCTCATCACGGGCGCGGGCACGGGCGTGGGCAAGAGCGCGGCGCTGGCGCTCGCCAGGGACGGTTTCTCGATCGTGCTCGCCGGCCGGCGCAAGGAGCCGCTGGACGCGGTGGCCGCCGCGGTGACGGCGCTCGGCCCGAAGGCGCTGGCGGTGCCGACCGATGTCGCCGACCCGGCGCAGGTGGAGGCGCTCTTCGCGCGGACGCTGGAAACCTTCGGCCGGCTCGACCTGCTCTTCAACAACGCCGGTCGCGGCACGCCGGCCACGCCGATGGAGGACCTGCCGTTCGAGATGTGGAAGGCGGTCGTCGACATCAACCTGACCGGCACGTTCCTGTGCACGCAGCAGGCGATCCGGATCATGAAGGCGCAGACGCCGCGCGGTGGCCGCATCATCAACAACGGCTCGATCTCCGCCCACGCCCCGCGCCCGAACTCGGCCGCCTACACCTCGACCAAGCACGCGATCACCGGCCTCACCAAGTCGACCAGCCTCGACGGGCGCAAGTACGACATCGCCTGCGGCCAGATCGACATCGGCAACGCCGCGACCGAGATGACCGAGCGCATGACGAAGGGCGTCCCCCAGCCCAACGGCACGATGATGGTCGAGCCGCGGATGGATGCCGCCCATGTCGGCAGCGCGGTCGCCTACATGGCCAGCCTGCCACTCGACGCCAACGTGCAGTTCATGACCGTGATGGCCACCAACATGCCCTTCGTCGGCCGGGGCTGACGGCGATGGCGCCGCATGGGCCGTTGGCGCACGCGCGGCCGGCCTATGCCGGGCCGGCAGTCTCCCGCTTCCACTTCGCCGCCAACCAGGCGCTGATGGAGACGGGCAACGTCCATCTCGTCAGCGGCCTGCCGCTGCCCGACGCGATCCGCACCACCAACCGCATCGGCGACCTCGATCCGGGGCTGGGACGGCTGGTCGAGGAGGACTGGCGCTCGGTCTACGCCTGGGATGCCGATGCCCAGGTGCTGACGCAGACGATCGACGGCTACGGCCGCCACCTGCGGCGCTATGGCGGGATGGGCTGCGTGCTGCTGCCCGCGGGCTTCGACGCGCCGTTCTTCGATGCCGCGGCGCACGCCGCGCCCAAGCCCGACCACGCCCCCGCCGACTTCGACATCGATACCGGCGCGCTGGCCGACGCGGCGCTCGCCGCCGCCGTCGACCACGCCTTTGCCGCCGAGGCGCAGACCGCGGCGTTGATCGTCATTCGCGGCGGCCGCGTGCTGGCCGAGCGCTACGGCAGCGGCGCCGACGCCGACATGATGCTGGCGAGCTGGTCGATGGGCAAGAGCATCGCCGCGCTCCTCATCGGCAACCTCGTCGGCGCCGGCCGGCTCGACCTCGACGCCGAGGCGCCGGTCGCCGAATGGCACGCCGACCCCGACGACCCGCGCCGGCGCATCCGCCTCAGGGACCTGGTGCGCATGAGCAGCGGCCTGCGCTTCTCGGGCGCGCGCGAGCCGGCCTGGGCGTGGGGGCGCGGTGCGGCCGACCACCAGCTGGTCTACAGCGAGGCGATCGACAGCTACGCCTTCTCGATCGGCCAGCCGGCCCAGCATCCGCCGGGGACCCTCGGCCGCTACCGCAATTGCGACATCGCCACCCTGGGCGCGCTGGTGCGTCGCGCCGCCGAGGCCGACGGCATCGACCCGCTGCTCTGGCCCAACCGCGCGCTCCTGGCGCCGCTCGGCATGCGCCGGATGACGCTGTCGCCCGACGCCTACGGCAACATCGTCTACACCGGCATGAACTACGGCACGGCGCGCGACTGGGCGCGGCTGGGGCAGCTCTGCCTGGCGCGCGGCGCATGGCGGGGCGAGCAGCTCGTCCCCGCCGCCTACATCGACTTCATGGCGACGCCGGCACCGGCCTGGGAAAGCAATCCCGAGCCGCTCAGCGACTTCCACCATCTCTATGGCGGCGGCGTCTGGCTCAACCGGCGGACGGCTGCGGCGCCGGCGCCCTGGGCCCTGCCCGAGGACGCCTACAACTTCGCCGGCGCCGGTGGGCAGCGCGTCTTCGTGGTGCCGTCGCTCGACATGGTGATCGTGCGCCACGGCCACATGCGCGGCGTCGAGCCGGACGCCCACACCAACGCCTTCCTGGCGGCGCTGCTGCGGGTGGTGGGCTGAGCAGGAAATAGCGCCGGCCGTAGGGATCTCGGCATGATCGCCGCAGCCGGCCCGCGAGCTTCGCATCCCCTGCTTCGCCGAGCGGATATGATCCGCGACACCAGCCCACGCCGGAGACGAGCCATGCGCCTCACCGACTTCAAGGTCCTGACGTTCGACTGCTACGGCACGCTGATCGATTGGGAGAGCGGCATCTGGACGGCGCTGCAGCCGCTGCTGCGCAAGGCCGGCAACGGGCTGACCCGCGATGCCGCACTGGAAGTCTTCGGGCGGCACGAGACCGCCCAGGAGAAGGCGACCCCCGCGGCGATCTACAGCGACCTGCTCGCCGCGGTGCATCGCCGGCTGGCCGCGGAATGGGGAGTGACCTCCTCCGACGACGAGCATGCCGCGTTCGGCGGGTCGGTACCGGACTGGCCGGCCTTCCCCGATTCCCCGGCCGCCCTGCAGTACCTGAAGCGGCACTACAAGCTGGTCATCCTGTCGAACGTCGACCGCGAGAGCTTCAAGGGCAGCAACCGGCGCCTGCAGGTCGAGTTCGACGCGATCTACACCGCCCAGGACATCGGCTCCTACAAGCCGAGCCCACGCAACTTCACCTACATGCTGGAGCACCTGGCGGCCCTCGGCCACCCCAAGTCGGACATCCTGCACACCGCCCAGAGCCTGTTCCACGACCACGCGCCGGCCAACGCCTTCGGCCTGGCGTCGGCCTGGATCGACCGCCGGCACGACCAGGGAGGGTGGGGCGCCACCGCGCCGGTCGAGGGCGCGCGGTACGATTTCCGCTTCACGAGCCTTGCCGATATGGTGAGGGCCCATCAGGAGGAGCTGCGGAGCTGAGCGAGGTCGCCGGCCCCCTCCTCCGGGAGGGAGCCGACGGCGCGATGGCCGGCCTGCCGAAGCTCGATCGCATCGACATCAACATCCTGGCCCAGCTCCAGCGCAACGGGCGGATCACCAACGTGGCGCTGGCCGACGCCGTCGGCCTGTCGCCGAGCCCCTGCCTGCTGCGCGTCAAGCGGCTGGAGGACGCCGGCTACATCACCGGCTACAGCGCCCAGATCAACCTCGCGAGGCTGGGCGAGACGGTGATGGTCTTCACCGAGGTCACGCTGCAGGACCACAAGCGCGAGGACTTCGCCAAGTTCGAGGCGGCGGTGCGCACCGTCGACGAGATCGTCGAGTGCCACCTGATCAGCGGCGGCTACGACTACCTGTTGAAGTTCGTGACCCGCGGCGTCTCCCACTACCAGCAGATCATCGAGGACATCCTCGACCGCGCCATCGGGATCGAGAAGTACTTCAGCTACATCGTCATCAAGTCGCCGTTCGTGAAGACGTACAACCCCCTGGGCAAGCTGTTTCCGCCGGAGCGCTGAGCCCCATCAGTACCCGCGGGAGCGGTCGACCACGTCGGCGAGCGGCAGCCCCTGCTGGTAGCGGCGCAGGTTGGCGAGGAACACCTCACACGCCGTCGCGGGCTGGGTCATGCTTGCGACGTGGGGCGTCAGGATGATGCGCGGGTGGCTCCAGAACGGGTGGTCGGCCGGCGGCGGCTCCTTCGATACGACGTCGATCACCGCGCCCGAGAGCTGGCCGGAATCGAGCGCCGCGATCAGGTCGGCGTCGACGAGATGGCCGCCGCGCCCGACATTGACCAGCCCCGCCCCCCTGGGCAGCGCCGCGAAGGTGCTCGCGTCGAGGATGCCGCGCGTCTCCGACGTCAGCGGCAGCAGGCAGACCAGGATGTCGGTCGCCGCGAGGAACGCGTCCATCGCCGCCGCGCCGGCATGGCAGGTGACGCCCTCGATGACCTTGGGCGACCGGCTCCACCCGGCGAGCGGGAAGCCGAACGGGCGCAGCCGCTCCAGCGAGGCGATGCCGAGCACGCCCAGCCCCATGATCCCGACCCGCCGCTGCGGCGCCGGCACGACCCGGATCTCCTTCCACGTCGCCGCCCTCTGGAAGCCGATATAGTCGACGAGGTTGCGATGCAGGGCGAGCGTCGCCATCGCGACGTACTCGGCCATGCTGGCGACGAGGTTGGGCTCGACCATCCGCACCACCGGCACATGCGCGGGCAGGGACCCGAGATCGAGCTGGTCGACGCCGGCCCCGCTGGAGAACAGGATCTCGAGATTCGGAAACAGCGCCCCGACGTCGCGCGGCGGAATCCAGGCGACGAGGTAACGCACCGTCGCCGGATCGCCGTAGTCGGGCCACATGCGGAACTCGAGATCCGGCGCGCGCTCGGCGAGGATGCGGGCCCATTCGCGGCCGCGGATCGGGTCGGACTTGAAGACGATGGCCATCGCGGTGGGTTTTCCTCTCAGCCCAGGGCCTGCGCAGCGATCGCGTAGTGCCGGATCGACGGATCGCAGGCAAGCGGCATGCCGCGCGCCATGGTCACCGCTTCCCCGGCGAAGGCGAGGCCCGCGCCCTCCAGCCACGGCGCGAGCGCCCCGGCACCCGTCGCGAGATCGATGCGCACGAAGCCGTCGAGCAGCGCCAGGAGATGGGCGATGAGCGCCTGGGCGCCGGCGGCGTCCGCGGCCGCCACAGGCCCGACGAGGTGGCCGCGGCCGAAGGGCCGCGACAGGCCGACCCCGGCGATCCGCGCGTCGCGCTCCAGCAGCGCCACGCGGCCGGCCGCGGCGAGACGATCAAGGAGCGCGGTGCGCGGCGCGCCGAAGGCCAGCGCGTCGAGCGCCGCCACCAGCCCCGCCTCATCCGGCGCCGGCGCCCGTACCGTGCCGGCCCCCGGCGGCACCGGCGGCACCGCGCCGAGCGGGCCCTGATGCTGCCGCACGCGGCCGCACGCCACGAAGCCCAGCTTCTCGTAGAGCGGCATGCCGGCCACCGTGGCGTTCAGCAGCATCGTGCGCTCGCCCGCCGCGGCGAGGATCGCATCCATCAGGCGCCGGCCGATGCCGGCGCCCTGGCGGTCCGG
>JADZBA010000445.1 GCA_020852355.1 Alphaproteobacteria bacterium
AAATGCGGCTCGATCGCCAGCACGCGCTGCAGGTCGAAGGCGCCGCGGTCGAGCACGCGGTCGAGCGGGACGGCGCAGTTCTCGGTGCGGTGGATCGGCGCGTAGGCGTTGATCGCGCGGATGCGGCCCTCGACCTCGGCCAGCTCCTCCGGGCTCACCAGGTCGGTCTTGTTGAGCAGCACGACGTCGGCGAAGGCGATCTGGTCCTTGGCCTCGCGCGTGTCGGCCAGCCGCTGCAGCACGTGGCGGGCGTCGACCACCGTCACCACCGCGTCCAGCCTGGTCCTGCGCCGCACGTCCTCGTCGACGAAGAAGGTCTGCGCCACCGGCGCCGGGTCGGCCAGGCCCGTGGTCTCGACGATGATCGCGTCGAACCGGTCGCGCCGCTTCATCAGCCCGTCGATGATGCGGATGAGGTCGCCGCGCACGGTGCAGCAGATGCAGCCGTTGTTCATCTCGAACACCTCCTCGTCGGCGTCGACGATGAGGTCGTTGTCGATGCCGATCGCCCCGAACTCGTTGACGATCACGGCGTAGCGCTTGCCGTGCGGCTCGGTGAGGATGCGGTTCAGCAGCGTGGTCTTGCCGGCGCCGAGATAGCCGGTCAGCACGGTGACGGGGGTCTCCGACATCGATGGGGCTCCAGGTCGGGCGGCCGGCGGCCGCCACTAGGGGATTTCTTGGTCGGCGATAGAGATGGGGGCGGAGTGCGGTCAAGATAATGGTGCAACCGCACCCGCGAACGAAGCGGCGAGATGGTCGGCCAGAGGCGACAGCGCCGGTCCGAGCCCCGGCGCCCGGTGCAGCCTTATGTCGGTCTCGGACAGCGGCGGCAGCCCGTGGTCGGCCCCAGGCGCACGAGGTGGGCGGGGAACGGTCTCCTTCTTCACGACGGTGACTGCCGGCCTGTGGGCGTTGGGCTCTTGCGAGGCCAGATGTGCGAGTGAAAATCGCCCAAGGGTCGTGAGCGCAGTCGGACCGGGACCGCCAGTTGGCTCAGGCCGGGGAATTCCTGACGCGTTCGCCTTTGCTCAGAATGTGCTCGGCTCCTGTCAGCCCCGCCCGATGGGGCCCCGCCCAGATGAGATAGTAGAGCGGATTGCCACGAGTATTCCTGATGAGGCGCGCAGTCGAGACATGGCCAAAAGCCTTCCGCAGCCGACCACGGTACCATTCGAGCAGCCGCGCACTCGAGTCGTGGACCTTCGTCACTTTGCCGCCGAATAGATCGTTCTTCTCTTCATAAGCGAGCTCTCGCCAGTCGGGCGATCCGAAGAAGGTGTTGAGCGACATCTGCCAGCCCTCGGGAATCTCCCCGGAGCGCACCAAAAGCCGTTGGATCGCCATGCCGAGCGGGAAATTGATGATGACCTCGATTGCCCTCGTCGCCGCCAGTTTCTCGATGGTCGACCAGGGCACCTGCATGCCGAAGGGATCGAGGAATGCGACGGCCCGGTGATGCCTCCAGTCAACGCCGCCGGCGACCCATGCCTCGATTGCAGCGTTGGCATCCGCCTCCACCACGATGATGCGACGCGATGCGCCATATTCGACCTCAAGCGCGTGCAGGTCGGCGGCCCGCTCAGGGTCCATGTCGATGAAGATGTAGGAGGTGAAGGGATTGGCGATGTCGAGCGCGACACGCGGCGAACCTTTGAGGAACTCGACCTGCACTTTCTCGGCTTCGGCATCGTCGCCGAAAAGCCCGCCTTTCGTGGCCGGTGCTTCCTGGGTGCGGACCGGGGAAAGTCCGGGCCCGGCAAAGGCATCAAGGAATACCGTGCCCTTGAGCCAGTGTCCCTGGTTCTTCAGACGCCTCGTGTAATAGTTCAGATAGGCGCCGAGGGCGTCGAGCTTCTCCTTCGCCCAGGGGCCGACCGTGTTGTCTTTGGGACGTTTACTCATTCCGCGGCGATGGAGAAGGTCGGGGTGGGAAACTCGCTCCATTCGCGACCATCGAGTTCGCGGCCGCCGGATTTCGCGCGAGCCCCCCCCCATTGTTTAAAGAAGAACGCGACGCCGGCCCTGAGACATTGTTCGCGTATGTTCCGCACCCAGTCAGCATGGATAGGCCGCGCCCGCGGCCCGCTCTCTCCGCCAACGATCACCCAGTCGACGCCGGCAAGATCGAGGCTTCCGGTCGGGCCGATCAGCGGCTCGATGGAGAGGAATCTAACTCCTGCAGGTGCCTCCTGGAGGTGCCGGATACGGGACCTGCGGCTGCCGTCCTCGACCGAAACCCCGAACCACATATGACCCGGCCCACGGCTTTCACCATAACGCCGGCGCAGGAAGTCGCGCATGAGCGACGAGCGCTTCGTGAGCACCTGGAAAGTGTGCCAGTGGGCGTGTTCCATAGTGTCGAACACCCGCGCGATGAATTCCTGCGGAATGTCCTTGTGGAACAGGTCGCTCATGGAATTGACGAAGATCATACGCGGCTGGCGCCAACTGAGAGGCTGCTCAAGGCGCTCGGGTCGCAGTGTCAGGTCGAAGCCCGTCTCGAACGGGTGCCCGCTCGTACCACGAAAGCGCTCGGCGAACCGCTCAGCATAGCAATGATCGCAACCGGGGCTGATCTTGGTGCAGCCGGTGACTGGATTCCAGGTGGCATCGGTCCATTCGATCGCGGTTGAGATTGCCACGTCGACTCCATGAACAAATCGGGAACATCATATACGATACCAGTCCGCCAGCAAAGCCGTTAACGCAGTCGAGGGCTGGCGAAGAATTGCTGTTCCCGCGACAGCGCCGCCACCCTGCCGTTGCGCGTATGGCACACCATCAAACCCTGGAACAGGCCTCCGGATGCAAGGAGGTGAGATCGGAGGCTCCTTCTCAATGGGCTTGAGGATGACGTCACCGCGACCCTCAATGTCGGGGACCATCGCGCGCCCAATTCATACGTTTCCATGACTCGCGGGTCCCATACACTGTTTCTTTGATCGCACGCTTCGAGGCTCATATAACCTGAACATATTATCCATTATTCTTATATCATGACCACTATTGCAGTAACCTTCCCAGCATCAAATATTATCATCATTGTTACTATTCTTACGCGATAAATATCAAAAAATATCTTCTTTATAGGAATGACGGAAGCTCCGATGCGATCCATCTTCTCGCATCGTCGGACGGGCATCTCATGATCGCCTCGCGCCCGTCCCCATGGGACTCGCGACCCCCGCGCACTATGATCCGGGAAGGCCGCGGCGAGCCGACCGGGACCGGGGTTCACGGGCGGCGCCGCGATCGCAGCGGAGGGAACCATGGGATCGACGAGGGGCGTGGCCGAGGCGGCGGCGGAGCTCGCCAAGCAATTTTCCGGACGGATCCTGCTGCCGGGCGATGCCGGCTATGACGACGCGCGGCGGGTGCACAACGGCCTGATCGACCGGCGGCCGGCGCTCATCGCCCGCTGCCGCGGTGCCGCCGACGTCGCCGATGCGGTAGGTGCGGCGCGCGCGCTGGGGCTGGAGATCGCGGTGCGCGGCGGCGGCCACAACGTCGCCGGCCACGGCACGGTCGAGGACGGCCTGATGATCGACCTCGCCGGGATGCAGGGCATCCATGTCGACGCGAAGGCGCGTACGGCGAGGGCCGAGGGCGGGGTCACCTGGAACGGCTTCAATCGCGAGACCCAGCTGCACGGCCTGGCGACCACCGGCGGCGTGGTCTCGTCGACCGGCATCGCCGGGCTGACGCTGGGCGGCGGGCTCGGCTGGCTGATGAGCCGGCACGGGCTGGCGCTCGACAACCTGCTGTCGGCCGACATCGTGCTGGCCGACGGGCGCGTCGTCACGGCGAGTGCGGAGGAGAACCCGGACCTCTTCTGGGCGCTGCGGGGCGGCGGCGGCAACTTCGGCGTGGCGACGTCGCTGCAGTACCGCCTGCATCCGGTCGGGCCGACCGTGACCGCGGGCCTCATCGCCTATCCGTTCGCGGCGGCCTGGGACGTGCTGCGCCACTACCGCGACGTCACCGCCGCACTGCCCGACGACTTCACCGTCTTCGCCGGCATGGTCCATGCGCCCGACGGATCGGGCACGAAGCTGGTGGCGATGGTGCTCTGCCATTGCGGCGATGCCGCCGCCGGCCAGGCGGCGGTGCGGCCGATCAAGGCGTTCGGGACGCCGGCGATGGACGCGGTCGGGCCGATGCCCTATTGCGCGGTCAACGCCATGCTCGACGGCGCCTATCCCAAGGGCGCGCTCAACTACTGGAAGTCGGCCTTCCTGTCGCACCTGGACGACGACGCCATCCGTGCCCTCATCGACTGCTTCGCGCGCTGCCCGACGGCGATGGGCCAGGTCCTGGTCGAGCATTTCCACGGCGCCGTGACGCGCGTCGGCGTCGGCGACACGGCGTTCCCGCACCGCAGCCCGGGCTACAACATGCTGGTCCTCGGGGAATGGATGGACCCGCGGCAGAACGACGCGTGCATCGCCTGGGTGCGCGAGTCCTACGCCGCACTCGACGCGTTCACCGGTGCCGGCCGCTACGTCAACTACATCGCCGAGGACGAGCGCGGCGACGTGGTGGCCGCGGCCTACGGCCCGAACTACCGGCGACTCCAGCAGGTCAAGGCGAAGTACGACCCGCAGAACGTCTTCCGCCGCAACCAGAACATCCGGCCGGCGGCCTGAATCCGCGCGCGCGGCCGGCAGGGGCCCCGCCGCGCGCCGCCCGCCCTTGCCCTCTGCCGCCCCCGCCCGTACGGTCGGCCCCGCCCCGCCGATGCCCTTCCCCCTCCTCGCCGCCCGCTGGTCGGCCCTGGCGCCCGACACGCGCGGCCTCGCCTGGCTGCTCGGCGACCAGACGATCACGGTCACCATCTACGTGCTGGTGAAGCTGCTGGGCTCGCACCACTCGGTCCTGCAGATCGTCTTCGTGCGCCTGATCGTCGGCATGATGCTGCTGAGCCCGACGATGGTGCGCATGGGGCCGGCGCGGCTGTGGTCGCCGCGCTGGCGCGGGCATCTGTGGCGCAACGTCTGCTCAACCCTGGGGCTGGTGTGCAGCTATCTCGCCCTCACCCGGCTGCCGCTGGCCGATGCCACGGTCATCAGCTTCACCGGGCCGATGGTGATGACGGTGCTGGCCGTGCTGCTGCTGGGCGAGAAGGTGCGCTGGCGGCGCTGGTCGGCGGTGCTGCTGGGCTTCTCGGGCGTGCTCTTCATCGTGCAGCCCAGCTCCGGGACGCCGTTGGACGCGGTGGCGATCGCGCTCTTCGGCACGGTCGTCACCTGCCTGGGGATGGCCACGGCCAAGACGCTGCTGCGCCACGAGCGGCCGGTGCAGGTGACCGTCCTGTACACGGTGATGGCGCTGGCCATGATCGCACCGCTCGGCATCTGGGCGTGGCAGTGGCCGACGGCGGCGGAGTGGCCGCTGTTCCTCGCCATCGGCGTGCTCTCGACGGGCGGGCAGTACTGTTTCCTGCGCGCCTATGCGGAGGCCGACGCAGGCTATCTCGCGGGCTTCGGCTATCTGCGCCTGCTGCTGGCGATCGCCGTGGGCTATCTCGTCTTCGCCGAGGTGCCGACGAAGGCGACCCTGATCGGTGCCGCGGTGATCCTCACGAGCGCCCTCTATATCGGCCTGCGCGAGGCGCAGCTGCGGCGCGCCGCGGCGCGTGGCCGGGGAGGTGCCGCGGGCTGAGCGGTGCTAGACTCTCCCGCGTCGCACCGTCCCCCGCGGGAGCCCCCGATGACCGCCACCGCCATCCCCACCGCCGCCGAGAAGCGCCGTGCCTTCGCCGCCCAGATCCGCGGCGGCCACTTCATCACGGCACCCGGCATCTACGACATGATCTCCGCCCGGGTCGCCGACCGCATGGGCTTCGACTGCCTCTACATGACCGGTTTCGGCACCGTCGCCTCGCTGCTCGGCCTGCCCGACGCGGGGCTCGCCACCTACAGCCAGATGGTCGAGCGGGTGGAGCGCTTCGCCCAGGGCACGCGCACGCCCTTCGTCGCCGACGCCGACACCGGCTATGGCGGCCTCCTCAACGTCGCCCACACCGTGCGCGGCTACGAGGCGGCCGGCGCCGCCGGCATCCAGCTCGAGGACCAGGAGTTCCCCAAGAAGTGCGGCCACACGCCGGGCCGGCGCGTCATCGCGATGGCCGACATGGTGCGCAAGATCCAGGTCGCGGCCGATGCGCGCAGCGACCCCGACTTCCTGATCGTGGCGCGCACCGACGCGCGCAGCGCGCTCGGCCTGCCCGAGGCGCTGCGCCGGGCCGAGGCCTACCGGCGGGCGGGCGCCGACATCCTCTTCGTCGAATCGCCCGAGAGCGAGGCGGAGATGGAGACGATCGGCGGCCGCCTCGACGCGCCGCTGCTGGCCAACATGGTGGAAGGCGGCGCCACCCCGATGCTGTCGCCCGACCGGCTGCGCGAGATCGGGTACCGCATGGCGATCTATCCGGGCTGCGGCTTCATGGCGGCGACCGCGGCGCTGGCGGGCATCTACGGCGCGCTCCGGGCGAACGGCACCACCAACGGCGCGCACACGCCGCTCTACCCGTTCCGCGAGATGACCGGGCTGATGGGCTTCGAGGACGTCTGGGCGTTCGAGCGCAAATGGGCCGAGCCCGGCGCCTGACGGCGCCCGACCCCGATCCCGCCCGGCCACGCGCGCGCTTGAACCGCCGGCATCCGCGGCTTACCTAGCTGTCCGGAACGATTCCAGAGGTTTCCACCCCAGATCATGGCGATTCTGCCCATCCTCGTCGCACCCGACCCGCTGCTCAAGGTCAAGGCGAAGCCGGTCGAACGGGTCGACGAGTCCGTCCGCACGCTGATGGACGACATGCTGGAGACCATGTACGCGGCTCCCGGCATCGGCCTCGCCGCTCCGCAGGTCGGCGTCGCCAGGCGCGTCATCGTGCTCGACATCGCGCGTGAGGGCGAGCCGAAGCGGCCGCTGCGCATCGCCGACCCGGAGATCGTCTGGGTCTCCGACGACGACGCGGAGCGCAACGAGGGCTGCCTGTCGGTGCCCGAGCACTATGCCGACGTGGTGCGCCCGGCCGAGGTCAAGGTGCGCTACCTCGACGAGAACGGCGCGCGGCAGGAGATCCACGCGACCGATCTGCTGGCGACGTGCCTGCAGCACGAGATCGACCATCTCGACGGCGTGCTGTTCATCGACCACATTTCCGCCCTGCGCCGGAACATGATCCTGCGCAAGCTGGTGAAGGCCAGGCGCGTCGGCGCGTAGGCCGGCAGCATCGACGGTGGTGCGTCCCTCGACGAGCTCGGGATGAGGGGCGTCCTTTTCGGCACGCAGACCGAGGGAGAACCTTGACCGCCTCATCCCGAGCGCGCAGCGAAGCGGAGCAGTCGAGGGACGCATCGGCGCCGGGCCGCGCCGACCTGCGCCTCGTCTTCATGGGATCGCCCGCCTTCGCGGTCGCGATCCTCGACGCACTGGTGGCGGCCGGGCACACGGTCGCCGCCTGCTACAGCCAGCCGCCGCGCCCCGCGGGCCGCGGGCACCGGGTGCAGCCGAGCCCCGTGCAGGCGCGGGCCGAGGCGCTGGGCATTCCCGTGCGCACGCCGCGCACGCTGCGCACGGCCGATGCCCAGGCCGAGTTCGCGGCGCTGGGCGCCGACGCCGCGGTGGTCGCGGCCTACGGGCTGATCCTGCCCGTGCCGGTGCTGCAGGCGCCGCGCCTCGGCTGCCTCAACGTGCATGCCTCGCTGCTGCCGCGCTGGCGCGGGGCGGCACCCATCCAGCGCGCCATCCTGGCGGGCGACGGCGAGACCGGCGTCACCATCATGCAGATGGATGCCGGCCTCGACACCGGGGGGATGCTGCTGGCCGAGGCGGTGCCGATCGGGCCGCGGACGACGGCCGCCGCGCTGCACGACCGCCTCGCCGAGGTCGGCGCGCGTCTCGTCGTGCGGGCGCTCGACGGCGTCGCCCGCGGCACGCTGGCGGCGGTGCCGCAGCCGGCGGACGGCGTCACCTACGCCGCCAAGATCACCCGCGACGAGGCGGCGATCGACTGGCGCCTGCCGGCCGCCGCCATCGACCGGCAGGTGCGCGGCCTCGACCCCTGGCCCGGCACCTGGTTCGTCCATGGCGGGGAGCGCATCCGGGTGCTGGCCGGCGTCGCCGACGCGGCGCCGTCCGGCCCGCCCGGCGCCGTGCTCGACGACCGGCTGACCGTGGCGTGCGGTGCGGGGGCGTACCGCCCGACGCGGCTGCAGCGGCCGGGCCGCGGGCCGGCCGAGGCGGACGCCTTCCTGCGCGGCTACCCGATTCCGGCCGGCACCCTGCTGCCGCCACCGGGTTGACGGCGATGCCGCGCTACCGCCTTCTCGTCGAGTACGACGGCGGCGCGTTCGTCGGCTGGCAGCGCCAGGCGAAGGGCCTGTCCGTGCAGCAGGCGATCGAGACCGCGATCGACCGCTTCTGCGGCGAGGAGGTGCGCCTGCATGCGGCCGGGCGCACCGACGCCGGCGTCCATGCGCTGGGCCAGGTGGCCCATGTCGACCTGGCGCGGGAATGGCCGGTCGACAATGTGCGCGACGCGATCAACTTCCACGTCCGTCCGGCGCCCGTCGCGATCCTGGAGGTGGCGATCGTGCCGGCGGACTTCCATGCGCGCATAGGAGCGCGAAGGCGCACCTATCTCTACCGCATCGTCAATCGGCGCGCGCCCCTGGCGCTGCAGCGCGGACGCGCCTGGCACGTGGTGCGGCCCCTCGATGGCGCGGCGATGCACGCCGCCGCGCAAATGCTCGTCGGCCGCCACGATTTCACCACCTTTCGAGCCTCGGAATGCCAGGCGCGCTCGCCGGTGAAGACGCTCGATTCGCTCGACGTCGTCCGCCACGGCGACGAGCTGAGGATCCACGCGCGTGCCCGATCGTTTCTTCATCATCAGGTCCGCAACATGGTCGGCACGCTGAAGCTCGTGGGCGACGGCAAGTGGCCGGCCGGGCGCGTCGCCGCGGCGCTGGCGGCGCGCGATCGCGCGGCGGGTGGACCGACCGCGCCGCCGGACGGGCTCTATCTCGTCGGCGTCGAGTACGAATGAACCTGGAATAAGCGCCGTGCGACCTACGTTCGATAGATGTGCAACGAGGAGACCCTCGATGAATGTGCGCCTTCTGAAGTATGCAGCCCCCGTGATCGCCGGGCTCGGCGTTTTGGCGGCGACGGCGCCGGCGTCGGCCCGTTGCTACTACGACAGCTACGGCTACCGGACGTGCTATCGCCCGGCGCCGCCGGTCTATTACGGGCCGCCGCCGGTCGTGTACGCGCCGCCGCCGGCACCCTACTACCTGGCTCCGCCGCCGCGCGTCGTGATGGCTCCGCCGCCGCGCCCGTACTATCACCGGCACTACGGCCAGCCCGTCGTGAACTTCGGGTTCGGCGTGACCTTCTGAGCCGGCCGAGGTCCGGCCGGACGGCGAACGGGCGTCCCCCAGGGGACGCCCGTTTCGTCTCACCGGCAGTGACCAGTCACTGGTAGAGCGACTGGGCGAAGCCGTTGAGGAAGATGCCGACGGCGAGGTCGAGCGCGACCACGCCGGCCCCCGTCAGGCCGCTCACCTGCAGGGCGACGCGCGCGACGAACCACTCGTAGACGATCACCAGCAGCGTGACGCCGAAGGCGACGCCCTGAGCGAGCGCTTCCGGCAGCAGGTCGGCGGCGGTGATGGCCGTGGCGATCA
>JADZBA010000446.1 GCA_020852355.1 Alphaproteobacteria bacterium
GCCGCCCCGCCGGCGCGCCCTTGCCCTCGGCCTGCGACTGCCAGTAGTACCAACCGCCGGCGATGGCGCAGGCTGCCACCGCGACGACCAAGACCTGCGTACCGATGCGCATGGACCGAAGCCACCCGTCCCGCCGCCGCGCGTGCGGCGGCTTGCGTGGCCGTTCGCCGTCATCTCCGACGCCGGCCCGGCCACCTTTCCAGGAATTAAAGAACGGGGCCGGAATCTAAAGCAAAGCGCGTGGTTTTGGCGACTCATTTCGCGGCGAGGCGAACCTCCTGGATGCCTTCCGGGTCCTGGTGGATGATCACTTCGGCGTGGGGGAAGGCTGTGGTGATCGCCGCCTCGACCGCGTCGGAGACGACGTGGGCCCGCCGCAGCGACATGTCGGGATCGAGCTCGATATGGATCTGGATGAAGGCCTGCGGTCCGGCGGCACGGGTGCGCAGGTCGTGCACCGAGCGGACCTCGGGATGGTCGAGGGCGATGGCGCGGATGCGTTCGCGCTCGCGGTCGGGTAGCTCGCGGTCCATCAGGTGGGTCACCGAGAGATGGACGATCTGCCAGGCGCTCCACAGGATGAAGGCCGCGATCGCCATCCCGAAGACGGGGTCGAGCCAGGGCGCATGGAACGCATTTCCCAGCAGCAGCGCGGCGATGACCGCGCCGTTGAGCAGCAGGTCGCTCTGGTAGTGCAGGGAATCGGCGCCGACGGCGACCGACCCCGTAAGGCGCACCACGCGTCGCTGGAAGATCACCAGGCAGAGCGATGCGACCATGCTGATCGCCATGACGGCGACGCCGACGTCGACGTTCGCAACGGCGTGGGGCGCCATGAGGCGGCGGCTCGCCTCGACGAACAGCAGGCCGGCCGAGCCGGCGATGAACGCCGCCTGCCCGAGGCCGGCGAGGGGTTCCGCCTTGCCGTGGCCGAAGCGGTGCTCGTAGTCGGCCGGGGCGAGCGCGTGGCGGATGGCGATGACGTTCAGCACCGACGCGGCCAGGTCGAGAAGCGAATCGAGCAGGCTCGACAGCACGCTGACCGAGTCGGTGAGGAAGTAGGCGCCGGCCTTCACGAGGATCAGGCTGCCGGCGACCGCGACCGAGGCGTGGCTCGCCCGGCGCAGCAGCCGCGCCGTCCGCTCCGGCTCCGGGCGCGCGGCGGCGGCGTCCATCATCTCAGGGAAAGAGCCGTTCCGTCCGCCAGCCGTCCGCGGTGCGCGCGTAGATCAGGCGGTCGTGCAGCCGGAAAGGACGATCCTGCCAGAATTCCATGCGCGCCGGCACCAGGCGGAACCCCGACCAGTAGGGCGGCCGCGGCACGGTGCCGACGGCGTAGCGGGCGGTCATCAGGGCGACCTGCTTCTCCAGGTGGAAGCGGCTCTCCAGGGGGCGGGACTGCGCCGATGCCCAGGCACCGATCTGGCTCGCCCGCGCCCGGGAGTGGAAATAGGCGTCCGCCTCGGCCTCGGCGACCGGCTGGACGCGGCCCTCGACGCGTACCTGGCGGCGCAGGGACTTCCAGTGGAACAGCAGTGCGGCCTGCGGGTTCGCCCGCAGCTCGCCGCCCTTGCGGCTCTCCAGGTTGGTGTAGAAGACGAAGCCCGCGGCATCGGCCGCCTTCAGCAGGACCATGCGGACGGACGGCGCGCCGTCCGGGGTCGCCGTGGCGAGCGCCATGGCGTTCGCGTCGTTGGGCTCCGACTTCTCCGCCTCGGCCAGCCAGTCGGCGAAGGTGCGGATCGGGTCGGCGATGGTCTGGTCGTCCATGGGGCTCCGCGCGGGGGGAAGGGCCGCTCGGCCCGAGGATATGGTGTCCGGGCGTTTTTTCCATCCCACCTCTCGCGTCTCGCGCTCTGGATGACGCGGCCCCCTAACACCATCTCTCGTCGGCTGATGTATGATCGGCCGGTGAATCCCGCCCGGTGGGTGTCGACCGGGCACGGAGAGGCGAGGAGCATGCGTTTCGTCGAGGGTCGGTCGCGCGATGGATGATCCCTACAAGGTCCTGGGCGTTCCCCGCACGGCGAGCGCCGCGGAGATCAAGCAGGCCTACCGCAAGCTCGCCAAGAAGCTGCATCCGGACATGCAGCCGGGCGGTCGCGCCGGCGACCGCTTCAAGGAGGTGACGGCCGCCTACGACCTGCTGTCCGATGCCGACAAGCGCGGGCGGTTCGACCGCGGCGAGATCGACGCCTCGGGCGCCGAGCGCGCGCAGACCTTCCGCTGGGGCGGCGAGGGAGCGGGCGCCGGTGCGGGCCGTCGCCGCGCCGGCGCGGCCGGGACGGGCGGGGGGAGGTTCGGCTTCGAGTTCTCCGACGACATCTTCGCCGACCTCTTCGGCCGCGGCCGCCAGCGCGGCGCGCCGGCCGAGGAGGGCGGCCACGACATCCGCATCACCCTGCGCGTGCCCTTCCTCGACGCCATCAGGGGCGGCAAGCGGCCGGTGCAGCTTCCCGACGGCAGGGTCGTCAACGTCACCGTCCCGCCCGGCACGGAGAGTGGCCAGCAGCTCCGCCTGCGCGGCCAGGCGCCGTCGCTGATGGGCGACGCGGGCGACGTCTACGTCGTCATCGAGGTCGAGCCGCATCCGACCTTCACCCGCGACGGCGCGGACATCCATGCGACCGTGCCGGTGACGCTCGGCGAAGCGGTGCTCGGCGCGACCATCCGCGTCGAGACGATCGACGGCCCGGTCAGCCTGCGGGTGCCCGCGGGATCGAACAGCGGCAGCCGCCTGCGGCTGCGCGGCAAGGGCGTGCTCACGGCCC
>JADZBA010000447.1 GCA_020852355.1 Alphaproteobacteria bacterium
CCATGACCCACATGCCCAACAGCCCGCACGCGCGCGACATCGCGTCGGTGATCCATCCGCAGACCAACCTGCGCCGGCACATGGACGAGGGGCCGGTCATCATGTCGCGCGGGGAGGGCATCTACATCTACGACGACGCCGGCCGGCCCTTCATGGAGGCGGCCGCCGGCCTGTGGTGCGCCTCGCTCGGCTTCGGGGTCGAGCGGCTCGCCAAGGTCGCCTACGAGCAGATGAAGAACATCGGCTACTATCACGTCTACCGGCACAACTCGAACAGCGCGACGATCGACCTCGCCGAGAAGCTGCTGGCGATGGCGCCGGTGCCGATGTCGAAGGTGCTGTTCCAGTGCTCGGGCTCGGAGGCGAACGACGCCGGCATCAAGCTCGCCTGGTACTACTGGCACGCCATGGGCAAGCCCGAGAAGCGCAAGATCATCGGCCGCCACATGGGCTATCACGGCTCGACCTGCGCCTCGATCAGCCTGTCGGGCAAGCCCGACATGCACGCCGACTTCGGCCTGCCGCTCGACCGCTTCCTCCATACCGAGTTCCCGCACTACTATCGCCGCCACGTCGACGGCGAGAGCGAGCAGGAGTTCTCGACGCGCATGGCCGCGGCGCTCGACCGCCTCATCCTCGCCGAGGGGCCGGAGACGGTGGCCGCCTTCTGGGCGGAGCCGGTGATGGGTGCGGGCGGCGGCATCCTGCCGCCCGAAGGCTATTTCGAGAAGATCCAGGCGGTGCTGAAGAAGCACGACGTGCTGTTCGTCGCCGACGAGGTGATCTGCGGCTACGGCCGCACCGGCAGCATGTGGGGCTCGCAGACCTTTGGCCTGAAGCCCGACATGATCTCCTCCGCGAAGGCGCTGTCGGCCGGCCTGCAGCCGATCTCGGCACTGCTCGTCAACCAGCGCATCTTCGACGCCATGCTCGCGGAGAGCGACAAGCTCGGCAGCTTCGCCCACGGCACGACCTATTCCGGCCATCCCGTCACCGCGGCGGTCGCGCTGGAGACGCTGAAGATCTACGACGAGATGGACCTGGTCGGGCATGTGCGGCGCGTGGAGCCGGTGTTCCTCGGCCTGCTCGAGGCGCTGAAGGCCCATCCCCTGGTGGGCGACTTCCGCGGCTGCGGCCTGATCGGCGGCCTCGATCTCGTCAAGGACAAGGCGACGCGCGAGATGTTTCCGGCCGAGGTCGGCCTCGGCGAGAAGCTGATGGCCAACGCGCGCCGCCACGGCCTCATCATCCGCGTGGTCGGCAACCGCATCGCCTTCTCGCCGCCGCTCATCATCAGCGCCGAGCAGATCGAGGAGATGGTCCGCCGGGTGCGCGCGACCCTGGACGACACCCTGGCCGAGGTGCGCGCGAACTGACGCCGCCTACTGTCCCGCAGCCAGGATCGGCCGGTATTGCGGCAGGCGCTCGGCGATCGCCGCGAGCAGCCCGTCCGCGACGATGCGGTAGCCGAGCTCGGTGAAGTGGGCGCCGTCGTCGGCTCTGAGCCGGCGCGGCCCGCGGGCGTCTTCCAGGAAGGCGAGGTAGCCGCCGTCGGGCGCCGAGGTCAGCACCGCCGTGGAGATCCAGGTCTCGCGGAGGCGCTCGACCCGCTCGCGCTGCACCGCATCGATGATCCGCATGCCGCTGTTGTTGGTGGCGTCGCGCAGCACCGGCATGCCCAGCCAGAAGATCGGGATCCTCGCCCTGGCGGCCACCTCGATGAGGCCGTCGACGCGGGCCGCGTAGACGGCCAGCCATTCGGGCGAGTTGAAGTCGTAGCGGCGTCGCGATTCGGGATCGACCATCGGCCGAAAATCGTTGAGGCCCATCCACATCGCGACCGCGTCGACCCTGCGCGCGGTGAGCAGCTCCGTCAGCCTCGCCTGCCAGTCGAGCTGGTGGTAGCGCGTGAAACCGGTGGAATGCACGCCCTCCGGCAGGATCGACACGCCGGCGAGCGGGCGCACCCGGTGGTAGAGGGTCGTGGCGAGTCCCTGGGCGAGGGAATCGCCGATCACCAGCAGGCGCAGCGTGGCCCTCGGCTCGGCCTGGGAATCGCCGGCGACGGCGGAACGCATGAACGGCGTGAGAGCGAAGGCGAGAAGCGCCTGCCGACGGGCGAGCAGCATTGCGCGAAGGATCTCCGGCCGGATATGGCGACACCGGTGTCGTGCTAGACTAATGGTCCGCATGGTGAAGTCGATGCCGATCGCGCGACGCGCGCGCGTTTCCGCGTTCCTGGCCGCCGCGCTGCTCGGCCTGTGCGCCTGCATCGCCCGCCCCGGCACGCCGGAGGCGTCGGCCGGCCGTGTGCCGCCCGACCCACCCGCGGCGCCGGCCTGTGCCGCACCATCTCCGACGCTGGAGCCGATGGCGGCCCCGCCCGCACCAACCCCGCGCCGCCTCGGCCATCGCGGCGACGGGCTGGCGCCCTTTCACGAGGCGCTGGCGCGGCTCGATGCCCGTCGCGCGACGGCACCCGTCTCGATCGTCATCCTCGGCGACAGCCACACCGCCGGGCCCTATTTCGCCGGCCGGCTGCGCGAGCTGTTCCAGGCGCGCTTCGGGTCGGCCGGGCCCGGCGCCATGCCGCCGGGGCTCGCCCAGCGCGGCTATCGCAACGCCCTGGTCGCCGTGCAGCAGACCGGGGTCTGGAACGGAGTGAACAGCCTGCGCGCCACCACGCCGCCGCCTTTCGGGCTCGGCCTGCACCGCCTGCGCTCCGACGAGCCGGGATCGACGATCACCGCCGTCGCCCAGGAGCCCGGCGGCTTCGAGCGCCTGGAGGCGTCGCTCGTGCGGCTGCCCGACGGCGGCAATCTGAGGATCCTGGCCGACGGCTGTGCCCTGGGCGTGGTCGCCACCGGCGGCGCCGGCGAGGCGGCCCGGCTGGTGGCGCCACTGCCGCGCGGCACGGTCGCGGTGCAGATCGAGACGCTGGACGGGCCCGTCGAGCTGCTCGGCTGGAGCCTGTCGCGCGGCCGCGGCGCCCTGGTGGAGAACCACGGGGTAAACGGCGCCCAGATCGCCATGCTGGCGAACCTCGATGCGGCGATCGTCGCGGCCGAGCTGAGCCGGCGCGAGCCCGCGCTCATCGTCGTCGCCTTCGGCACCAACGAGGCCTTCACCACCGACCTGGTGGAGACGCGCTACCGCGCGCTGGTCGAGGAGCGGCTGATGGCGCTGCGCCGCGCCGCGCCGCGCGCCGCGCTGGTCGTCGCGGGGCCGCCCGATTCCGCCGTCGCCGGCCGGCGGGCGCCGCCGGCGAAGGGCCGGCGCGCCACCGGTTGCCGCTGGAAGGAGCCGCCGCACCTGGCCACGGTGAAGCGGGTCCTGCGCCGCGCCGCCGCCGATATGGACCTGCCCTTCTGGGACTGGTCGAGGCTGACCAAGGGACCCTGCGGCGTCGACGCCATGGCCCGCCGCGATCCGCCGCTCGCCGCCCGCGACCATGTCCACTTCACCGCCGACGGCTACGCGCTGGCGGCGGAGGCCCTCTACCGCTTCCTGATGGACGGGTATACGCGCCGCCGGAAGCTGTCGTAGCGCCGGCATGGACGGCGGGCATCCGGGCGCACGATGTCTGGCCCTTTCCTGGCCCCGGGGGCCGGAGAGGGAAGGGACCCATCGCGTCGGCGATGGGGCGGGGGCCGGTCGCCCCGGCGTCCGGCCCTAGGGGACGGCCGTGCTGTTCCCGACGACCGGCTTCCTGGTCTTCTTCACGGTCGTCTTCCTCGTCCACTGGTCCATGGTCGACCGGCCGCGGTGGGACAAGCTGTTCCTGCTGGGCGCGAGCTGGTTCTTCTATGGCTGCTGGGATCCGCGGTTCCTGGCGTTGCTGCTGTGGAGCGCCGGGAACTCCTGGGCGGCCGGGGCGCTGATCGACCGCCGGCACGACGAGGCCGGCCGCCGCACGATCGTCGCCGTCTCGGTGGCGCTGCACCTCGCGACGCTGGGCCTCTTCAAGTACTACGGCTTCTTCTCCGAGGAACTGCTGGCGCTCGGCCGTGCCGCCGGCGTCGCCCTGCCGCTGCCGCTGCTGGAGATCGTGCTGCCGGTGGGGGTGTCGTTCTTCACCTTCCAGGGCATCTCCTATGTCGTCGACGTGAAGCGGCGGGACGTGGCCGCGGCCGGCGGGCCGCTCGACGTCTTTCTCTACATCTCGTTCTTCCCGCACCTCGTCGCCGGCCCCATCGTGCGCGCGGCGCATTTCCTGCCGCAGCTCGCCGGCCGCGTCCCGCGCGACCGTGTGCCGCTGGTCATGGCGATCCTGCTGGTGCTGGGCGGCCTCTTCAAGAAGACGATCGTCGCCGGCACTCTGGCGACCGACCTCGTCGACCCGGTGTTCCGGGATCCCACCGCCCACGGCGCCGCCGACCTGTGGCTGGCGGTCTACGGCTATGCGGTGCAGATCTACTGCGACTTCTCGGCCTATTCGGACATCGCCATCGGCGTCGCGGCGCTGCTCGGCTTCCATTTCCCGCGCAACTTCGACCAGCCCTACCGGGCGCGCTCGCTGGCCGAGTTCTGGCGCCGCTGGCACATCTCGCTGTCGAGCTTCCTGCGCGACTATCTCTACAAGCCGCTCGGCGGCAGCCGGCGCGGCCCGCGGCGCACCATGGTCAACCTGATGATCGTGATGCTGCTGGGCGGACTGTGGCACGGGGCGGCCTGGACCTTCGTCCTGTGGGGCGCGCTGCACGGCGCCGCGCTGGTCGCCGAGCGTGCCTGCGGCGACGGCCGCGCGGCGCCGGGCGGCTGGCGCGGCCGGCTGCGCGCCGCGCTCGTCTTCCACGTCGTGTGCGCCGGCTGGGTCCTCTTCCGCAGCCCGTCGCTGGCGGTCGCCGGCGATGTCTTCGCGGGGCTCTTCGCCGGCGGCGCGGGCATCGCGCGCGCCACCCCATGGCTGGCCGCCCTGGTGCTGCTCGGCATCGCGCTGCACTGGCTGCCGGCGGACTGGCTGCTCCGATTGGAGCGTGCTGTCGCGCGCTGGCCCATCTGGGCTCTGGGCGTCGCCGCCGGGCTCACGCTGGTTTGCCTCGACGCGGCCGGGCCCGACGGCGTGGCCCCCTTCATCTATTTCCGCTTCTGAGGGGAGGGAGCGATGCGCCAGCCCTGGCTCGGCGACGAGGCGGCGCCCTCCGGCCCGCCCGATCTGTTCACGCGCGAGAGCGCCGTTGTCCCGGCCGGCCGCGCGATCATCGCCTATCTGCTGGCGGTGGCCGTCCTGGTCCTCGGCACCACGAGCGAGCTGATGACGACCTTGCTCGACCTCGACACCTGGCCCGGCACCGACACGCTGATCGCCGTCGTCGGGGCGCTCGACGACGCGGCGCGGGCGGTCGGCCTCGACCGGCCGCACGCCCTGGTCCGGCGGCTCGCCCGGGCGCTGGCCGCCATCGGCTCGTGAGCCGCTAGGAGCGTGTCTGAATAGTCGCTGGTCAAGCGGGAGGGAGTCTGATTCCTTGCTGGGTCATGAGCAAGGAATTTCGCCCCTGGAAGATCGATGAGGCCCAGCTTCTTCCGGCGAGGGTGCAGGAC
>JADZBA010000448.1 GCA_020852355.1 Alphaproteobacteria bacterium
CGAAGCAGCCGCAGACGGCGGAGGGATGGAAGCCGAGATTGTACTGCTCGACCGGCCCCAGCGCCATCGACAGGCGGTACTCGATCTCGCAGCCGAGCACGACGGCGGCGACGAGCTCCTTGCCCGACTTGCCGAGATGCTCGCAGAGCGCCAGCGCGGTCGGCACCATCACCGCGACCGGATGCAGCACCCCCTCCGGGTGATGGGGCTCGACGTCGCAGGTGTAGCCCATCGTCCCATTGGCCAGGGCCGCGTTGACGACGCTGGTGGCGAAGCCGTGGCCGACGACGCTCGCCTGGGCGTCGCCGCCCTGGCCCTTGACGAAGGCGGCGATGCGCCGGCCGGTCGAGATCTTCGGGTCGGCCGCGGCGAGCAGCGCGCCGCTGCCGTCGAGGATCATCTGGATCGCCCGCGCCCGCACCGCTGCCGGCACGGCGTCGGCCGTGAATCCGGCCACGTAGCCGGCCCACGCCTCGGTCAGCGGACCATTTCCGGTCGTCGCCATCTCGCTCGCACTCCCTGGGGATGTCATTGGTGGTGGTAAGGCGGTCGGGTCACGGCTCCGCGGGCACACGTGGCGCCCTGGCGCGCGCCGGGCGCACCTGCGAGTAGGACCCCATGTAGATGCGCGCATAGCCCTCGCGGATCACGTCGACGATCTGGTCGAGGCGCCGGGCGATGTGGCTGTTCATGACGGCGACGCAGCGTGTCGCGTCGCGCGCGCGCAGCGCGTCCAGCACCTGGGCGTGCTCGCTCTGGGTGGCGGCACGCCGGCCGTTCTCCATGTCGATCCAGCGGCAGAAGCGGATGCGCGCGTTGATGTTCTGCAGGATGCGCAGCAGCTCGGCGTTGCGCGAAAGCCGGGCGATGCGCTCGTGGAACTCCTCGTCGAGGCTGACGAGGTCGACCACCGAGGCGTCGTCCGGGGCCGCGCGGCTGCGCTTCAGGAAGTCCGCCAGCTCGTCGAGCTCGGCGTCGGTCGCCCGTTCGGCCGCGAGATTGGCGGCCGACGCCTCGAGCGTCCGCCGCACCTCGTAGAGGTCGAAGATCTCCTTGGCGTCGAGCGGCCGGCACTGGAAGCCGCGGTTGGGCGTGAAGGTGAGGAAGCCCTCGGTGACGAGCCGGTTCAGCGCCTCGCGGATCGGCGTCCGGCTGACCTTCAGGCGCTTGACGAGGTCGGCCTCGGCCAGCCGCTCCAGCGGGCGGAATTGATAGGTGATCGCCATCGCCTTGAGCTGCTCGTACGCCCGGTCGGCGAGGTTCACGGTCGCGCGCTGTCCGCGTCGCATGCGATCGACGTTCCCTTCCCTTTCGCTGTCGTATTGTATACAGGGATGTATTGTGAGCAAGCGGCCCTTGGCACCAACCTCCGATTAGCACAGGAGACGCCATGAACAACCAACTTTCCGGCGCCGAAGCGTTCGTGCGGATCCTCCAGGGGCACGGCGTCAAGCACATCTTCGGCCTGTGCGGCGACACCAGCCTGCCGCTCTACGACGCGCTCTATCGCCTCGACCACGGCATGACCCACATCCTGACCCGCGACGAGCGCTCGGCCGGCTACATGGCCGACGGCTATGCCCGCGTCTCGGGCAAGGTCGGCATCTGCGAGGGACCATCGGGCGGCGGCGCCACCTACATCCTGCCGGGCGTCGTCGAGGCCAACGAATCGTCGATTCCCATTCTCGCCGTGACCACCGACATCTCGGTCGGCGGGCGCGGCCGCTACACCCTGACCGAGCTCGACCAGGAGGCGCTGTTCCGGCCGCTCGCCAAGTGGAATCGCGTCCTCGACCGCGCCGCCGACATTCCCAAGGTACTGCGCGGCGCCTTCACCCACATGACGAGCGCCAGGCCGGGCGCCGCCCATATCGGCCTGCCCTTCGACGTCCAGAAGGACCCGGTCGACGAGGCCGACGTGTGGGCCGACGCCACGCTCGGCCTCTATCCCTCGCGTCGCTTCGGCCCCGACCCGGCGATGGTCGCGCGGGCCGCCGACGCGCTGCTGTCGGCGAAGAACCCCCTCTTCATCTGCGGCGGCGGCGTGGTGATCGCCGGCGGCGAGGCGGCGCTGCAGCGCCTCGCGGAGTGGCTGGGTGCGCCGGTGGCGACGACCATCTCCGGTCAGGGCTCGATCCCCGAGAACCATCCGCTGGCGGTCGGCGTCGTCGGCTCGAACGGCGGCACGCCGATGACCCGGGCGCTGGTCGACATGGCCGACCTCGTGGTCTTCGTCGGCTGCCGCGCCGGCTCGGTCACGACCGAACGCTGGCGCCACCCGCTGCCGGGCAGCGTGCCGGTGATCCACATCGACGCTGATCCGGGCGTCTTCGGCGCGACCTACAAGACCGCGGTCGCGGTGCTGTCCGATGCCCGCCTGGCGCTGGAAGCGATCGTCGCCGCCGTCGAGACCGCGCCGCGGCCGACCGCCGGCCGGCTGCTCGACGCCGCCGCGGTCGCCAGGGCGAAGCGCGAGAAGTACGGGGCCTTCGACGCGCTCGCCGCGTCCGACGAGACGCCGATCCGCCCCGAGCGGGTGGTCGCGACGCTGCAGAAGCTGCTGCCCGACGACGCGGTGCTGGTGTGCGATCCCGGGACGCCCTGTCCCTACTTCTCCGGCTACTACGAGTTCCGCACCGCCGGCCGGCACTTCATCTCCAACCGCGCCCACGGCGCGCTGGGCTATTCCATGTCGGCGGCGGTCGGCGCCCACTTCGGGCGGCCGCAGGCGAAGGTGCTCTCCATCATGGGCGACGGCTCGTTCGGCTTCACCGCCGGCGAGATGGAGACGATCGTGCGCCTCAAGGTGCCGATGACGATGATCGTCTTCTCGAACAGCGTGTACGGCTGGATCAAGGCCGGCCAGAAGACCGGATTCGGCCAGCGCTACTACTCCGTCGACTTCACCCGCACCGACCACGCCAAGGTCGCCGAGGCGTTCGGCGTCAAGGCCTGGACGGTGCGCGACCCGGCGGATCTGGAAGGCGCGCTGCGCAAGGCCCTGGACGCCGACGGTCCGACTCTGGTCGACATCCACGCGCAGCCGCTGCAGGACGCCAAGGCGCCCGTCTCCGAGTGGGTCGCCTGAGCCTCGTTCAGGCGAGCGGGCGCCTGGCCGTCACCACGAAGAACGGGCAGGCGCCCACCGCCTGATGGGCATAGAGGTGGGTGGTGAAGCGCTGCTCCCAGTGCGTCCGCCCGGTGAAGCCGTGGAAGTCGAGCAGGGCATCCGCCTGCTCGCCGAGCAGGCCGCGGTAGTAGGGCAGCTCGTCGCTGACCTGGACGTAGTCGGTCATGTCGTGCGAGGACGCCTCCGGCGCCACGGTGTCGGTCCGCCACAGCCCGTCGGAGAACAGGAAGACGCCGCCCGGCCGCAGCAGCCGCGTGATCTCGCGCATCGTGCGGTCCGGGTCGGGCAGCGTCCAGAAGAGGTTGCGCGCGGAGATCACGTCGAACGACGCGTCCGCGAACGGCGTCGCATCGACGTCGCCCTCGCGGAACGCGATGTCGAGGCCCTGCTCGCCCGCCGCGCGCCGCGCCTCGGCGAGCATGCCCGGGGCGCCGTCGAGCCCGGTGACGTCATGGCCGATCGCCGCCAGCGTCAGCGCGCAGGCACCCGTTCCCGTGCCGAGATCGAGGCAGGCCCGCCGCGGCGGGCATGGCACGGCGGCTGCCAGCACCTCCTGCCACGCGGTGCGGTAACGGACATGGGAGGCGGCCGCGTCGAAGTTCGGCGCCCACCGGGTCCAGTAGCCGAAGATGGTTTCCTTCGCCGCGTTCATCGCCGTCATCCCCCGATGGTCAGCAGATGGTTGTCCCAGCGGCCGACGGCGACGAACCCGCCGGGCACCGCCGTCGCCGCGCCGGTCGCGGCATCGACGCGCCGAGCGCCGCCGAGGCCGCTCGCCACGACGAAGGCGCCGGGCACTTCGGCCGGCGCGATGCCGCAGCCGTCGGCCACCGCCGCCGTCGCCAGCATCCGGCCCGACGCCATCTCCCAGAAGGTGGCGAGGTTGCCGCGCGGCGAGGATACGCCGAGAATAAGCTCGCCACGATCGATCGCGGCGCTGCCGCAATAGTTGCGCATCGCCCGCGTTGCCTCCGCCGGCCCCGCGAAGAGACGCAGCTCCGGCGCGCCGGCCGGGTGGCTGCCGACCAGCGGCACGAGGTCGACCGACGGCCCCTCGTACTGTGCCGCGAAGCCGACGGCGCCATCGCCGGCGACGGCGAGATGGCGGATGCCGAGCGGCCCGAGCGCACGCGGCAGGCGCAGGGCGCCGAGCAGCCTGCCGTCACGCGCGTCGAGATAGGCCAGCGAGGAATCCATGTCCGCGGGGTTCGGCTTCACCCGCGGGGCGTCGCGGAATGTCGGGATGCCGCCGTTGGCGATGGCCAGCGTCCGCCCGTCGGGCAGCAGGCGCAGGTCGTGCGGGTCGAGCCCGCCCGAGTCGTACGCGGCGACCGGGGCATAGCCACGCTCGGCCGCATAGACGCCGACCACGCCGCGCTCGGCCGCATGGTCCGTCTCGGTGGTGAACAGCAGCGCGCCGTCGGCCGAGAATACGCCGTGGCCGTTGAAGCGCCGGTCCGGCACGTTGGCGATGGTGCGGACGATGCGGCCGGCATCGAGATCGAGGATGGCGACGAAGCGTCCCGGATGGCGCCCGAACAGCGCCGCCTCGCGCCGTCCCGGCCGCAGGGCGATGCCGTGGCCGCGGGCGGGCAGCGGCAGATCGAACGCCGCATGCCCCGCGAGGTCGAAGCCGCTGGCGAAGAAGCGCCCGGACGCGTCGGCGCGCGCGCCCACCAGGAGGGCGGCCGCGGCACCGGCGGGTCGCGGCACCACGGCGGCGGCGAGAAGGCCGAGCCCGGCGGCGAGGACGCCGCGGCGGTCGATCGCATTTCCGCTCATCGTTCGCCTCCCCTCAGTCGCCGTCCAGCGCGTTGAAGCCGAGCGGGATGTCGAGCGCCGCCGTCAGGCGCTCGGCGATCAGCGTCTTCAGCGCCGTCGCTTCCCGCTGCAGGCGCTCCAGCCCCGGGCGCGCCTTGGCGTCCGCCACACCCTGCTCGATCGGCGCTCGGGCCGCCCGCGCCGACGCGAGCGTCTGGGCGAAGGCGCGGCGCAGCAGGTCGTCCAGCGCACGATCGCCGACGGTCTCGCGGACCACGGCGGAGAAGCCGCCCGCCACGCCGTACATCGCCTCGCCGGCGGCGAGGTCGATGCGGATGTTCTCGAGCGACCGGCCGCTGCGCCAGCTCTCCGCGAGCCGCGGCCGCGCCGCCTGCGGCGAGGCGCCGAGCGGGCGGGCGAGCTTGTGGTCGGCGACCAGCTCGACCGCGAGGTGCAGCGCCTTGACGAGGTCGAGGGTCGCCTCGCGGGGATGGATGTAGGGCGTCCCCGGCGTGCCCGCCGCCGCGATCACCCCCCGGTAGGGATGGTCGCCGCCGATCCATTCGCGACGGATGTCGGCCGCCATGGTCGCCAGGTTGGCGGTGATCGCCGCGAGGACGGCGCAGCGATGGCGCGCCTCCTCGCCCCCGGCCAGCAGCTTCCGTTCCGACTCCTCGTCGAACAGCAGCCGCTCCAGCGCCGGGAATCCCTGGCCCGCGACGTTGGCGCGCATCAGCGCCTCGGGGGCGAGCGCGGCCGGGTCGCGGCCGGCCAGCAGTTCGTCCAGGGCCCGGCCGACGCTGTTGCGCGGGTCGGGCCAGAACGCGAAGCGGCTGGACCGCGAGAAGTACTCGACCGGGCCGAAGCGGACATGCTGGATCGCCTGCCAGGCGTCGAGACCGCCGACATAGGCGCGGCGCGTGGCGGCGAAGGCGGCGGCGGCCGGGTGGGCGCACAGCGCCGCCGTCGCCCGGTCGAGGGCGGCGGTCGCCGCCGCGAGCGCTGCGTAGCGCGGCACGATATGGCCGTCCACGATCGCCTCGTTGAGGCGCCGATAGGTCGCGGCATCGAACTCGGCGGCCTGTCCGGCCGCCGGTGAGAGCAGCGCCAGCATGACGAGGAGGCGGCGCAGGAGAGCGGTCATGACGGTGATCCTCAGAGCGAGCGCAGGAAGGTGAGCAGGGCCTCGCGGTCGGCACGGCGCATAGCGGCGACCCGCCGTTTCGCCGCCTCGGCCTCGCCACCGTGCCAGAGGATCGCCTCCAGCAGGCCGCGCGCGCGGCCGTCGTGCAGCAGGAAGGTGTGGCCGGACACGACCTCGGTGAGGCCGATTCCCCAGAGCGGCGGCGTGCGCCAGTCGCGGCCGCCGGCCCGCCCCTCCGGCCGGCCGTCGGCCAGCCCCTCGCCCATGTCGTGGAGCAGGAAATCGGAATAGGGCCAGACGAGCAGGCCCGACAGCTCCGGCCGCGCCGGATCCGCGGCGGTGACGAATTTCGGCGTGTGGCAGCCGATGCAGCCGCTCGCGTAGAAGAGGCGCTTGCCGTGGAGTACCCGCGGGTCGGCGACGTCGCGGCGGGCCGGCACCGCGAGATGGCGGACGTAGAAGACGACGAGGTCGAGCAGCGCCGGTGCGACCTCGACCGCGTCCTCGCCGGTGCCGCCGTGCGGCGCCCCCCGGCATTCCGGTTGCCGCGGCGTGCAGTCGCCCCACGGCGCTCGCCCGGAGGTCGCGGACAGCCCCATGTCGAGGGCGAACGCCTCGGCCGCCTGCTGCGCCAGCGTCGGCTGGCCCGCCTTCCAGCCGAATCGCCCGAGCGCCGGCACGCCGCCGGGCCCGCGCGCGAGGCGGTTGGGTCGGCCGGCGATGCCGTCGCCGTCGCCATCCTCGGGATCGGCGCCGGCCAGGATGTCGGCCTCGGCGATCATCTCGACGAGGCCGAGCCCGATCATCGGCGGCGCCACCCGCGGCGAGAGCATGGCCTGGGGATGCAGCGGTCCGTAGCCGAGGTCGCGCACCGTGTAGGTCGGCCTGCGCAACGCGATCACCGTGCCGTCGGCGAGACGCACCTGCACCGGCGTCCAGGCGATCGCCGCACTCCCTTCGCCGCGGTGGCCCTGGACGGCGAAGGGCTGGAGCTGGACGCCGTAGGTCGGGTCCGGCACCACCGCCAGGTCGCCGTCGGCGAGCGCACGCCGGTCGGCGTCGGTCTGCGGCGGGATCGACAGGCGCAACAGCAGCGACGTCGCGGTCTCGCCCGCCGGCGGCGGCCGGCCGCGCCCGTCGCGGACGTGGCAGCTCTGGCAGGAGCGGGCGTTCCACAGCGGGCCGAGCCCGTCCGATGAACGCGTCGAGCTCGGCGCCGAGACCCAGAGCTTGCGGAAGACGGCGTCGCCGACCTTGAAATCGAGCAGCCGTCCGAACGGCAGGTTCGCCGGCGGCTGGGCGAAGGCGCGCGCCGTCGGGGCATGGTGCGCCGTCGCGGCCCCGCCGGGATCCTCCTCGCCCGGCTCGGCCCGCGCGAAGTCCGTGGTGGGCCGCACGCGGCCGCCGGCCGCATCGGCGCCGGCCGGCACCGCCGCCAGGAGCGCCAGAAGGACGGCCGCGGGCGCGGCGAACCGGGTTGCTGCCCGCATCGCAGCCGTCTCCGGGCTCCTACTTCTTGAACACGCTCGCCGGATCGTCGAGGCTCTTCGAGCCCTCGAACTTGATCGGCTTCAGCCTGAGCGCGGCGACGATCCGTTCCAGCGTCTTCGTCTGTGCGGCGAGGGCGTCGATCCCCGCCTGGACCACGGCATTGCCCTCGGCATTGTCCGGGCCGATCATCTGATCGTAGGCCTCCTTGATCTCGGCGCGCTCCTTGATGCGGCGCATCGCCGCTTCGGTGGCGTCGAGCCGCGAGCGCATCTCCGCATCCAGCCCAGGATCGGCGGCCTTCACCACGTCGGCCAGCATCGGCCCCTTGACCTCGCTGCCGTCGCTGCGGCGGTAGCCCGCGAAATACACCGCGCGCATGCCCACCACATCGTAGTAGTGGCTGTTGTGGGTGTTGTCCGAGAAGCAGTCGTGCTCCTCCTCGGGATCGTGGAGCAGCAGGCCGAGCTTCATGCGCTCGCCCGCCAGCTCGCCGTAGGAGAGGCTGCCGAGGCCGGTCAGGATGGCGGTGATCCCCGCATTCGGGCCGCCCTTGGCGAGGGCGCGGCGCGCCTTGCCGCCGGGCGCCCACTGCTTGGCCATCCAGGCGAGGTCGTCGACGAGCAGGTTGGTCGCCACCTGGAGATAGGTCGCGCGCCGGTCGCAGTTGCCGTGGGTGCAGGCGGCACCCGAGGCGTAGTCCGTCCACGGGCGATTGCCCGCGCCGGGGCCGGTGCCGTTGAGGTCCTGTCCCCACAGCAGGAACTCGATCGCGTGATATCCGACGGCGACGTTGGCCTCGACCCCGCCGGCCTCGTGCAGCTTCTCCGACAGCAGCTTCCTGGTGATCCGGGTCGCGTCGATCGACTTGCCGGCGAAGCGGATCTTCCGGTTGGCGATGACGTTCGCGACGTACAGCGGGTTCTCGTCGGACTCGGTCCCGTAGGACCGGTCGACATAGTCGATCAGCCCTTCGTCGAGCGGCCAGGCGTTCACCTTGCCCTCCCAGTCGTCGACGATCTTGTTGCCGAAGCGGAAGACCTCGGTCTGCGGATAGGTCGCACGGGCCGCGATCCACGCGGCGCGGGCCGACTTCAGCGTGTCCTCTCCGGGCTGCGCGATCAGCGCGCCGACGGCGGTGCGCAGCGTCCGGCCGCCGGCGAGGGCGTCCTGGTACATCGCCTGGGCGATGTCGGCGTAGGTCGCGACGACCTTGCCCCGGTCGACCGCCTCCGCCGCCGCGGCGGGTGCGCCGGCGACGAGCAGGGCGAGGATGAGCAGGTGCTTGCGGACATGCACGGGACGGTTCCTCCGGCGGTCGATGACGCGCGAACCATAGTGCAAATGATTATGACTGTCAGTAGCGTCATCGCCTGCGGCAAAGCGACGCCACCGCCGGTGCCTCCCGGGCGGCGGCAATCCCACCGCGGCGATTGCAGGCGCCGCCGCCAACGCCTAGCCTGTCGCCTCCTTCCGCTCGACCCGGCCCAGACACGATGACGCGATATTCGGGGCTTCGGCTCCTCGGCCACGCCTTATCCGGCCACGCCCGCTGGCCGCGCGCCTGGCGCGCTCCCGATCCCAAGCCCTCATACGACGTGGTGATCATCGGGGGCGGCGGGCATGGCCTCGCTTCGGCCTACTACCTCGCCAAGGAGCACGGCATCACCAACGTGGCGGTGGTCGAGAAGGGGCCGATCGGCCTCGGCAACACCGGCCGCAACACGACGATCGTGCGCTCCAACTACCTCTTCCCGGAGAACAACCATTTCTACGAATGGTCCCTGAAGCTGTGGGAGGGGTTGGAGCAGGACCTCAACTTCAACGTGATGATGAGCCAGCGCGGCGTCCTCAACCTGTTCCATTCCGACAGCCAACGCGCGGCCTCCGCCCGCCGCGGCAACTCGATGCGGCTCAACGGCATCGACGCCGAGCTGCTCGACCGCGAGCAGGTGAAGGCGATGGTGCCGCTGCTCGACTACGACAATGCCCGCTTCCCGGTGTTCGGCGGCCTGCTGCAGCGCCGCGGCGGCACGGCACGGCACGACGCGGTCGCCTGGGGCTTCGCGCGCGCCGCCGACGCCCGCGGGGTCGACATCATCCAGCATTGCGAGGTGACGGGCATCCGGCGCGAGGGCGGCCGGGTGACCGGCGTCGAGACGACACGCGGCTTCATCGGGGCGCGCAAGGTCGGCATCGCGGTCGCCGGCAACACCTCGCGCGTCGCGGCCATGGCGGGTCTGCGCCTGCCCATCGAGAGCCACGTGCTGCAGGCCTTCGTCACCGAGGGGTTGAAGCCGCTGGTCGACATGGTCGTCACCTTCGGCGCCGGGCACTTCTACATCAGCCAGTCGGACAAGGGCGGGCTGGTCTTCGGCGGCGGCCTCGACGGCTACAACTCCTACGCCCAGCGCGGCAGCCTGCCGACGGTCGAGCATGTCTGGGCCGCCGGCGTCGCGATGATGCCGTGCCTGTCGCGGCTGCGCGTGCTGCGCCAGTGGGGCGGCGTCATGGACATGACCATGGACGGATCGCCCTTGATCTGCCGGACGCCGGTCGAGGGGCTCTATCTCAACGGCGGCTGGTGCTACGGCGGCTTCAAGGCGACCCCCGGGTCGGGCTGGTGCTTCGCCCATACGATCGCCAACGACGCGCCGCATCGCTTCAACGCCGCGATGACGATCGAGCGCTTTCGCGAGGGCCGCGCCATCGACGAGCGCGGCGCCGGCCCGTACCCCTGGGCGCAGTAGGAACCGACCATGCACCTGATCGACTGCCCCTGGTGCGGCCCGCGCGACGAGGCGGAGTTCGCCTACCGCGGCGACGCCACCGTGACCCGGCCGGCCCCCGACGCCGGCATCGACGCCTTCTACGACTACGTCTTCACGCGCGCCAACCCGCGCGGCTGGCATGTGGAGTGGTGGCATCACGCCGCCGGCTGCCGCCAGCACGTCAAGGTGGTCCGCCACACGATGACCCACGCGATCGCCGCCACCGGCAGGGCGACCGACATCCTCGAGGTACCGGCGGCATGACCGGACGCGCGTTCCGCATCGCCGGCGGCGGCCATATCGACCGCAGCCGGACCGTCCGCTTCCGCTTCGACGGCAAGGAGCATTCCGGCCATCCCGGCGACACGCTGGCGTCGGCACTTCTCGCCGCCGGCGTGCGCCTCGTCGGCCGCAGCTTCAAGTACCACCGGCCACGCGGCATCTACTCCGCCGGGCCGGAGGAGCCGAACGCGCTGGTCGAGATCGGCACCGGCGCCCGGCGCACGCCGAATACGCGCATGACGACGGCCGAGATCCATGACGGACTCGTCGCCGAGAGCCAGAACCGCTGGCCGTCGCTGCGCTTCGACGCCATGGCCGCGACCTCGGTCGCCGCGCGGCTGCTGCCGGCCGGGTTCTACTACAAGACCTTCATGTGGCCGGCCTCCTTCTGGGAGAAGGTCTACGAGCCGATGATCCGCCGTGCCGCCGGCCTCGGCCGGGCCGCGACGGAGCCCGATCCCGACCATTACGAGGCGGCGCACGCCCACTGCGACGTGCTGGTCGTCGGCGCCGGCGCCGCGGGCCTGGCGGCGGCCCGCGCCGCCGGCGAGGCGGGTGCGCGCGTGCTGCTGGCCGAGCAGGACTTCCTGCTCGGCGGCGGCCTGCTCCTGGAGCCGGCGCACGAGGCATGGCGGGGCGAGACGCTCGCCGCGATCATCGCCCTGCCGAACGTGACGGTGATGCCGCGAACCACCGTCTTCGGCTACTACGACCACAACATGCTGGGGGCGCTGGAGCGGGTTACCGACCATCTGGCCACGGCGCCCGACCACGTGCCGCGGCAGCGCTCCTGGACGATCCGCGCCAGGGAGGTCGTGCTGGCGACCGGCGCCGACGAGCGGCTGGTCGCCTTCCCGGACAACGACCGTCCGGGCGTCATGCTGGCCGGCGCCGCGCGCGCCTATGTCGCGCGTTTCGGCGTCGTGCCGGGCCGCCGGGTGGTGCTGTTCACCAACAACGACGCCGCCTACGCGACCGCCGACACGCTGCTGGCGGCCGGAGCCGACAGCGCCACGATCGTCGATTTCCGCCCGTTCGGTACCGCAGCCGCGGCAGCCCGGGCCCGCGGCATCGAGGTGCTGCCGGGCAGCGAGGTGATCGGCGTCGACGGCGGCACGTCGCTCTACGCGGTCCAGGTGCGGCGGCGCGGGACCTGGGGCTCGACGCAGGTGCCGGCCGACCTGCTGTGCGTGTCGGGCGGCTACAGCCCGGCAGTCCATCTCGCCAGCCAGGCGCGCACGCCGCTGGCCTGGGACGCGCGCATCGCCGCCTTCGTGCCCGGCGAGGCCGCCCGCCAGCGTTCGGCCGGCGGTGCGCGCGGCGTCTTCGGCATCGGCGCCGCGGCGCATGACGGGGCCGCGGCCGGCCGGGCGGCGGCGATCGCCACGGGGTGCCGCGTCGGCAGCGAGTTCGTCCTGCCCGGCCGCAACGGCGACGCCGATCCCACCGTGATGCCGTGCTGGGAGATCGCGGCGCCGGGCAAGGCGTTCGTCGATCTGCAGAACGACGTGACGGCAGCCGACATCCGGCTGGCCCGGCAGGAAGGCTACGAGCATATCGAGCACGCCAAGCGCTACACCACGCACACCATGGCGACGGACCAGGGCAAGATCGGCGGCCTCGTCGGTGCGGCGGTGCTTGCCGAGGCGCGCGGGTTGCCGGTCGAGCAGGTCGGCATCCCGACATACCGTCCCTACGTCACGCCCGTGACGTGGGGCGCCGTCGCCGCGCATCATGTCGGCAAGGCGTTCGCGCCGATCCGGCGCACCATGCTGCACGACTGGCACGTGCGCAACGGCGCCGACTTCATGGAGGCCGGCCTGTGGCTGCGCCCCGGCTTCTACCCCCAGAAGGGCGAGAGCCCGTGGGATTCGGTGCTGCGCGAGGCGCGCGCCGTACGCCGGGCGGTCGGCATCTGCGACGTCTCGACGCTCGGCAAGATCGACGTCCAGGGCAAGGATGCCGGCGTCTTCCTCGACCGGCTCTACATGAACACCTTCTCCACCCTCGCCATCGGCAAGGCGCGCTACGGCATCATGCTGCGCGAGGACGGCATGGTGTTCGACGACGGCACCACGACGCGGCTGGCCGAGGACCATTTCTTCGTCACCACGACGACCGCCAACGCGGCGCGCGTCATGGAGCACATGGATCTCTACGCCCAGACGGTGTGGCCCGACCTCGACGTGCAGTACTGCTCGGTCACCGACCAGTGGGCGTCGATGTCGATCGCCGGGCCGAAGGCGCGCAGCACCGTGGCGCGCGCCGTCGCCGGGCTCGACCTGTCCAATGAGGGCCTGCCCTTCATGGGCGTGGCCGACGCGACCGTGGCGGGCTGCCCGGTGAGGGTATTCCGCATCAGCTTCTCCGGCGAGCTCGCCTACGAGATCGCGACGCCCGCGGGCTATGCGCTCGCGGTCTGGGAAGCGGTGCTGGCGGCCGGCCGTGCGGACGGCATCGTCCCCTACGGCGTCGAGGCGCTCGGCCTGCTGCGCATCGAGAAGGGGCACGTCGCCGGGTCGGAGCTGAACGGGCACACGACCGCCCGCGACCTCGGCCTCGACCGCATGGCCAAGAAGCGTGGCGACTTCGTCGGCCGCGTGCTGGCGGAGCGCCCCGGTCTCGTCGACCCCGGCCGGCCGACCTTCGTCGGCATCCGCTCGGTCGACCCGAAGCGGCAGGTCCGCCAGGGCGCCCACCTCGTCGAGCCGGGCAGCTTCAAGAGCCTCGGCTGGGTCAGCAGCGTCACCCGCTCGGTCGAGCTCGGCGATGCCTGGATCGGGCTGGCGCTGCTGACCGACGGCAAGGCGCGCATCGGCAGCCGCCTCGTCGCCGCCTTCCCGCTCAAGGACGAGGCGGTGGAGGTCGAGATCGTCAGCCCGCACTTCATCGATCCGGAGAACGCCCGTGTCCGCGCCTGAGCCCGCCGTCCCCGCGCCGCGCTCCCCGCTCGCCGGCGTCGCGACGACCGGCCGATACGGCGCGGCCGGCGGCACCCCGCTCGCCATCGCGGAGATCCCGGCGGCGATCGTCCAACTCGCCGCGCGCCGCGGCCGCGCCGGCGACCTGGCCCGCGCCGTCTCGGGCGCGTTCGGGCTCGACCTGCCGCCACCCGGCCGGGCGGCGAGCGCGCGCGGCATCGATGCAATCTGGATCCAGCCGGACGCCTGGCTGCTGCTGGCGCCGCGCGGGGCCGAGGGCGCGCTGGCGGCCGAGGTCAAGCGCGCGGCCGGCGACGCCGGCTCCGTCGTCGACCAGTCGCACGGGAAGACCCTGATGTCGCTGGCGGGCGCCGCGGCCCGGCGGGTGATGGCCAAGGGCTGCCGCCTCGACCTCGACGCGCCCGCCTTCGGTCCCGGCCGGGCGGCGGTCACCCAGATCGCCCAGATCGGCTGCGTCGTGCATCAGCGCGACGCGATCCCGACCTACGGTCTGGTGGTGCCGTCGAGCCTCGCCATCCCGTTCTTCGAATGGCTGACCAGCTCCGCCGCCGAGTTCGGCTACGAGGTCGGCTGAGTGACGGGAACGGCGGTCGCCCGCGGCGCCATCACCGGATCGGGCGAGCCGGCACAGGCGGCCGCGGGCGAGCCGCTGCTGCGGGTCGAGGACCTGCAGGTGCGCTTCCGGACCGCCGCCGGCATCCTGCCCGCGGTCGACGGCGTCGGGTTCGAGCTGCGCAGCGGCGAGACTCTCGGCCTGGTGGGAGAAAGCGGCAGCGGCAAGACCGTGACCT
Source organism: Alphaproteobacteria bacterium (assembly GCA_020852355.1). Classification (GTDB taxonomy): domain Bacteria; phylum Pseudomonadota; class Alphaproteobacteria; order ATCC43930; family Allostellaceae; genus Allostella. The sequence goes on from JADZBA010000448.1 coordinate 14,310, forward strand.
CGCTGGCGCTGCTGCGCCTGCTCGAGAGCCCGCCCGCGGAGATCCGCGCCGGCCGGGTGCTGCTCGAGGGCCGCGATCTCTTCACCCTCGGCGAGCGCGAGATGGCCGACGTTCGCGGCCGCGACGCGTCGATGATCTTCCAGGAGCCGATGACCTCGCTCAACCCGGTGCTGAGCGTCGGCTACCAGATCGCCGAGCCGCTGGTCCGCCATCTCGGCATGTCGCAGGCCGCCGCCCGCGCCCGCACGGTGGAGCTGCTGGAGCAGGTCGGCATTCCCAATCCGGCGCGCGCGGCGGCCGACTATCCCCATCGCCTGTCGGGGGGCATGCGTCAGCGCGTGATGATCGCGCTCGCCATCGCCTGCAAGCCGAAGGTCCTCGTCGCCGACGAGCCGACGACCGCGCTCGACGTGACGATCCAGGCCCAGATCCTGGCGCTGCTCGTCGACCTGCAGCAGGCGCTGGGGATGAGCATGCTGCTGATCACCCACGATCTCGCGGTGATCGCCGAGACCGCCCACCGCGTCGCCGTGATGTATGCCGGCCGCATCGTCGAGATCGCGCCGGTCGAGGCCATCTTCGGCGCCCCGCGCCATCCCTACACCAAGGGGCTGCTGCGCTCGATCCCGCGCATCGAGCGGACGCGGGAGAGCATGCTGCCGGAGATCCCCGGCACGGTGCCGAGCCTGGCGGCGTTGCCGCCGGGTTGCGCCTTCGTCGACCGCTGCCCGCGGGCGCTGGAGCGCTGCCGTACCGACCGGCCGGAGCTGGCGGCCATGGGGCACGGCCACCGCGCGAGCTGCTGGAACCCGGCCGATGCCTGAGCCGCTGCTGGAGACGCTCGACCTCACCACGCATTTCTCGGTGCGCGGTGGCTTCCTGTCGCGTCGCGAGGAGAAGGTCCACGCGGTCAACGGCGTCAGCCTCGCGGTGGCGCCGGGCGAGGTCCTGGGCATCGTCGGCGAGAGCGGCTGCGGCAAGACCACGACCGGCAAGACCATGCTGAAGCTGATCGAGCCGACGTCGGGCACGATCCGCTTCGAGGGACGCGACATCACCCGGCTGTCGGCACGCGAGATGATGCCGCTGCGCCGGCGCATGCAGATCGTCGTCCAGGATCCGGTCTCGTCGCTCAACCCGAGGCTCACGGTCGCCGGCATCGTCGGCGCGCCGTTCGAGATCCACCGCGTCGCCGCCGGCGCCGAGAAGAGCGACCGGGTGGCGAACCTGCTGCGCCTGGTCGGCCTGCCGGCGGACGCGATGCGGCGCTATCCGCACGAGTTCTCGGGCGGCCAGCGCCAGCGCATCGGCATCGCCCGCGCGCTCGCCCTCGACCCCAGGCTGGTCATCGGCGACGAACCGGTGTCGGCGCTCGACGTCTCGATCCAGGCGCAGATCATCAACCTGCTGATGCGCCTGAAGGCCGAGCTCGGCCTGACCTACATCCTGATCTCGCACAATCTCGGCGTCGTCAGCCACATCTCGGACCGGGTGGCCGTCATGTATCTCGGCCGCGTCGTCGAGAGCGCGCCACGCGAGGCGATCTTCTTCGACGCCAGACATCCCTACACGCAGGCGCTGCTGTCGGCGGTGCCCATGCCGGTGCCGGGCCGGACGCGCACGCGCACCGTGCTGCGCGGCGACGTGCCCTCGCCGCTTCGGCCGCCGACCGGTTGCCCGTTCCACCCGCGCTGTCCCATGCGCATGGCGCGCTGCGAAAGCGAGACGCCGGTCCTGAAGCCGGCCGCCGCCGCGCACGACGTCGCCTGCCACCTGCACGGCTGAGATCCCCATGCTGTCCTACATCGCCCGCCGCCTGCTGCACGCGATCCCGCTGCTGGTCGGCGTGTCGGTGATCGGCTTCGGCCTGATGCACCTGGCGCCGGGCGGGCCGCTCGCCGTCTACACGCTGAATCCGACGATCACCAGCCAGGACATCGACCGCATCCGCGTCGCCCTCGGCCTCGATCAGCCGCTGCATCTCCAGTATCTCGGCTGGGCCGGCGGCATGCTGACCGGAAGCTGGGGCCACACCTTCTTCGGCGGCCGGCCGGTGCTGACGGTCATCCTGGAGCGGGTGCCGGCGACCTTGCTTCTGATGGGTTCCGCCTTGTCGCTGGCGATCGTGCTGGGGCTGGCGATCGGCATTCTCGGTGCGGTGCGGCGCTATTCCCTCTTCGATTACCTCGCCACCACGGGCGCCCTCGTCGCGCTCTCGTTCCCGACCTTCTGGTTCGGCCTGATGGCGATCTTCCTGTTCGCGGTCGAGCTGCGCTGGCTGCCGACGGGCGGCATGTTCGAGCTGGGCGAGGAAGGCAACCCGCTCGACCTGCTGCGTCATCTCGTGCTGCCGACGCTGGTGCTGGCGCTGGTCATCACCGCGACCTGGAGCCGCTATGCGCGCTCGAGCTTCCTCGAGGTGATGCATCAGGACTACATGCGCACCGCGCGCGCCAAGGGGCTGCGCCGGCACGAGATCCTGTTCCGCCATGCCTTCCCCAACGCGGTGAAGCCGCTGATCGCCCTGCTGGGGGTCGAGCTGCCCTTCCTCTTCTCCGGCGCGCTGGTCACCGAGACCATCTTCGGCTGGCCCGGCATGGGTCGGCTCTTCGTGGACGCGCTCGCCATGAAGGAGTATCCGATCCTCATGGGGATGGTGATGTTCACTGCGGTGTTCGTCATCGTCGGCAACCTGCTGGCCGACGTGGCGATCGCGCTGATCGATCCCCGGGTGCGCCTGCAATGACCGACGCGCCGGCGATCGCCGCCTCCCTCGCCACCGCCCACGAGAGCCAGGCCCGACGCGTCCTCAAGCGCTTCGTGCACCACCACCTGGCGCTCGTCGGCGGCTGCGTCGTGCTCGCCCTCTGCCTGGCGGCCCTCTTCGCCCCGGCGATCGCGCCGCACGATCCGATCCGCCTCGACACCAGCTTCCGCTTCCTGGCGCCGTTCCAGAACCCGGCCTATCTGCTGGGCACCGACGAGCTCGGCCGCGACACGTTGAGCCGGCTGCTCTACGGCGGTCGCATCTCGCTCACCGTCGGGCTGGTGGCGATGGCGACGACGGTGCTGACCGGCGCCGTCATCGGCATCGTCTCGGGCTATCTCGGCGGCTGGGTCGACACCGTGCTGATGCGCTTCGTCGACACCATGCTGTGCTTCCCGCAGGTCTTCCTGCTGCTGGTGGTCGCCGCCTTCGTGCCGCCGACGCTGCTCTCGATCTCGCTGATCATCGGCCTGACCTCGTGGATGGAGGTGGCCCGCATCGTGCGCTCGGAGATCCTGCACCTGAAGCAGCAGGACTTCGTCCAGGCGGCCCGTGCGCTGGGAGCCGGCGGCGGCCGCATCATGTTCCGCGAGCTGCTGCCCAACACCATGGCGCCGATCCTGGTGGCCGCCACCCTGAAGGTGGCGGGTGCCGTCCTCATGGAATCCTACATCAGCTATCTCGGCTACGGCGTGCAGCCGCCGCTGGCGAGCTGGGGCAACATGCTGACCAACGCCCAGGGCTACTTCGACACGGTGCCCTGGCTCGCGATCCTTCCCGGAGTCATGATCACCTGCACGGTGATGGGCTTCAATTTTTTGGGCGACGGGCTGCGCGACGCGCTCGACCCGCGGCTCAGGATGGAAGGCTGACGCGCCCGCACGGCATCGGCCGCGTCCGCCGCAACGACAGGAGGGGCAGTCATGGCATCGAAGCGTACCAAGGGCATCTCGCGCCGCCGTTTCCTCGCCGCCGCCGGCACCACCGCGGCGGTCTCGGCGGTCGGCGCCGCCGGCGTCGGCAAGCTCGCCGCACCGGCGCTGGCGCAACAGAACAAGGACCGCATCATCCTCGGCATGACGCAGGAGCCGGTGCAGTTCAACCCGCTGCTCTACGTCAACGCCGGCACCGAGAACGTGCCCGAGGCGTGCATGTTCGACGCGCTGTGGGACGTCGACGACAAGGGCCGGTTCGTCCCCAACCTCGCCGTCGAGGTGCCGTCGCAGGCCAACGGCGGCATCTCCGCCGACGGCAAGGTGTGGAAGGTCAACCTGAAGCGTGGCGTGAAGTGGAGCGACGGCCAGCCCTTCACCGCCAAGGACGTCGAGTTCACCTACAGGACGATCATGGACCCCAAGGTCGCCGTGCGCTCGCGCGCCGGCTTCGACCTCATCAAGAACCTGAAGGTCGCCGACAGCCACACGGTCGAGATGGAGCTGGCGCGGCCGTTCACGCCGTTCCTGTGGGCGTGGCAGAACATGCACATCGTGCCCGAGCACCTGCTGTCGAAGGAAGCGAACATCAACACCTCCGGCTACAACAGCCAGCCGATCGGCACCGGCCCCTTCGTCCTGAAGAGCCGCACCGCCGGCAGCCACATGGTCTACGAGCGCAATCCCGACTATCACCGTGGGCCCGCCAAGGTCCGCAGCCTCATCCACAAGTTCGTGCCCGACCAGCTCGTCCTCTACGGGCAGGCGCGCACGGGCGAGGTCGACTACATGGGCCTCTCGGGGGTGCCGGTCGACCGCCGTGCGGAGGCCGCGAAGATCGCCGACCGGATCTTCATCGGGATTCCGCAGCCCTGGGTGCAGTTCATCTACTTCAACTGCGCCAAGCCGCAGTTCAAGGACCCCAAGGTGCGCAAGGCGCTGTACATCGCGCTGGAGATGCAGAAGTCGCTCGACGACATCTATTACGGCGCCTATCCGCGCACCCTCTCCTACCTGCACAAGACGCACTGGGCCTACAATCAGGCGCTCAAGGAGGAGACGCCCAATCCCGAACTCGCGGCGAAGATGCTGGACGAGGCCGGCTGGAAGGTCGGCGCCGACGGCATCCGCGAAAAGGACGGCGTCAAGATGAAGTTCACCATGTCGACGACGGCCGGGGTGCCGGCCCGCCAGGGCTGCCAGGCGCTGTTCCAGCAGAACTGGAAGCGCATCGGCGTCGACATGGAAATCAAGAACATGCCGGCATCGGTCGTGTGGGGCGAGTACACGACCAAGTCGCAGTTCGACACGCTGCTGGTGGCATGGGAGCCGACGGTCGGCATGGACCCGGACTACACGGCGCGCGCCCATTCCAAGCAGATCCCGCTCAAGACCGGCTTCGGCTCCAACTACACCCAGTACGAGAACGCCGAGGTCGACCGCCTGCTGGAGCTGGGCGTCACCCAGACCGACCCGGAGATGCGCAAGAAGACCTACGCGCGCATCCAGGAGATCCTGCTGGAGGAGGTGCCGTTCGCGCCCCAGGGGAGCACCAACCAGGGCCATCTGCGGAAAGCGGCGATGACCGGCATCCGGCCGAACGAGTATGTCGTCGACGTCACCTGGAACGTCCAGGAGTGGGGCTGGGCCTGATACCGGCCCAGGTGGTTCCCGCCGCGCCCCCCGGCGCGGCGGGCGCCCGACCGTCGCTGGCCGCGACATCGAACGCACGCACGATCTCGAACGCGCGTGCCGGGTAGAAGGCCATCGCGGCGAGCAGGTCGCCCGGCCGGGCGGCGGCGAGCGCCGCCTTCACCGCATCGACCTCGTCGGGCAGGACGCTGATGGACGTCGGATCGATGCCGGCGGCGACGAGCCCGTCGGCCACGAGTCGGGCGGCCTCGCCCGGCGCCCGGCCCCGGCGCTCTTCCGGATCGCAGACGAAGAATCGATCGAACGCCGAAGCAGCCGCGCGGGCGAGGGCGCGGTAGTGCGCCTCGGGCCGGTTGCCCGGACCGTGGAGGACGCAGAGCCGGCGGCCGGCGACATCCAGCGCCGCGGCATAGCGGGAGATCGCCTCCATCGCCTCGGGGTTGTGTGCGAAGTCGATCAGCACCGCGAAAGGCAGCCCGTGGTAGCGTGTGGTGCGGCCGCGCGAGGAGGCGAACGACAGCGCGTAGCCCATCAGCCCATCGGCGATCGCCTGGACATGCGCGCCGAGGCCCCAGGCGATCCCCGTCGCGAAAAGCGCGTTCTCCAGGTTGTGCCGGGCGCGGCCGGCGTCGACCGACGGCAGATCCGCCACGCGCACCACCGGTATGGTCGCGAGACCGATCCGCACGACGATGACAGCCCCGGGGCCGGTGCCCGCCACGGTCACCGCCAGGTCGCCGGCCGGACGCCTCTCGCCGACCAGCGGGCAGGCGGGATCGAGCGCGATCCAGCACGCCGCCCGTGCCGGCGAGTGCGGCCGCATGGCGATGCATGCCGGGTCCGTCGCGTTGAGTACCGCCAGCTCCGTCGCCGCCTCGACCACCAGTCGCTTGATGCGCGCCAGCATCGGGCGGTCGCGAATGCCCTCGGTGCCGACATGGTCGTCGCCGACGTTCAGCACCGCGCCGACGGTGCAGCGGTCGAAGGCGAGGCCGTTGTGCCAGATGCCACCGCGCGCCGTCTCCAGGACCGCCACCTCGACGGTCGGGTCCTCGAACACCATGCGCGCGCCGGTCGGGCCCGCAGAATCCTCGACCGTCAGGATGCGGTCGTCGATCTCGACTGACGAGGTGCTGGCGAGCCCGGTCACCAGACCGGCGGCACGCATGATGCGGGCGACCATGCGGGCGGTCGTCGTCTTGCCGTTGCTGCCGGTGATCGCCGCGACCGGAACGCGGCCGTCGTCCCGCGGAAACAGCGAGGCCAGCATCGCGCCGACGACGTCCGGAGAGGCGGGGTCGACGACGTGGGGACGCACGCCTGGGTTGGCGTTGATCTCGCAGATGCCGCCCTTCGTCTCGGCCAGGGGCCGGGTGATGTCGGTCGTCAGCAAGTCGACGCCGGCGAAGTCGAGGCCGACGACGCGCGCCGCCGTCTCCGCGGCCGCGACGTAGTCGGGATGGGTGATCGGGGTGACATCCTCGGCCGTGGCCCCCATCGAGACGTTGGCGGTGTGACGCAGAAGGACGACCCGACCGGAAATGGGTACGTCGTCGAGGTCGAGGCCTTGGTCGGCCAGTACGCGCGCTGTCTCCTCGTCCAGCGCGACGCGCACGAGCAGCGGACTGGTTTCGTTCGCGCCGCGTCGCGGATCGGCGTTGAGGCGGTCCACCAGCTCGCGGATCGTGGCCGCACCGTCACCGACGACCCGTGCCGACAGCCGCCGGGCCACCGCGACGACGCGGCAGTCGACGACGAACAGACGATGGTCGTCGCCCGGGATCAGTCGCTCGACGACGATCGAACCGTGATGGGCGAGCCGGCCGTAGGCATCGGTCACCGCCGCGTCGTCGCGCACGTCGAGGGTGACGCCTTGGCCCTTGTCGACCTGCGCCGCCTTCACCACCACCGGATACCCGAGCGACCGGGCGGCCTGCACCGCGGCGGCGGCCGACCCGACCCTGATCTGATCAGGCACCGGCACGCCGGCGCGGCGCATCAGGTCGTGGGCCATCGCCTTGTCGCCGGCGATCCGGCGCGGCGCCAGGGCGAGCCGGCTGGTGATCGTGCTCGTCAGCCGTTGCTGGTGACGGCCGTGGCCGAGCTGGATCACCGGCGAAAAGGGCGCCAGGCGATGCCAGGGAATGCCGCGGCGGTTCGCCGCGCGTAACAGGAAGCGGGTCGTGTGGACGAGCTGGAAGCGCTCGACGAGACGTGCGAACGTCCGGCGCGCCGAGGCGGTGTCGACCGCCCCGACCCCCAGCGCATCGGCGAGAAGGGCGCGGGCCAGGTCGAGGCTGGCATGCCCGACCTCCGCCACGACGAAACCGACGAGCACGTAGCGGACGGCGCCCGGGCCGGCGATCACCCCCGCATAGTCCACCTCGTCATGCCCGGCACGCTGCAGGTCCCGCGCCATCCGCGCGAGGAGTTGCGGCACGGTCGTCTCGCCGTCGCCACGCACCGCGTCCAGCGTCCCTGCGGCCTCCGGGGCCATGGCGCGCAGGCGATCGACCATCGGCCTCGGCAGGCCGGCGACCACGCGTCCGGCGAAGTCGCCGAAATCCACCGCAATCATCGCCAGCGCTCGCGGCGCCAGGTAGTTGGGGCCGCCGTAGGTGTTGCGTGCGAAGACCTTCACCGCGCGATTCCCACGACGGGTGCCGCGATGGGCGCACCCAGGCCCCATGCGACTGCGGTGGCGAAGAGGGCGGCGCGCTCGGCAGCGTGTCGGCAGTCGGAATGCACGCGCGCGGTCACGTCCCCGGCCGTACCGCCGACGATCCGGCTGCCGATGCGGCGGAGCGGCACGGTTCGAGCCGGCTGTGGTGCATCGTCAAGCTCTCGGCCCTGCGCGCAGGACGTCGACCGCCTCTGCGTCGAGGACGACCCGTAGGTCGATGGCGTCGGCATCCCCTCGTCAGCACGCGGGCGCCGCGCCGTCGCCGGACGACCAGGGTACCCAGCCGCGGTCGCGATACCAGTCCGGGGCGAGCCCGGCGAACCGTCCGAGGCCGAGATGGGTGAGGTCGGCGAAGTCGCAGCTTCCGGCGGTCGCGAGCTGCATGACCGCGCGCCCGGATGCCGGCGACAGGCCGAAGCCGACGCTCGACATGGTGGCGATCACGACGTTGGCGGGATCCGCCAGCCGATCGAGGATCGGGCGGCCGTCCGGCGTGTTCTCGACGACCCCGGCCCAGCTCCGGATGACGCGGACATGGGCCGCCCTGGGGAAGAGCTCGCGCAGGCGGCGGGCGAGGCTGCGCACCACCGGGCTGTTCACCGCGCGCGGCGTCGCCGCGCCGTCGATCTCGATCCATTCGTGCGGGCCGCCGCCGTAGGCAAGGTTGCCGCGCAGGGTCTGCCGCCCGTAGAGGCCGTTGCCGTCGACGCCGCCATGGCGCATCAGGGGCAGCGGCTCGGTCACGATCATCTCGGCGCGCGCCGGCACGACCGGCACGGCGACGCCGAATCCGGCGGCGAGGCGCGCAGTGTGCGGGCCGGCCGCCAGCACGACGGCGTCGCAGCCGAAGGTCCCCTGGTCGCAGACGACCGCGATCGCCCTGCCGCCGGCGACGCGGATCTCGCGCACCGTCGCGTGCTGCAGGATGCGGCCGCCGCGGTCCTGCAGCGCCCATGCATAGCCCTGGACCGTGCGCTGCGGGTTGGCGTGGCCGCCATAGTTCCAAAAGAGGCCGCCGGCGACGTCGTCGCCGACATAGGGCACCAGCTCCTGCAGCGCCCTCGCGTCGAGGCGGTCGACGGTGAAGCCCTGGCTCTGCGCCAGCCGGCTGGTCAGCTCGTAATGCTCGAGCTGGGCGGCGTCGAGCGCGACGCGGATGCGGCCGCGGCGATATTCCGTCGGATATCCCAGCAGCTCGTCCATCATCGGCCACAGGCGCTGCTCCTCGCGGAAGAGCGGGCTGTAGGCGTGGGTGGCGCCGCCGCCGTTGCGTCCCGACGCCTCCCAGCCGACGATGCCCTTCTCCAGAACGAGCACGTCGACGCCTTCGCGCGCCAGCCACCACGCCGCGCTCAGCCCGGTGACGCCGCCGCCCACGACGACGACGGAGGCGCCCTTGACCGCACCCGCTTCGGCCATCGCCGTCATCCTATTTCGTCGCGTCGGGGATGGGCACCCGACCGCCCCAGAACTCCGCGTCCTCCGGCGCCTTCTCCCAGTGCGGCAGCCACTGGGCAGGGATGCCGAACCACGCCGTCCAGTTGGCGCGCAGCTCCGCCGGCTCGTCGTCGGCCGACAGGACCGACAACGGCAGGGGCCGCAGCGGCGCCCGGAAGCTGGGCAGGGGCACGCTGCCGGTCGGCGCGTTGCTGCGGAGCGCGATCAGTGCCTGCACCTGCTCGCGGCAGCGCCGGCCCTGGCATGGGCCCATGCCGGCCCGCGTCAGCCGCTTGATCTGGTCCTGGTTGAGCGGCCCTTCGGCGGCGAGGGAATGCAGGTTGCGCCCGGCGAACTTCGCAGCGTCGTAATCGAGATAGGCCGGTGGGCGAACGCCGAGCAGGTCGCGCAGCGTCACGTTCTCGCACTGGCAGACGACGAGCGCATCGCCGCCTTCGGCCGCCTGCGCCGCGATCCAGCGGCGCAGCGCCGGGTCGCGGTCGGCCACCGGCTCCGCGGCGGGCGGCGCGCCGTCGGCCGGCACGTCGGTCCGCCCGAGGTCGCGCGCCGCCGCCCGCGCGGCACGCCGGCCGGCGGCGATTGCCGTGGCGGGATCGCCGAGACCCGCGTCCGACAGCCCGGCGCAGTCGCCGACGGCGAACACGGCGGGCGCCGAGGTCCGCCCGTCGCCATCGACGTCGGGCACGAAGCCGCCGTGCGGCGCCCGGTAGGCGACGCGGCAGCCGAGCAGGTCGAAGAGCTCGACGTTCGGCACGACGTCGATCGCGGTCACCACCGTGTCGCAGGCGATCTCGTGCGTCGTGCCGTCGTCGAGGCCGCGCAGCACGACGCGCTCGACCTCCGTGGTGCCGGCGATGGCGGCGACGCAGCGCCGGGTGGCGATCGCGATGCCGGTCCGGCGCACCGCGTCGACGAGAGCGGCCGGTCCCTGCGGCGCGTCCGCCGTCTCGACCAGGGCGGCGACGTCGAGCCCGGCCGCCTTCGCCCGCAGCGCCGTCTCGAGGCCGACGACGCCCGAGCCGAGCACGACGAGGCGGCGTCCGTTGAAGGCGCCGTAGAGATCGAGCGCGGCCGCGAACGCGCGCGCGCCCATCACCCCCGGTCGATCCCAGCCGGGTGCGGCGACCGCGAGGTCGCGCGCGCCGGCCGCGACGATCAGCCGGTCCCAGGAAACCAGCCAGGAGCGCTCGTCGTCGGCCAGCGCCAGCAGCGGCCGCGGCTGCGCGCGGCTGGTCGGCCCGTCGACGAAGGCACCCCAGGCATAGACGCCGAGCTGGACGTCGACGCCCATCGCGAAGGCCTCTTCGATGCCCGGCCGGGCGGCGACGACGCGCTCCAGCATGCGCGGCTTGTTCCGGACGGCGGCGTCCATGCGCTCGCCGAACTGCAGCGGCACGTCCATGCCGATCAGGCCGGCACCGACCGGATGCTCGTCGACCAGGAGGACCGCGAGGCCGAGTCGGGCCGCTTCGAGCGCGGCCGCCAGTCCCGCCGGCCCCGCGCCGACGACCACCACGGGAACATGAGCGCGGACGGGAAACACTTTCCCGGCGATCGCGGTCGAATCGAGCGGCTCGGTCATGCGACGGTCCCGGCAGGCGAGGTCCCGAGAGTAGGCGCGCCCGCCCGCCGGCGTCGAGCCTCGTGGAACGCTCGCCTATACTCCGTCGCTGGCACGAACGGCGAGCAGCGGAGCGGCGGCATGAATCCCGGAATACCGGACGACGATCCCAGCATCGAGTTCTACGACAGCGACTACCCGTCGACGCTCTACAGCCCCCATCCGGAGAATCTCGACGCCAAGGTGGCGTCGCAGATGATCGCCCACGATCTCGACCGCTATCGCGCGCTAGCCAAGGCCGCGCAGGGCCCGGTCCTGGAGCTGTGCTGCGGCACCGGCCGGATCGCGATCCCGCTGGCCGCCGACGGCCATGAGGTGGTCGGCGTCGACGTCTCCGCAGGCCAGCTCGCGCGCTGCCGCGCCAACCTGGCGCGCGTGCCGGCCGCCGCCGGCAAGCTGGAGCTGGTCGAGGCCGACGTCGCGACGCTCGACCTCGGCCGCCGCGACTTCGCGCTCGTCATCCTCGCATTCAACAGCCTGATCTGCATGCCGGACTTCCTGATGCAGCGCCGGGCCCTGTTCGCCGCGGCCCGCCACCTGGCGCCCGACGGCGTGCTGGCGGTGGACTGCACCAACCCGCTGACCGTCGACCCCGCCGGCGACGCGACGCCGCGCCTTCTCCTCACCCGGCGGCACGCCGACACGGGACGCACCTACCAGCGCTTCATCATGATCGGGCCGATGGACCCCAACCAGATGCAGGCGATCACCGGCTGGTACGACGAGATCGCCGACGACGGGCTGGTGCGGCGCAAGCCCTATGCGATGAAGGTCCGGCCGATCTACCGCTTCGAGCTGCAGCTCATGATCGAGGCCACCGGCATGGCGATCGCCCGCATCCATGGCGGCCACCGCGGCGAGCCGTTCCACCGCGCCAGCCCGATCATGTTCGTCGAAGCCCGCCACCGCCAGCCGCGGGGATGACGGGGCGGCCATGACGACGGGCGCCGACGTGGTCCTGCGTCCGCTGCGGCCCGAGGACGGCGCGATCGTCGCGACGCTGTTCGGCGCCAACGGCGCCTGCGGCGGCTGCTGGTGCATGCATTGGCGGGTGCCCCACGGCGGGCGCCACTGGCAGGCCGTCAAGGGCGCGCCCAACCGCGCACGCTTCCTCGCGCTGGTCGCCGCCGGCCGCGTCCGGGCGGTGCTCGCGTTCGCGGGCGACGTGCCGGTCGGCTGGTGCTGCATCGGGCCGGTCGAGGACTTCCCCCGCCTCGAAGGCGCGCGGTCGCTGCGCCGCGAGCGCCCGCCCGGCACCTGGGCCGTGGTGTGCTTCTTCATCAAGGCCGGCTGGCGCCGCCGCGGCATCGCCGGCCGTCTGCTCGCCGCAGCGGTAGACCACGCCTTCGCCGCCGGCGCCGCGGAGATCGAGGGCTGGCCGGCGGTGCCGAGGACGGACCCGATGCCCGGGGCCTTCGCCTGGACCGGCGTGCCGGCGCTGTTCGCCGCGGCGGGCTTCTCGCCGTTGCCGCGGGCGCCCCGGGCACGGCCGATCTACGTGCGGCGACGGCCGCCGTGACGCCTCGGTGCGCCTCGCCTATCGCAGCGATGCGTTAACCTTGTCGAGGGCCGCCTGGCCCGGCACCAGCGCCGCGTCGTCGAGGGCGTTGAGCGGCGTCGCGACGGTGTCGAGGTTGGCGTGGAGGTCGGTCGCCTCGGGATCGACGTAGAGCAGGCCGGTCACGACCTCGCCCGCCGCATCGCGCTCCTGGAGATAGGCGACGGCCGCGCGCTTGTCGGTCGGATGGTACTGCGCGTCGAGCTTGCGCAGGCGCAGGACCGTGCCGTCGTGCTGCATCACGTCGACGACCTCGCCCGGCGCGTAGTCGGCCACGATCGGCTCGCGCTCGACCATCACGTCGAGGCGGTTCACCGCCTCGTTGTGGGCACGCACGAAGTCGAAGCTCTTGGTCGAGCCGGGATGGTTGTTGAAGGCGACGCAGGGCGAGATGCAGTCGATGAAGGCCGCGCCCTGGTGGCGGATCGCCGCCTTGATCAGCGGCACGAGCTGCGCCTTGTCGCCCGAGAAGCTGCGCGCCACGAAGCTGGCCCCCAGCATGATCGCCATGGTGACGAGGTCGATCGGCTGGTCGTGGTTGGCCACCCCGCGCTTGCTGGTCGAGCCGCGGTCGGCGGTCGCCGAGAACTGCCCCTTGGTCAGCCCGTACACGCCGTTGTTCTCGACGATGTAGAGCATGTTGACGCCGCGCCGGATCGAGTGGGCGAACTGCCCGAGACCGATCGAGGCGCTGTCGCCATCGCCCGACACGCCGAGATAGACGAGCTCGCGGTTGGCGAGGTTGGCCCCGGTCAGCACCGAGGGCATGCGGCCGTGCACGCTGTTGAAACCGTGGCTGGCGCCGAGGAAGTAGGTCGGCGTCTTCGACGAGCAGCCGATGCCCGACAGCTTGGCGATGCGATGCGGCGGCAGGTCGAGCTCGAAGCAGGCCTGGATGATGGCGGCGCTGATCGAATCGTGGCCGCAGCCGGCGCACAGCGTCGAGACCGCGCCCTCGTAGTCGCGCCGCGTGTAGCCGAGCGCGTTGGTCGGCAGCTTCGGATGATGGAAGCGGGGCTTGGCGAGGTAGGTCATGGAACCGCCTTCCGGAGCGGGACGACGTTGGTGCCGGGAATCGCGGCCGCGACGGCGCCGGCGATGAAGCGCGCGGTGATCGGCGTGCCGTCGTAGTGCCGGATCGAGATCAGCCGCGCCGGGTCGATGCCGCATTCGGTGACGAGCAGCGTGCGCATCTGCGCATTGGCGTTCTGCTCGACCACGAAGACCACCTCGTGGCGGCGCACGAAGTCGTCGACCGCGTCGGCGAACGGGAAGGCGCGCAGGCGCAGCGTGTCGAGATGGATGCCGCGCTCGGCCAGCGTCTCCAGGGCCTCGTCCATCGCCGCACCGGTCGAGCCGAAATAGAGCAGGCCGGCGTTGGTCGGCTCCGCCGCCATGCGCTCGACGGGGGCCGGGACCAGCCGCTTCGCCGTCTCGAACTTGCGCGCCAGCCGTTCCATGTTGTCGACGTAGACCGGCCCCTCCTCGCTGTAGCGGGCATAGCGGTCGCGTGTCGTGCCGCGGGTGAAGTAGGAGCCCCGCGTCGGATGGGTGCCGGGATAGGTGCGGTAGGGAATGCCGTCCCCGTCGACGTCGAGATAACGCCCGAAGTCGCGGCCCGCCTCCAGCTCCGCCGCCGTCATCACCTTGCCGCGGTCCATGCGGCGCCGGTCGTCCCAGGCGAACGGCCGGCACAGCCACTCGTTCATGCCGATGTCGAGGTCGAGCATGACGAAGATCGGCGTCTGTAGCCGGTCGGCCAGGTCGAAGGCGTCGGCCGCCATCTCGAAGGCCTCGCGCGGGTCCTCGGGCAGCAGCAGCACATGCTTGGTGTCGCCGTGCGAGGCGTAGGCGCAGGCCAGAAGGTCCGATTGCTGGGTGCGCGTCGGCATGCCGGTCGACGGGCCGCCGCGCTGCACGTCGAACAGCACCGCCGGGATCTCGGCGAAGTAGGCGAGGCCGAGGAACTCCTGCATCAGCGAGATGCCCGGCCCCGACGTCGTCGTGAAGGCGCGCGCGCCGTTCCACGCCGCGCCGATGACGATGCCGATCGAGGCGAGCTCGTCCTCGGCCTGGATGATGGCGTGGCGGCGCTTGCCGGTCTCGGGCTCGTTGCGATAGCGCGCGCAATGGCGCTGGAACGCCTCGGCCAGCGAGGAGGAGGGCGTGATCGGGTACCAGGCGGCGACCGTGGCGCCGCCATAGACGCAACCCAGCGCCGCGGCGTTGTTGCCGTCGACGAAGATGCGGTCGCCGACGCCGTCGGACTTGCGCACCTTGAGGCCGATCGGGCACGCGAAGTTCTCGAGCGCGTAGTCGCGGCCCATGTGCAGGGCTTCGATGTTCGGCCTGATCAGCTTGTCCTTGCCTTTGAACTGCTCGCCGATCAGCCGCTCGATGGCATCGGCGTCCATGTCGAGCAGCGCCGCGAGCGCGCCGACATAGATGATGTTCTTGAAGAGCTGCCGCTGGCGCGCGTCGGTGTAGGCCGCGTTGCACATGCCGGTCAGCGGCACGCCGATGACGGTGATGTCGTCGCGGAACTTCGACGGCGGCATCGGCTTGGTCGAATCGTAGAAGAGATAGCCGCCCGGCTCGATGCTCTTGACGTCCTTGTCCCAGGTCTGCGGGTTCATCGCGACCATCAGGTCGACGCCGCCGCGCGCCCCGCGCCAGCCCTTCTCGGTCACCCGTACCTCGTACCAGGTCGGCAGGCCCTGGATGTTCGAGGGAAATATGTTTCGGGTGACGACGGGAACGCCCATGCGCAGGATCGACCGCGCGAACAGAAGATTGGCGCTGGCCGATCCCGATCCGTTGACGTTGGCGAACTTGACGACGAAGTCGTTGGTCCGGGCGAGTGTCTGCCCGCTCAGTGACTGCGGCATGCGTGCCCCGCGTGGCTCATCTCGAGAAGGAACTTCTGCATGTCCCACGCGCCGGTGGGGCAGCGCTCGGCGCACAGACCGCAATGGAGGCAGACGTCCTCGTCCTTCACCATCACGCGGCCGGTCTTGAGGAACTCCGACACGTACAGCGCCTGGGTCGGGTTGGGTGCCGGCGCATTGAGGCGGCCGCGCAGGTCGGCCTCGGTGCCGTTGGCGGTGAAGGTGATGCAGTCGACCGGGCAGATGTCGGCGCAGGCATCGCATTCGATGCAGAGCTGCGTCGTGAACACCGTCTGGACGTCGCAGTTGAGGCAGCGCTGGGCCTCGGCGAAGGCGGTCTTGGGATCGAAGCCGAGCTCGACCTCGACCGCGATGTTGCGCAGCGTCTTCTCGCTCTCCGCCCACGGCACCCGGAACCGCAGGTCGACCGAGATGTCGTTGTCGTAGCTCCACTCGTGGATGCCCATCTTCTGGCTGGACAGCCCGAAATCGGGGGGCGGGCGCTGGCTCACGTCCTCGCCGCGGCAGAAGCGGTCGATGGAGATCGCCGCCTCGTGGCCGTGCGCCACCGCCCAGATGATGTTCTTCGGCCCGAAGGCGCTGTCGCCGCCGAAGAAGACCTTGGGGTTGGTCGCCTGGAAGGTGGCCGGGTCGAGCCTGGGCAGGCCCCAGCGATCGAACTCGACGCCGGTCTCCGCCTCGATCCACGGGAAGGCGTTCTCCTGGCCGACGGCGACCAGCACGTCGTCGCAGGGGACATGCTGGTCGGGCTCGCCGGTCGGCACCAGCGAGCGGCGGCCCTTCTCGTCGTACTTCGCCGCGACCTTCTCGAAGGTGACACCGGTCAGCCGCCCGCCCTCGTGGGTGAATTCCTTGGGCACCAGGAAGTTGAGGATCGGGATGCCCTCGTGCATCGCGTCCTCCTTCTCCCAGGGGGATGCCTTCATCTCCTCGAAGCCGGAGCGGACGATCACCTTGACGTCCTCGCCGCCCAGGCGCCGGGCCGAGCGGCAGCAATCCATCGCGGTGTTGCCGCCGCCGAGCACGATGACCCGCTTGCCGATCCTGTCGACATGGCCGAAGGAGACGCTGGAGAGCCAGTCGATGCCGATGTGGATGTTGGCGGCGGCCTCGCGGCGGCCGGGCAGGTCGAGCTCCTTGCCGCGCGGCGCGCCGGTGCCGACGAAGACCGCGTCGAAGCCCTCGGCGAGCAGGCCGGCGAGGCTGTCGACAGACTTGCCGAGGCGCAGCTCCACCCCCATGCCGGTGATGTAGCCGACCTCCTCGTCGATCACCTCCTCGGGCAGGCGGAAACGCGGGATCTGGCTGCGGATCATCCCGCCCGCCCGGCTGTCGCGGTCGAAGAGGACGCAATGGTAGCCGAGCGGCATCAGGTCGCGCGCCACGGTCAGCGCGGCGGGCCCGGCGCCGACCAGCGCGACGCGCTTGCCGTTCTTGGCCGCCGGGATCTCCGGCAGCAGGTGGCGGATGTCGTCCTTGTAGTCGGCGGCGACCCGCTTCAGCCGGCAGATCGCCACCGGTTCCGCCTCGACGCGGCCGCGGCGGCACGCCGGCTCGCACGGGCGGTCGCAGGTGCGGCCGAGGATCCCGGGAAAGACGTTGGACTTCCAGTTGACCATGTAGGCGTCGCTGTAGCGGCCGGCGGCGATGAGCCGGATATACTCCGGCACCGGCGTGTGGGCGGGGCACGCCCACTGGCAGTCGACGACCTTGTGGAAGTAGCTGGGGTCCCGGATGTCCGTCGGCGGTATTCCCTCGCCGCCCTCCGGTCCGCGTCCGTCCATGAGCTGGTCCTTCCTGAAACTGCGGCCGCTAGCGCTGCGGGACGGGACCGGCCCCGCAGGCCGGCTCCAGCGCGACGGCGGCCGGCTCGCGTGCGGGTCGAAATTCCATCATCGCACGCGCTCGCGACACCCGACCATCGGCCGGCGCGAACGATCGCTCCGGGACCTCGTCACCCCGGCAGGGGGTCTGGTCCGCATGCTCGTCCTCCCGGCCCGGCGGGCCGATTCCCGTTCGGATCGACCCTCTTCCGGGGCCAGTTGCGCCCGATGCTTGCACGAAGAGTCGCCGACCCGCAAGCCGATGGCGGTTCGGGTTCACCATGCCATATCCTACCACCATAGGCACCGAGGAGGAGCCACGATGCGCGTCCTGCACCCGTTCGTCCTGGCCGCTGTGCTGCTGGCCGCCGCCCCCTCCGCCGCCCATCACGGCTGGGGATCCTACGACGCGGCGACCGCTGTGGACATCACCGGCACGATCCGCGCCATGAGCTACGACAATCCACACGGCATGGTGCATCTGGAGGTCCCGGGCAAGACCTGGATGGTGGTCCTGGCGCCGCCGTTCCGGATGCTGAACCGCGGCCTGCCCGCGGAGATGCTCGCGGTCGGCAAGACCGCGCGGGTGGTCGGCTACCCCCACCGCAGCGACCCGACGGAGCTGCGCGCGGAGCGCATCACCGTCGACGGCAAGACCGTCGAGCTGCGCTGAGGCGATGGAGACGGGCCACGCCGTCGCCTGGGCGCTCGCCCTCGAACGCTCGGCCGCGGGCCAGGCGATCCGCGAGTCGCTGTGGCTCTACCCGCTGGCCAACGTGCTCCATGTCGTGGGCGTCATCCTGCTGGTCGGCGCCATCGTGGTGTTCGACCTCCGGCTGCTGGGCGCGTTGCGCCGGACCCGCCCGGCGGATGCCGCCGCCCTCGCCCTGCCGGTAGCGCGTGCGGGCTTCCTCACGGCCGTGCCGACCGGACTGGTGCTGTTCCTCGCCGAGGCCAACGGCGTCGTCACCAACCCCGTCTTCCTCGTCAAGTTCGGCGCCATCGCCGTCGGCCTCGTCAACCTCGTCGCCTTTCATCGCGGCCGCTTCCGCGACATCGCTCGCTGGGCCGACGTGCCGGCCGCGGGCCGGCTCGCCGCCGCGATCTCGCTCGCCGCCTGGCTGACGGCCGCGGTCTGCGGCCGCTTCGCGGCCTACGTCTGAGGCCGGTCGACCGGGCGCACCTTCGTGGGTGACAGCGATCGCGATCTCGCACCCCTGCGCGAGGAGCCGCGCCACCTTTTCCAGCGCCGCCCCGCGCCGCGATGCTAACGTCGCCGGCCCGCCCCCTATCCGGACCGATCGAGGCCCATACGATGATCGCCGAGGACCTCGCCGCCAGCAGCCCCTACACCAACCATTACTTCTCCAGCCTGTCGCCGGCGCTCCTGCGCTTCGTGCCGCTGCTGCATCGCATGCATGCCGGGCCCTACGGGGCGCGGTTCACCTATGTCGAGCTCGGCTGCGGGCAGGCCCTGAGCCTGCTGGTCATCGCCGCCGCCAACCCGGGCGCGACCTTCTACGGCGTCGACTACAGCCCGGCGCACGTCGCCCGCGCGCGGCGCATGGCGGAGCTGGCGGGCCTCGCCAACGTGCACTTCATCGAGAAGCGCTTCGAGGACATGGTCGAGGCCGACCTGCCGCCGGCGGACATCGTGGCGCTGCACGGCGTCTGGAGCTGGATCGGCCCGGAGACCCGCAGCGCCGTCGTGCGCATCATCGAGCGGCACCTGAAGCCGGGCGGCATCGCGCATCTCAGCTACAACACGATGACCACCTGGACGCAGCTGGTGCCGATCCAGCGGCTGATGAACGACCATGCCGAGCGCGGCGTCGGCACCGCCGAGGAGCGGGCGACGCAGGCCATGGCCTTCGTGGAGAAGCTGCTGGGGACCAACCTCGGCTACTTCAAGGACCAGAAGGCGATGCAGAAGTGGCTGGAGCACATCCGCTCCGGCGACATCCGCTACGTGCTGCACGAGTATTTCGTCCGCCACTGGCAGCCGACCCAGCACAGCGAGGTGGTCGAGATGCTGCAGCCGGCGAAGCTGACCTTCGTCGGGAGCTGCGACGTCATCGACACGATCGACCGCTTCCTGCTGCCGCCCGACGCGGTGAAGTTCCTCGCCGACGTGCCCCAGGGACCGCTCAAGGAGACGGTGCGCGACCTGCTGCGCAGCAACGGCTTCCGCCGCGACGTCTTCGTGCGCGGCCCGGTGCCGATGACGCCCGCGGAGTGGCGCGCGCTGGCGCGGGTGCAGCGCTTCGCGCCGTTGCGCCGGCGCGACCGCTGCCCGCTCAGCCTGCCGTTCCCGGTCGGCAAGGTCGACCTCAATCCCGGCACCTTCGACCCGATCCTCGACCGCCTGGCCGACGGGCCGGCGACCGTCGCCGAGATCGGCGCGCTGGTCGGCGAGGCGCAGGACGGCGTCGTCCTGCGCCGCCTCGTCACCCTGGCGGCGGCGGGCTACGCCTACCCCTGCGCCGCGGCAGGCGACGTCGACCCCGGCCCGGCCGCGCGCTTCAACCGGACGATCGTGCGCGAGATCGCCGCCGGCCACGCCCACGACATTCTCGCCTCGCCGACCCTGGGTGCCGGCGTGCGCATCCCGTCCAGCCGCATCGCCGGCCACGCCGACGGCACCCTGCCGCCGGCAGCGCCCGGCACCGAGGCCGAGGCGGAGCTCCTGGCCGAGCGCCGCCTCGTGCAGGCGCTCGACGTGCGCTTCGCGCCCGGTTAGGAGGGCTCCGCCGCGGCGATCGCCAGCGCGTGCTCCAGGACCTCGCGGCCGGCGAGGTTCCAGCTCGTGATGCCCGCCGCCATGATCACCTGGACCAGCCCCTCCACCAGCTCGGGCACGGTCAGGCCGAGGCGGAGCGCGTTGGTCGCGTGGCTCTTGGCGCCCGTCACGTTGCCCATCTGCACGTCGAGCAGGACGAACACCAGCTCCTTGGTCTTGAGGTCGAGGGCGGCGCCCTCGTCGCGGTCGCGCATGACGAAGGCGCGCATGGTCGTGTAGCCGGCGAAGGCCGCCGGCGCGTGCTCCAGCATGACGCGGAACGTGTCCGGCACGCGGCCGAACGTCTTCATCAGGTTGTCGATGCCGCGCTGCGTCGCCTCGTCGCCCATCATCGCTCCCCGGGTTGGCCGGCGAGTATCGGAAGGGCGCGGCCGGGCCGCAAGCCGCGACAGACGAGGCGGAAGCGCGGCAGCCGGCGCGCCGGGTCGCCCGGCCAGGGCGAGGGCGACCAGCCGACCCGGCGGCCGCCGTGCCGCCGATAGAAGCCGGCCGCGTGCGGATCGGCATCGAGCACCAGGAAGCGCAGCCCGGCGCGGACGGCGTCGGCGACGACCGCGCGCAGCAGGGCGCTGCCGACGCCGCGCCCCATCGCCTCGGGCGCCACGAACAGGTCCTCCAGCCGCCGGCCGCGGCGCCCCGCGTAGCCGACCGGGTGGCGGCCGGCCGCGACGATCCAGCAGCGCCCGCGGGCCAGCGCAGCCGGCCGGATCGCCATCGACGGCGCGAAATGCGCCATGAACGCGGCACCGTAGCCCCAGTGGGCCTTCGCGCGCCGGACCAGCGCGCTCGCCGCGGACGCGTCGCGCGGCCGCGCCCGGCGCAGCCGCAGGCAGCGGCACGGCCCTTGCCTCACGACGGGAAGGCGTGCGCTAATTTGCGCCAGCGTCTTCGCTCCTGGGGGAGGTTCCATGCGTCACCATATCGCCGCCGCCGCCGTCGCGGCGCTCGCCGCCCTCGCCGCGCCGCCGGCCGCGCTGGCGCAGAATACCGTGAAGGTCGGCGCGATCGGCCCCCTCTCGGGCCCGGCCGCGGCGTCCGGCATCGCCATGCGCAAGGCCTGGGAGTTCGTCGCCGCCGACGTCAACGCCCAGGGCGGCCTCATGGTCGACGGCAAGATGAAGAAGATCGAGATGCTGTTCGAGGATTCGCAGTCGCGGCCGGAGGTCGGCGTCAGCGCCGCCCAGAAGCTGCTGACGCGCGACAACGTCGACGTGCTGGTCGGCGAGCTGTTCCACAGCCACGTGACGCTGGCGATCATGGAGCTGGCGCCGGCCTTCCCGAAGATCTTCTTCACCGGCCAGCCGGTGAGCCAGGAGATCGCGCGCAAGATCGCCTCGGACAAGAAGAAGTACGGAAACTACTGGAAGTTCTCGTTCAACAGCGACGCCTACGCCGACACCACCTTCCAGACCATCGAATGGCTGATCAAGGACGGCAAGGTGAAGGCGCCGAACAAGACCTTCGGCTTCGTGACCGAGGAGACCGACTACGCGAAGTCGAACATCGAGTTCATGCGCAAGCTGTTCGAGCCGGCGGGCTGGAAGATGACCGGCCAGGAGCTGGTGCCGATCGGCCATGGCGATTTCTACCCCCAGATCTCCAAGCTGCGCGCCGCCCCTCCCGACGTGCTGATCAGCATCTTCACCTCACCCAACGCCGGCGCGGCACTGGTCAAGCAGATGAAGGAGCAGGGCGTGAAGCCCTTCCACTTCGCGATCTTCTACCCGACGCTGCGCGAGTTCCTGGCTGCCGCGGGCCCGGCCGCCGAGAACCTCGTCTATTCGCCCCTGCTGTTCGATCCGGACAACAACGCCAAGCACAAGGAATTGTCAGACCGGATGCAGACCTTCCTCGGCAGCGCGCCGTCGGGCGACCATGCCTTCGGCTACTGCAATGCGGCCGTGCTGTTCGACGCGATCAAGCGCGCCGGCGCGGCCGACGTGAAGAAGCTCGGCGCGGCGCTGGCCGCCACCGACTTCCCCTGCACGCTGGGACGCTGGGTGTTCGATCCGGCGACCCAGTCGCCGCGCGTCGGCCCGGACTATTTCGCGGTGCCGGCAGCGCAGGTGCAGAACGGCACGTGGCGGGCGATCTGGCCGGCGTCGGTCGCGACCTCGGAGTACAAGCCGCAGTGACGCGGCGGCGACGCCCGCGCCCCCGGACGGGACGCGGGCGATGACGGCCGAACGGGACGAGATCCTGCGCGTCGAGGGGCTGGGCATCCGTTTCGGCGGGCTGGTCGCCGTCAACGACGTCGCCTTCACGGTGCGCCGCGGCGAGGTGTTCGGTCTGCTCGGACCCAACGGCGCCGGCAAGACCACGCTGTTCAACCTGATCGCCGGCGCGCTCCGACCGACCAGCGGGCGCATATGGTTCGAGGGCCGCGACGTTACCCGCCTCGGCCCCGACCGGCGCTCGCGGCGGGGCATCGCCCGCACCTTCCAGATCACGCAGCCCTTCGCTGAGCTCACGGTGGAGGAGAACGTGATGGCCGCCGCCCTGGTGCGCCATCGCTCGCTCGCCGAGATGCGCGCGGCCGCGGGGCCGTTCGTCGAGATGGTCGGCCTCGCCCACAAGCGCCACGCGTTGGCCAAGGAGCTGTCGACCGGGCAGCGCAAGCGCCTGGAGCTGGCGCGCGCCATGGCGACCGGCCCGCGGCTGCTGCTGCTCGACGAGGTCACCGGCGGCGTCGACCAGGCGAGCATCCCCGGCCTCATCGACCTGGTCGCCCGCCTGCGCGCGGAGGGGATGACGCTGATCCTGGTCGAGCACAACATGCGGGTGATCATGCGGCTCTCCGACCGCATGATGTTCCTCAACCGCGGGGAGAAGCTGGCCGAGGGCCCGCCCGACGCCATCGCCGCCCATCCCGACGTCGTCGGCCTCTACCTGGGCGCCGCCCATGCCTGAGGCGCCCCATGCTTGAGGTCGCCGGGCTGGACGTGAAGTACGGCGACGTCCAGGTGCTGTGGGACATCTCGCTCACGGTCGGCACCGGCGAGGTCGTCGCGGTGATGGGGCCGAACGGCTCGGGCAAGAGCACCATCCTGAAGGCGATCATCGGGCTGGTGCGCGCATCCGCCGGCCGCATCGCGCTCGACGGCAAGCCCTTGGCCGGCGTGCCGACGCACGCCATGGCCGGCGAGGGCGTGTCGCTGGTGCTGGAGCGCCGGCGGCTGTTCCCCCAGATGACGGTGCTGGAGAATGTCCGCATGGGCGCCTTCCACCCCTCGGCGCGCGGTCGCGAGCGCGAGCGGCTGGAGTGGGTCGAATCGCTGTTCCCCATCCTGCGCGAGCGGCGCGGCCAGCTCGCCGGCCGCATGAGCGGCGGCGAGCAGCAGATGGTGGCGATCGCCCGCGGCCTGATGTCGGGCCCGCGCCTCCTCATGATGGACGAGCCCTTCCTCGGCCTCGCGCCGCGCATCGTCGGGCAGATCGTCGACATCATCGGGCGCATCAACGCCGAGGGGATCGCCGTGCTGTTCAACGAGCAGAACGTCCACCTCTCCTTCTCCAACGCCCATCGCGGCTACCTGCTGGAGAGCGGCCGCATCGTGCTGGAGGGGGCGGGCCTCGCCATGCTCGAGCACGAGATGGTGAAGCGCGTCTATCTCGGCGCCTGAGGAGCACGATGACGGCGACCCTCTTCCTCGAGCAGGTGGTGAACGGGATCATCCTCGG
Source organism: Alphaproteobacteria bacterium (assembly GCA_020852355.1). Taxonomy (GTDB): domain Bacteria; phylum Pseudomonadota; class Alphaproteobacteria; order ATCC43930; family Allostellaceae; genus Allostella. The sequence goes on from JADZBA010000448.1 coordinate 38,195, forward strand.
CTCGATGTACGCGCTGATGGGCGCGGGGCTGGCGCTCATCTACGGCACCATGCGCATCCTCAACTTCGCCCATGGCGAGTTCTACATGCTGGGCGGCTTCTTCGTGTTCTTCCTGTTCGCCCAGCAGCATGTCCATCCCGTCCTGGCGGTCGTCCTGTCGACGGCGGCCGTCGCCCTGATCGCCGCCCTGGTGCAGCGGCTGACCGTCGACATCCTCCTGAAGCGCGAGGGCTGGGCCTTCAGCACCATCGCGGTGACGCTCGGCGTCTCGGTCTTCCTGCAGAACCTGGCGCTGGCGCTGTGGGGCGAGCGCTTCCAGTCCGTGCCCTATTTCGTCGAGGGCATCCTGCAGGTCGGCGAGTTCCGCCTGCCCTGGCAGCGCATCCTCATCCTCGCCGTCGCCGTCGCGGTCATGGCCACCATGGCCGCGGTGCTGCGCTGGACGCGCTTCGGCTGGGCGGTGCGCGCGACGGCGCAGGATCCCGAGGCCGCCGCCGTCGTCGGCGTGCCGGCGCGGCGCATCCACACCGTCACCTTCGCGCTGGGGGCCGCGCTCGCCGCCGTCGCCGCGGCGATGCTGGCGCCGGTCTTCGCGGTCAACCCATGGATGGGCCTGCCGCTGATCATCAAGGCCTTCGTCGTGGTGGTGCTGGGCGGCCTCGGCAGCTTTCCCGGCGCCATCGTCGGCGGCTTCCTGCTAGGCATCGTCGAAGCGGTCGGCATCACCCTGACCTCGTCGGAATGGCGCGACGTCATCGCCTTCGGGATGATGATCGCCTTCCTCTGGGTCCGGCCTTGGGGCCTGTTCGGCGTGAAGGAGCGCTGACGCCATGTTCGCCCCCCTGGCGCCCCAGGGCCGCGCCGCCGTGGCGCTGCTCGTCGCCGTGCTGCTGATCCTGCCGCTCGTCTGGCACGACACGTACGCGCTGCACCTGATCATCCTCTCGATGATCTTCGGCGCCTTCGCCGTCGCGTGGAACTTCACGACCGGCTATGCCGGGCTGAAGACCTTCGGGCATCACGCCTTCTTCGGCATCGGCGCCTACTTCTCGGCGCTGATCTCCAAGAACCTCGAGATCAGCCCGTGGCTGACGACGCCGGCCGCGGGGTTGGTTGCCGCGGCCGCGGGGCTGGTCGTGGCGCTGCCGGTGCTGCGCATCCGCTCGGTGCCGCACGTCGCCATGGTGACGCTGGGATTCGCCGAGATCGTGCGCGTGCTGCTGACCGTGTTCCGCGAGACGACGCGCGGCGAGATGGGGCTGTGGGGCATTCCCGCCTACGACGGATTCACCATCCCGGGCCTCGGCGAGATCGCCTTCAACGCCGCCGAGAAGGTACCCTACTACTACCTCGCCGCATTCCTCTTCCTCGGCTCGGTCTATGCCGTCGTGCGCATGGTGAAGTCGCCGATCGGCCTCGCCCTGGTGGCGATCCGCGATTCCCAGGATGCCGCCGAGAGCCTCGGCATCAGCCTGACGCGCTACAAGCTGCTCGCCTTCTCGACCAGCGCCTTCATGGTCGGCCTGCTGGGCGCCTTCTACGCCCACTACATCCTGCTGCTGACGCCGTCCTCGGTGCTCGGCCTCGACCTCATGATCTACATCATCGGGATCACGCTGATCGGCGGCGTCGGCACGCTGTTCGGGCCGATCATCGGCGCCTTCGTGCTGACCATCGGCATCGAGGCGATGCGCGGGATCGGCGAGTACCGCATGCTGATCTACGGTGCCCTCATCATCGTCGTCGTCATGTTCATGCCGCGCGGCCTGGTGGCGCTCCTCGACCGCCTCGGCCCGCGCATGGGGTTCGGCCGGGGCGTGGCGCTGGCGACGTCGGACGACGCCGCCAAGGCGGGCTGACCGTTCACCCGAGCAGCCGCGCCGCCTGGTCGCGCAGCTCGCGCGGCGTGTCGCGGACGAGGCGGACGAGATCGAGGCCGGCGACGCGGCGCGCGGCGAACGCCAGGCGGACCGTCGCCGCCCCCTGCATCGCGGCATAGGCGACGGCCGCGCCGACGACGCCGATGCGCGGCAGCAGGACGAGGAGCGCCACGACGTCGACGGCGAGGCCGAGCATCTCCGCCTGCAGCGTCAGGCCGGGGCGGCCCGCCGCCTTCACCGCCTGGGCCAGGATGGCGCGCGCCGCCATGGCCACCGCGCCGGCCGCGTACCATCCGAGGATCGGCACCGCCGGCGCGAACGCAGGCCCGTAGAGGACCGCTACGAGGCGGTCGCCGGCGAGCACGAGGAGGAGGGCGATCACGGCCGCGAGCGCCACCGACAGGCGCAGGTAGCGTTCGGTGACGGGCCCGCGGTCGGCGATGGACGCGATGCGCGGATAGGCGACGTTGCCGAGCGTCACCGCGGGGATGGCGGGGATCGTCGCGATCGCCATGGCGGCGACGTAGAGGCCGAGGTCGGTCGGCGTCAGGAGCTGGGAGATCAGCACCTGGTCGAGCCGTTCGGCCACGACCTGCACCAGCACGCCCACCTGCAGCGGCGCCGCGAAACGCAGCACCGCGGCGATCTCCGGGCGCTCGGGCCGCGGGCCGAGCCAGCCTCGGCGCGACGCCAGCAGCACCGCGAGCGCCGCCGACGCGGCGAACCCGAGCAGGTAGGCCAGCGTCACCGTCGGCACCGACGCCGCCCCGAGCAGCGCCAGCGACAGCACGCCCGCGACCGTGACCACCGTCGTCGCCAGCCGGATGGCGTTCCACGCGCCGTACTCCAGCCGCCCCTGGAAGACGGCGCCGAGATGGAGCGCCACGAGGCCGGCCGGCACCATTGCCATGTAGACGGCGGCGGAGCGCACGACCTCCGCGTCGTGGTTGCCATGCAGGGTCGGCACGAGCAGCAGGCCGGCCGCCGCCGCCGCCCCGCCGAGCGCCACCGCGAGGACGAGCACCGATGGCACCAGCCGCTGCGGGGCCGCCCCGCCGGTCGCCGTGCGATAGACGATGGCGTCGTTGACCGCGAGCCCGGCCAGGGCGTGCAGCAGCAGCGGATAGAGCACGACGAGGGCGATCTCGCCGCGGCCGTCCGGCCCGAGCAGGCGGGCGAGCAGCACGGCGTTGACGAGACCGAGGAGCTGGACCGCCGCCGTCGTCGCGAAGGACTGGACGATGTGCCGCACCGGTGACGGCCCCGCTCACCAGACGCCGAAGAGGATCCCATGCTCCTTGTGCTTCGCGGTGCGCCGCCGGACCTCCTCGTCCGACAGGGTGACGCGCGACTTGCGCCGGCTGCTCCATTCCCACAGGCGATCACGCATCTCGCGCCGGACGGCGCGGTGGCCGGCCGACGTGCCGAGATCGACGCGCTCGCGCGGATCCTCCCGCAGGTCGAAGAGCTGCGGCCGGAAGCCGTGCCATTCGACGTACTTCCAGCGCTCGGTGCGCACCATGAAGGCGCGGCAGTCGGCCGGCTCGCGCCTGAGGATGAGGCGGGCCTCGCGGAAGGCGTAGTCGAGCTCGCTGAAGGCGGCGTCGCGCCACTGCGGCGGCGCCGGGCCGCGCAGCAGCGGCAGCAGCGAGCGGCCCTCCAGGAGATGCGGCGCGACCGGCGCGCCGGTCGCCTCGATAAAGGTGGGCAGCAGGTCGATCGCCTCGACCAGCCGCTGCTCGACGCGGCCACGCGTCGCCGCCGCGCGCGGATCGGGATCGACGACGATCAGCGGCACCCGGACCGCCTCCTCATGGAAGATCTCCTTCTCGCCGAGCCAGTGGTCGCCCAGGAAGTCGCCATGGTCGGAGGTGAACACGATCAGGGTGTCGTCGCGCCGCCCCAGCCGGTCGAGGACCGCGAGCAGGCGGCCGAGATGGGCGTCGACCTGGGAAGCGAGGCCCATGTAGGTCGGTCGCACCGTGCGCACGACCTCCTCGCGGGCGAAGTTGCGCGATTCCTCATGCTGCCGGTAGGCCGAGACCACGGGGTGCGGCTCGATCAGCTCCGCCGGGTCGCGGTTGGCGGGCAGGCAGTCCTCGGGCCCGTACATCGCGTGGTAGGGGGCCGGCGCCATGTAGGGCCAGTGCGGCTTGACGTAGCTGAGGTGCAGGAACCAGGGATGCTCGCCCTGCTCCTCCACGAAGCGGATCGCCTGGTCGGTCATGAAGGCGGTCTCGGAATGCTCCTCGGCGACGCGGGCCGCCAGCCGCGCGTTGCGCATGTGCCAGCCGCTGACGATGCGTCCGTCGGGCGCCTCGGCCGAGATCGCCCAGCGGCTCCACGGGTCGTCGCCGTCGTAGCCGTGGGCACGCAGGAAGGCGGGGTAGCCGCTCTCCTGCCCGGGCGGGCTGTGGCCGTCGTAGCGGTCGATCGACTCGAAGCCGCCGTCGCGCAGCAGCGTGCCGAGGGCCGAGCCGCCGTCGATGCCGTAGCGTGCCAGGCCGTCGGCGTCGGGCAGGACATGCGTCTTGCCGGCGAGCGCCACGCGGATGCCCGTCGGCCGCAGGTAATCGCCGATGGTGCGCTCGCGGATCGACAGCGGCACCCGGTTCCAGGTGGCGCCGTGGCTCGACATGTAGCGCCCCGTGTAGAACGACATCCGCGAGGGGCCGCACACCCCGGACTGCACGTAGGCGCGCTCGAATCGCACGCCGCGGCGCGCCAGCGCGTCGAGGTTGGGGGTCTTCAGGTGCGGGTGGCCGGCGCAGCCGAGATGATCGGCGCGCAGCTGGTCGCACATGACGAAGAGGATGTTGCGGACGGTGCCCATGAACCTGCCTCCCGGGGGCGAGCATCGACGCCGGGTGCGGCGCTGGCAACGGGCATTCGGCGCGGGCCGCGACGGAGATTTCCCGCGGTTGCCGGGCCGGTGGTGCGGGCCTATCGTCCGCCATCCCTGCCAACAGCGTGCGAGCGGCCGCGATGACGCAACAGCCCGTCGACTTCCGCAGCGACAACACCGCCTCGGTGGCGCCGGCGATCATGGACGCGATCGTCGCCGCCAACCGCGGCACCGCCCCTTCCTACGGCAACGACGAGACGACGCGGGCGGTCGACCGCCGCCTCTCCGACCTGTTCGAGACGGAAGTCCGGGTGTTCCCGGTGGCGACCGGCACCGCCGCCAACGCCATCGCGCTCTCGGCGATGACGCGGCCGTGGGGCGGCATCTACTGCCACGAGAGCGCCCATATCCAGACCTCGGAGTGCGGCGCGTTCGAGGCGCAGTCCGGCGGCGCCAAGCTGCAGCTCCTGCCGGGTGCCCAGTACAAGATCACCGCCGAGACGCTGGCCAGGGCGATCGCGTCGGCGGGCGTCGGCCAGCCGCACAAGCCGCAGCCGGCGGGCGTGTCGGTGACGCAGGCGACCGACTTCGGCACCGTCTACCGCCTGGAGGAGCTGGCCGCGATCGGCGAGATGGCCCATGGCCATCGCCTGAAGATGCACATGGACGGCGCCCGCTTCGCCAACGCGCTCGACACGCTGGGATGCACGCCGGCCGAGATGACGTGGAAGATCGGCGTCGACGTGCTCTCCTTCGGCGCCACCAAGAACGGCGCCATGTCGTGCGACGCGATCGTCGCCTTCGACCCGGCGATCGCCCACGAGCTGGTCTTTCGCCTGCGCCGCGCCGGCCATGTCTGGTCGAAGATGCGCTTCGCCTCGGCGCAGCTCCTGGCCTATGTCGAGAAGGGGCTGTGGCTCGACCTCGCGCACCGCGCCAACGGGCTGGCGCGCCGCCTCGCCGAGGGGCTCGCCGCGCTGCCCGGCGTCAAGCTGCACGTGCCGGTCGAGGCGAACGAGCTGTTCGTCGAGCTGCCCGACGCGGTGATCTCGCGCCTGGAGGCCGAACGCTTCCTCTTCGCCAGGCGCGGGCCGCGGCTGATCCGCCTGGTGTGCCGCCACGACGGCACCGATGCCGAGGTCGACCAGCTCCTCTCCGCCGTCAAGCGCCTGCTGCCGCAGGCCACCAACGTCACCGCGCTGCCGTAGCCGTCCGCGCGCCGCAGCCCTGCGGGTGGTGGTGCCGGGTGCAGGATTCGAACCCGCGACCTTCGGTTTACAAAACCGCTGCACTACCCCTGTGCTAACCCGGCGTTCGGCGCTTCCGTCGGGGTTTTCTAGCGCAGGGGACATGAGCATGTCCAAGTCTCACGCGGTTTCGCACGGCCGGGCTTGCGCATGGCCGAAGCGGCCGATCCGGCGATCTTGCGCGGACGCCCCGGTGCGGCGACTCTGCGGACGTCGCCGCCGGCGCCCGGCTCAGCGGGGCGCCGACGGCGACCCCCTCGCCTCGCGGCGCGCCTCGTAGGACTTGGCGTGCCGCCATGCCGCTTCGTGGAGCTCGTCGGGAAGCCCGGCGCGACGCGCAGCCTGCAAGAGATATCCCAGAATGTGATCCGCCTCGATGCGGCCGCCGCCCTCCAGATCGCGCAGCATCGACGCGGTCGTGACCGGGTTGCCGCGAACGAAGGCCCGGAACTCCCCCACGACCTTGTCGGCGATCGGATGGCCCTCCGCCCTGGCGATCGCGCTGTTGCGGTCCATCAGGCGCTCCAGCCACTCGGCACCACCCGGAGTGGACGTGATCTCCCCGAGGTTCGCTCTCATCAGCACGGTCGCGATCGCCAGGGTGCCGAGGAACACCAGCTTCTCCCACATCGCGCCCCGGATATCGGCGGGCACCTCGATCCGAACCGGCGCGCCAACGAACGCGGCTTCCAGGGCCCGAACGCGCTCGGACGTGCCGCCGCCCAGCTCGCCGAACCGCAGGAAGGCACCGGGCGCGAGATGCCGGATGATCCCGTCGCGCGTCAGCGTCGCCTGGACGCCGGCCAGGCCCCCGAGCACCTGTCCGGCACCGAACTCCCGCGCCAGGGCGTCGAGGTGCGACATGCCGTTGAGGAGCGGCAGGACGGCCGCGCGGCCGTCCATGGCGGGGCGGATCGCCGCGATCGCACTGTCGAGGTCGTAGGCCTTGCAGGCGAGGATGACCACGTCCCAGCCCGGCCTCAGCTCGTCCGGCGCGAGTGTGGCGATCCGCCCGCGATAGTCTCCGGCGCTCGGGCTCTCGATGACCAGGCCGTCCCGATCGAGCTGCGCCTTGCGTCCCGGCCGAACCAGGAAGGCCACCTGCTCCGCGTTCCGTGCCTGAGCGATGCGCCCGCCGAAGTAGCCGCCCACCGCGCCGGCGCCGAGAATCA
>JADZBA010000449.1 GCA_020852355.1 Alphaproteobacteria bacterium
ACCAGCACGACACCCGGCGCGATGGCCAGGATCCGCTGATAATCGAGCGGCGCGTTTTCGGCCAGCGCCGGCGGCAGAATCAGGCCGTAACGCGAGAAATTCCCGATCTGCCCGGCCGTGAAACGCAGGCTCTTGGCGAGGCGCTCGGGCTCGGGATGGGTGACGACGCCGCCGGCATGGTCGGCATGCTCGTGCGTGACGACGATCTGCGTGGCGTCGGCCATCGCGGCGTCGACGCGGTCGCGGGAGGCGGGGTCGAGCGTGGCGCCGAGGGATTTCCCCGCCGCCTCGTCCAGCGCCGTATCGATGATGATGGAGTCGACGGGCAGCACGAGCTGGTAGGAGAAGACGCCCATCGGAACGGCGTTCCAGCCGTCGCCGGCAACGATGGCGGCGCCGGGGAAGCTGAAGCTCGCCACCTGCTCGACGCGGATGTCGGTGGGCGGGCTGCCGGGCAACTCGCCGGCGGCGGCGCGGATGGCGGCGAGGTCGAGCGCGAAGGGGGCGAGGCCGGCGGGCGGCGCGCCGTCGGCGATGAGCCACCACCAGGCCGCGCCGCCGAGGGCGAGCAGCCCGACGCCGAGCCGGATGACGGTCCTGGTCCCCTGCCGCATGCCGCCTCCTCAGGCCTTCTTCACCCAGCGGCCGGAATTGTCCTGCTGCCAGTAGGTGAGCGCATTGCCTTCGAGCAGCGCGCGCCAGACGCTGCGCGCCTCGACCACCGCCTCGGGGTCATGGCCCGAGAACATGTAGACGATGCGCGCATAGCCTTCGGCGCGGCGCGGCACGGCGCGGTCGACGAAGAAGCGGACAGTGGCGCCGTTGGCGTTGCCGTCATCGGTGGCGATGAGCACCGGCTGGTCGGCATCGGCCTCGCCGCCGGCGACGCCATGCGGCAGGAAACTGTCGTCGCGGAAGGTCCACAGCATGGTGTCGAGCACCGCGGCGCGCTCGGCGCTCGAGGTTTCGACCACGGCGCGCCAGCCGCGCTCGACGGTCTTTTCGAGCAGCGCCGGCAGCACGCGGTCGAGCGGCTGGGTCTCGAGATGGTAGAACAGGATTTCGGTCATGACTCGTAGTCGCGCACGAAACGGTCGAGCAGCGCCACGCCGAAGCCTGAGGCCCAGCCGGCATTGGTCTCGCTGGCCGGGCTGTTGAGCGCGACGCCGGCGATGTCGAGATGGGCCCAGGGCGTCGAGTCGATAAAGCGCAGCAGGAACTGCGCCGCGGTGATCGAGCCGGCGGGGCGGCCGCCGGAATTCTTGATGTCGGCGAAGCGGCTCTCGATCTGCTTGTCGTAAGCGGGGCCGAGCGGCATGCGCCAGAGCTTCTCGCCGGTGACGAGGCCGGCCGCGACGAGGCGGCTGGCCAGCTCGTCGTCATTGGCGAAGAGGCCGGCATGATCGGAGCCCAGCGCCACGCCGATGGCGCCGGTGAGGGTCGCGAGATCGACGACCAGCCGGGGCCGGAAGCGCTGCTGCGCGTACCACAGCGCGTCGGCGAGGACGAGGCGGCCTTCGGCGTCGGTGTTGACGATCTCGATGGTGGTGCCGGAGAGGGCGCGCACGATGTCGCCGGGGCGCATGGCGGTGCCGCTCGGCATGTTCTCGACGACGCCGATGAGGCCGACGACATTGGCTTTGGCGCGACGCCGCGCCAGCGCGTGCATGAGGCCGGTGACGGCGGCGGCGCCGCCCATGTCGCCCTTCATGTCCTCCATGCCGGCGGCCGGCTTGATGGAGATGCCGCCGGAATCGAAGACCACGCCCTTGCCGACGAAGGCCAGCGGCGCGGCGCCGGGGTCGCCGCCGTTCCAGCGCATGATGACGAGGCGGGGCGGCCGCGCTGAGCCCTGCGACACCGAAAGCAGCGCGCGCAGGCCGAGCGCTTCGAGCTCGGACTGGCCGAGGATTTCCACGTCGAGGCCGAGGCTGGCCATTTCGGCGGCCCGCGCGGCGAATTCGACGGTGCCGAGCGTGTTGGGCGGCTCGTTGATCAGATCGCGCGCCAGCACCTGGCCCTCGACGGACGGCAGGCGGGCGGCGATGGCGGCCGCGGTGGCGGCGGGATCGGCGACGTGGAGGGCGATCTCCAGCGTCTCGGCGGTCTCGTCGTCGCGCTTGCGCGATTTGTACTTGTCGAAGCGGTAGTGGCGGAGGCGCAGGCCGGCGGTCAGCTCGGCGACGGCCTCGGGGGTCGCCTCGGGGCCGTCGAGGATGACGGCGACGTCGCCGGGGGTGAGCGCCATCAGCCTCGCGGCGAGCGAGCCGCCGCGATCGGCCCAGGCGGCGCCGGCGACGGGCTGCGCCGGATCGGGCGCCGGGCCGGCGCCGAGCAGCAGCAGGCGCCGCGCCGCGAGGCCGGAGGGCGCGGCGATGTCGAGCACCTGCCCGGCCTTGCCGCGAAAGGCCGCGCTTCCGGCGACACGCTCGAAATCGAGCCCGGTGGCGGCCCAATGGGCGGCCGCGGCGCCGGCGGGCGGCGCGCCTTCGGCGACATAGAGAACAAGGATCGCGGCCGTGGGGTCGGCGAGCGGGGCGGTGCGGAGGGCGAGAGTCTGAGGCATGCCGAGAAGCAACAGGTCTTCGCCCATCGCGTCAATCCCGGCGCGCGCGTCTTGCACTCGCGGGCGAAGCTGACCAGAGTCGCGCGCCGGGGGACCAGCAACGGGGACGCGAATAACCGAGCTCGCGCATAGACGCAGATGGCGCGGCTAAGCCGTTATCTGCTCAGGCTGTTTTCCGCCGAGGCGGTGGCGCTGTTCGCCATCGCGGCGTTTCTGCTGTTCCTGATTCAGTGCCTCAGGCTG
>JADZBA010000450.1 GCA_020852355.1 Alphaproteobacteria bacterium
ACTGGCTGCGGCGCAACCCGGTGCCGGGCCTGATCCTGCTCGACCTGATGATGCCGGAGATGGACGGGTTCGCGTTCCTGGAGGAGCTGCGGGCGGAGGCGGCCTGGCGCGATCTGCCGGTGGTGGTGGTGACCGCCAAGACGCTGACGGCGCAGGAGCACGAGTATCTCAGCCACCGCACGCGGCAGGTGGTGACCAAGGGCGAGCAGACGACGGTCGACCTCGCCGAGGCGATCCGCAAGTCGATGCCGCTCTCGCCGTCGGCGGCGGCGTGAGCGGTGAAGGTGGTGCAATGGCGAAGATTCTGATCGTCGAGGACAATGAGATGAACCGCGACGTCCTCGTGCGCCGCCTGACGCGGCGCGGCTTCGAGGTGCTGGTGGCGGTCGACGGCATGGAAGGCATGTCGGCGGCCGAGCGCGAGAAACCGGATTTGATACTCATGGATGTCGGCCTCCCCGGAATCGACGGGCTGGAGGCGACCCGGCGCCTGAAGGCGGCCGAGGGGACGCGCGCCATCCCGGTGATCGCGCTGACCGCGCACGCCATGTCGGACGACCGTGCGAAGGCCCTGGACGCCGGCTGCGACGACTACGACACCAAGCCCGTGGATCTGCCGCGATTGCTGGGCAAGGTCGACGCGCTGCTGGCACGGAGCAAGGTGTCGTGAGCGAGACCGCGGAACGGACCGGGGCGGAGCGGCGGGCGGCGAACGACGAGGCGCGGCGCTCGGCGCTGGCGCGCATCGGCGGCGGACGGCTGTCGGTTCTCGTCGTCGACGACCATCCCGACAACCGCGACCTGCTGAAGCGGCGCATCGAGCGCCTGGGGATCGAGCGCGTGGCGCTGGCCGTCGACGGCCGGGAGGCCGTCGAGATGATCCGCGCCGAGCCGTTCGACCTCGTCTTCCTCGACGTCATGATGCCGAACATGAACGGCTACGAGGTGCTGGAGACGCTGCGCGAGGAGGGGCGCCTCGCCGACCTTCCCGTCGTCATGATCTCGGCCCTGACCGAGATGGACAGCGTCGTGCGCTGCATCGAGTTGGGCGCGGAGGACTACCTCGCCAAGCCGTTCAACCCGACCCTGCTGCGGGCCCGGCTCTACGCGCTGCTGGAGAAGAAGAAGCTGCGCGATGCGGTGCGCGAGAGCCTGCGGCGGCTGCAGCAGGATCTCGACGCCGCCCGCGCCAGCCAGCTCGGCATGGTGCCGGGCCCGATGGACGCGCGCGGCGCCGAATGGCCGCTCTCCATCCGCGCCCGGCTGGAGCCGGCCCGCCAGGTCGGCGGCGACCTGATCGACTTCTTCGAGCTCGACGCCGACCATTGCTGCTTCCTCCTGGGCGACGTCTCCGGCAAGGGGCCGGCGGCCGCCCTCTTCATGGCGCGCGCCTGGGGCACGCTGCGGTCGGCCGCCCAGCAATGGTCGTCGCGCGACGACGATCCGGCGGGCGTCGCGGCGATGATGCACGCCGTCAACCGGCGCATGAGCGAGGCCAACCCGGCGTTCGACTTCCTGACCCTCTTCCTCGGCGTCATCGACGTTACGACCGGCCGCCTCGTATACAGCAACGCCGGCCATCCCGCGCCGCTGCGCATCCGCGCCGGCGCCCCGCCGGAGCTGCTGGCACTGGTCGGCGGCATGCCGGTCGGCATCGACGAGCGCGTGACCTACGCGGTCGGCGCCATCGACCTGTCGCCGGGCGACCGCATCCTGGTCTATTCCGACGGCGTCACGGAGGCGATGAACCCGAAGAAGGACTTTTTCGGCGACGAGCTGCTGCATGCCACGCTGGACGCCCAGCGCACCGCGGACCCCTCGGCGCTGGTCACCGCCCTGCGCCAGGCGGTGGCCGACTTCGCCGCCGAGGAGGAGCAGTCCGACGACATCGCCATCCTGGCCGTGAGCTGGGAACCCCCGACCGCCTGACCTTCCCGGGAGCGCACCCATGACCGGTCCCGGCTGGCGCGAGCGCGCCGGCACCCTCTTCGACTGCGACAAGCGCCCGGCGACCGGCTACGGCGGGATGGCGGTCACCAACCATCCGCTCGCCTCGGGTGCCGCCGCCGACATTCTCGCCGGCGGCGGCAACGCCATCGACGCGGCGATCGCGGCCCTCTTCACGCTATCGGTCGTCGAGCCGATGATGGTCGGCATCTTCGGCGGCGGCACCGCCCTGATCCGCCTCGCCGACGGGCGCGAGGTGGTGATCGACGGCCTGTCGACGGCGCCCGCGGCGGCCCGTCCGGACAGCTACCGACCCGTGTCGGACACCTGGCCCGGCTACATGGACGTGGAAGGCAACGCCAACCGCATCGGCGCCGGCGCCGTCGCCGTGCCCGGCAGCCTCAAGGGCTGGTGCGAGGCGCTGGAACGCTTCGGCACGCTCGACCTCGCCACCGTCATGGAGCCGGCCATCCGCCACGCCGCGCGCGGCTGGCGCGTGTCGCCCTACTTCGCCGCCGCGGTCGCCGCGGTCGGACCCAACCTCGCCCGCGACCCGGAGATCTCCAGGGTGCTGCTGCCCGGAGGCGATCCGATCGCCGCGGGGGCCCTGCTGGTGCAGCCCGACTATGCCGAAACGCTGCGCACCATCGCCCGCGAGGGGCCGGGCGCCCTCTATGGCGGCGCGCTCGGCACGATCGCGGGCGACCATCTCGCGGCCGCCGGCTCGTTCCTGCGGGCGTCCGACCTCGCCGCCTACCGCACGGTCGAGCGCGTGGCGGTGCACGGGACCTATCGCGGCTTCGAGATCGTCGGGCCGCCGCCGCCCTGCTCCAGCGGCGTGCACATCGTCCAGATGCTGAACCTGCTGGAGGGCTGGGACATCGGCGCTCTCGGCTTCGGCACGCCGCAGACCATCCACCTCCTCGTCGAGGCGATGAAGATCGCGGCCGCCGACCGCGCCGCCGTCACCGCCGACCCGGCCTTCGTCGACGTGCCGGTCGCGCGGCTGATCTCCAAGGCCTACGCCGAGCGCCGCCGCGCCGAAATCGATCCGGGGCGCGCCGGCGTCTTCCCGTCGCGCGCCGGGTCCAACGAGTCGCCGAACACGACGCACGTCACCGTCGCCGACGGCCGGGGCAACATCGTCTCCTCCACCCAGACCATCAACAGCGTGTTCGGCGCCCGGATCATGATCCCCGGCACCGGCATCATCCCCAATAACTATATGTACCTGTTCGACCCGCACCCCGGTCGCGCACTGTCGCTGGAGCCGGGCAAGCGGATCACCAGCACGCAGTCGCCGATGATCGCCCTTCGCGACGGCCGGCCCGCGTTCGCGCTCGGGCTGCCCGGCGGTCCGCGCCTCTACGCGTCGGCGATGCAGGGCCTGGTCAATCTCATCGACCATGGCATGAGCCTGCAGGAGGCGGTCGAGGCGCCGCGCGTGTGGACGCAGGGTCAGGAGGTCGAGCTGGAGAACGGCATCCCCGAGGGGGTGCGCGCCGCGGTGGCCGCGATGGGCCATCCCGTCGGCGCGGTCGCCGACATCGCCGGGGGCATGTGCGCCATCGCCTTCGCCGGGGACGGCATGATGACCGGTGCGGCCTGCTGGCGCGCCGACGGGGTGCCGATCGGCCTCGCCGGCGGTCCCGCCCGCCAGGGTGCGCGCTTCTCCGCCGACCACAGCCGGCATCTCGTGCCCTGAGGCCGGGCTCAGCGCGCGGCCTCCTGCCAGCGCGCCGGGTCGGGCAGGCCGGCCGCCGCGAAGGCGCCCGCGGTGGTGAAGGCGACGCAGGCCGCGATCGGCCAGGCGTAGGAACCGGTGGCGTCGAAGGCGAAGCCCGCGAGCGGCGGCCCCAGGAGGCAGCCGACGCTGACGCCGCTGAACACCGCTCCCATGATCGCGCCGATCGAGCGCGCGCCGAAATAGTCGGTGCACATGGTCGGCAGCAGCGCCACGTAGCCGCCGTAGCTGAGTCCGAAGGCGAGCGCGAAGGCGCCCAGCATCCACAGCCGGTCGGCGACCATCCAGAAGGCGAGCAGCACCGCCTGGGCGACGACCACGGCGGGCAGGGTGCGGCGCCGGCCGAAGCGGTCGGCGACCGCGCCGACGGCGAAGCGGCCGACCAGGCTGCCGAGGCCGATGACGCCGATCAGCGCCGCGGCGATGCCGTCGGGCACGCCCTGGTCGATCGCCGACGGCGCCAGGTGCACGAAGGGCACGAACACCCCGAAGGAGGTCAGCAGCGAGATCAGGGTCAGCAGGCGGAACGGCCGGCTGCGCCAGGCCGTGGCGAAGTCGGTGCCGGCCTGCGCCCGCCCGCCGGCCGCGGCGGCGGCCGCGCCGTCCGGCCCGAAGCCGCGGCGCTGCGGGCGCCCGTCGAGCAGCAGGCAGGCGCCGCCGCCGATCGCCAGCGTCACCAGCGCCAGGCCGAGGCAGGCGCCGCGCCAGCCGAACGCCTCGACCAGCAGCGCGGCGGTCGGCGGCAGCGCCAGGGTGCCGCCGCCGATGCCGGCGACCGCGATGCCCGTCGCGAAGGCGCGCCGGCGCACGAACCAGGGCTGCACCGCGCCCAGCGACGGGACGTAGGTGAAGCCGACGCCGATCCCGACGCTGACGCCGAAGGCGAGATAGATCTGCCACAGCGCATCGGCGCGGCTCGATGCCGCCAGCCCCGCCGCCATCACCAGCATGCCGGCGCCGCCGACCCGCCGCGCGCCCCAGCGGTCGGCGGCCGGCCCGCTCGCCAGGCCGAGCGCGAAATATAGGGCCGACGCGATAGCGAAGACGATCGACAGGTCGCCGCGCCGGGCCGCGAACTCGCGCTCCAGCGACGCGAAGAACGCGCCGAAGCTGTAGGAGACGCCGAAGCCGACGAACATCACGGCGAAGGCCGCGCCGACGACGATCCAGCCGGGGAAGATTGCGGGGAACGCGATGATGGGGCGGGGCACGGCCGGGCGACGCTAGCAGGGTCCGCCCGCCGGTGCACCGCCGCCCGTCCGCCCGCGGGGTTCCGGGTGCGGCGAAGCGCGTGCTAGGGTCCCGCGCGCCGCGGAGGACGGCGAGATCCGAAGACAGCTGGAGAGCGCGATCGTGACCAAGATGACCGGCGGCCAGGCCCTCGTTGGCACCCTGCACCAGCATGGCGTGGACACCGTGTTCGGCCTGCCGGGAGTGCAGCTCGACTGGCTGTTCAACGCCTTCCACGACCGCAGGAACCAGGTGCGCGTCATCCACACGCGTCATGAGCAGGGCGTGGGCTACATGGCGTTCGGCTACGCCCAGGCGACCGGCCGCGTCGGCACCTATGCCGTGGTGCCGGGTCCGGGCGTGCTCAATACGACGGCGGCGCTGGCCACGGCCTATGCCTGCAACAGCAAGGTCCTCTGCCTCACCGGCCAGATCCATACGCCCTTCATCGGCCGCGGCGTCGGCCAGCTCCACGAGATCCCCGACCAGCTCGGCATCCTGGAACGGCTGACCAAGTGGGCGGCGCGCGCCAACCATCCGACCGAGGTGGCGACGCTCGGCCGCGAGGCGTTCCGGCAGCTCGAATCGGGCCGGCCGCGACCGGTGGCCCTCGAGGTGCCGCCCGACGTCCTGCAGGCGGAGACCGAGGTCGATCTCGCAGGCGTCGCCGTGCCCGACGCGCCGCCCGAACCCGACGCCGACGCCGTGGCCAAGGCGGCGAAGCTGCTCGGCGAGGCGCAGTGCCCGATGATCTTCGTCGGCAGCGGCGCCTGGGACGCGACCGAGGAGCTGCTGGCCCTGGCGGAGATGCTGCAGGCGCCGGTGATCGCCTCGCGCAACGGCCTCGGCGCCATCGACGACCGTCACTACCTCGCCCAGAAGCTGCAGGCGGCGCATGAGATGTGGGCCGGCGCCGACGTCGTGCTGGGGGTCGGCACGCGGCTGTCGCCGAACGTCCCCGCCTGGGGCGTCGACGCCGGCCTCAAGATCATCCGCCTGGACATCGACCCGGTGGAGATCACCCGCAACGGCCGGCCCGACGTCGGCATCGTCGCCACCGCGAAGCGTGGGCTGGCCGCCCTCGTCGACGCCGTCGCCAAGGCGAACCGCAAGCGCGCGCCACGCGAGGCCGAGATGCGGGCGCTGCAGGCGAAGACCACGGCGTACTACGAGGAAAGGCTGGGCCCGCAGATGGCCTGGATCGCCGCCCTGCGCCGCGCGCTCCCGGACGACGGCATCCTGGTCGAGGAGCTGACCCAGGTCGGCTACGTCTCGCGCGTCGGCTTCCCGGTCTACGGCCCGCGCAAGTACGTGTCCTCGGGCTACCAGGGCACGCTCGGCTTCGGCTTCGCCACCGCGCTCGGCGTCAAGGTGGCGCAGCCCGACCGTCCGGTCGTCTCGATCTCCGGCGACGGCGGCTTCATGTTCAACGTGCAGGAACTGGCGACCGCCGTGCAGAACGGCATCAACCTCGTCGCCGTGGTGTTCAACGACGGCGCCTACGGCAACGTCCAGCGCATGCAGCGCCAGGACTATGGCGGCCGCGTCATCGCGACCGAGCTGCGCAATCCCGATTTCGTGCGCCTCGCCGAGAGCTTCGGCGCCAATGCGGCGCGCGTCGAATCGCCTGCCGGGCTGGAGACGGCGATCAGGCGCGCGCTGAAGGAGCCGGCGCCGTGGCTGATCGACGCGCGCATCGGCACGGTGCCCGATCCCTGGCCGATCCTGGCACCGGGCCGTGCCCGCGGCGGCAAATGACGGCGGTCTGATGGACGGGCGCGTCGCGCCGGCGGCGATGCCGCGGCGCGTCCTCTTCTACACGGTCAACGGCAAGGGCTTCGGCCACCTGATGCGCGCGCTGGCGATCGCCGGCGCGCTGCGCCGGGCGGCACCCGACGCGCGCATCCTCTTCGCGACCTCGTGCGAGGACCCGGGCGTCATCTGGCGCGAGGGCTTCCACTACGTGAAGATGCTGGCGCCCGAGGCGCAGGAGGCGCACGGCCGCGGCCGCGAGCGCCACCGCCAGCTCGCCGAGCGCATGGTGCGCGCGACGCTGGCGGCGTTCCGGCCGCACGTGCTGGTGGTCGACAGCTTCGCCTACGGCTCGGTGGGCGAGCTCCGGCGCTTCCTCGGCGGGCCGTGGCGCCGCGTGCTGGTCAGCAACCTCTTCCTGCTGCAGCGCGACGTCGACCGCTACCGCGAGAGCGTCGGGCACTACGACGTCGTCGTATTTCCGTTCGACGCGGCGGAGGCGGCGGGCCACCCGGCGCTGGTCGACCTGTCGCGGCCGGCGGTGTTCGCCGGCCCGATCGCCGGCATCACCCGCGACGGGCTGCTGCCGCGCGACGTCGCGCGCGCCATGCTCGGCCTGCCGGCCGATGGGCCGATCGTCCTGCTGGCGGCCGGCGGCGGCGGCGGCGCCAGCGTGGTGCCGGTGCTGGCGCGCATGGCGGCCGCCATCCCCCTGGTGCCCGAGACCGGGTTCGCCCTCCTGGAGCCGCCGCTCGCCCGCGAGCTGCCGCCGATCCCGTGGGACGCCGATGTCCGCGTCGTCCGGCGCGTGCCGATCGCGCCGTGCCTCGCCGCCTTCGATGCGGCGGTGACCACCGCCGGGATGAACAGCGCGGCCGAGCTGATGGTCGCGGGCCTGCCCATGGTGTGGCTGCCGCTCGGCTCGCCGTCGCACGATCAGGGCCGCAACGTCGCGCGCTGGACGGCGCGCGGCATCGGCTGCCGGCCCGCCGGCCCCGACGCGGCCGCGCTCGCGGCGGCCATCCGCCATGTCCTGGATCCCGCGACCGCGGCCGCCATGCGTGCGGCGATGGCCGGTGCTGCGGGGGCCGGTGCTGCGGGGGCCGGTGCGGCGGGCGACGGCGCGGCGCGCGCGGCCGCCGCGATCCTGGGCCTGGAGCCGCGGCCGGAGGCCGAGGATCCGGACGAAGCGACCGTGGAGGGAGGAAGCGATGCGCGGCGTGACGCTGAAGACCGGTGAGGCGGTCCCCGCCCTCGGGCAGGGCACCTGGCACATCGGCGACCGCCGCGACCGCCGCAAGGAGGAGCTGGAGACGCTGCGCCTCGGCCTCGATCTCGGCATGACGCTGGTCGATACCGCGGAGATGTACGGCGAGGGCGCCGCCGAGGAGCTGGTCGGCGAGGCGATCCGCGGGCGCCGGGACGAGGTCTTCCTGGTGACCAAGGTCTATCCGCACAACGCCTCGCGCGCCGGCGTCGCCGCGGCGTGCGCCCGCAGCCTGAAGCGGCTCGGCACCGACCGCATCGACCTCTACCTGCTGCACTGGCGCGGATCGGTGCCGCTGCGTGACACCGTCGCCGGATTCCAGGCCCTCCAGCGCGCCGGCCACATCCGCCATTGGGGCGTCAGCAACCTCGACGTCGACGACATGGAGGAGCTGTCGGGCGTGCCCGACGGCGAGCGCTGCGTCGCCGACCAGGTGCTCTACAACCCGGCCCGCCGCGGCATCGAGTTCGACCTGCTGCCGTGGTGCGACCGCACGCGCACGGCGGTGATGGCCTACACGCCGCTGGAGCCCGACCGCCTGGCCCGCAACCGCGCCTTGCAGGAGATCGCGGCGCGGCGCGGCGTCGCACCGCTCCAGGTGGCGCTCGCCTGGGTCCTGCGCCGGCCTGGCGTCATCGCCATCCCCAAGGCGTCCCGCCCCGAGCATGTCCGGCAGAACCGCGCCGCGGCGGACATCGTGCTCGGCGCCGACGACTTGGCCACCATCGACGCCGCGTTCCCGCCGCCGCAGCGCAAGCGCGCGCTGGAGATGCTGTAGCCCGTCGATTGTGCGGATAGTGGCGACCCGTTAGGTTCGCGGCGCCCGCAGCAACGAGGAACCGGCGATGTCCGACGACGTGAAGTACGTTCTCAGCGAAGATCAGATGCCGCGGGAATGGTACAACCTCGCGGCCGACCTGCCGGTGCCGCTGCCGCCGCCGCTGCATCCCGGCACCGGGCAGCCGATCGGCCCCG
>JADZBA010000451.1 GCA_020852355.1 Alphaproteobacteria bacterium
CCAGCAGCCGCAGGCCGGCAACGGCCAGGACGGCGGCCAGCACATACCTGGTCGTGCGCTCCGACATGAAGCGCAGGCCGATCATGGTGCCGAGCGCGGCACCCGCCAACGCGGCCGCGGCGTAGAGGCCGACGTCGGCGGAGGCGCGTTCGCCGACCGCGAGGGCGCCCGCCAGCCCGGTGACGGAGTTCCCGAGGATGAAGGGTGCCGACACGCCGGCGGCGCGCCGCGCCGTGGCCCATCCGAGCGCGATCATGGCGGGCGTCAGGAACACGCCGCCGCCGACACCGGTGATGCCCGAGACGAAGCCGGCGATGCCGCCCAGGAGCGCCGCGGAAAGAGCGCCCGGCGACGCCGCGGTGTCGGCGCTCCATTTCGTCGCCATCACCCCGGCGGCGGCGACCAGGACCCCGCCCGCAAGGGGGTAGTAGACGGCGCCGTCGAGCGCCACCAGGCCGCCGAGGAACGATGCCGGGAGCGCAGGGAGGCCGACACGCACGAGCAGTCGCCGGTCGATGGCCCCGGCGCGATGCAGACGCCAGGTCGCGTAGCCCGCCGCGCAGATGTTCAGGATGAGCGCGGTGGGCCGAAGCTGATCCGCCGGCACGCCCATGACGGCCATGATGGCGAGGAAGGCGGTACCGCCGGCCTGTCCCACCGTCGCGTAGATCAGGGACACCGCCGCCAACAGGAACAGGATCAGTGCGAGGCCCATGATGCGGACCTTATCTCACGCCGAGCGCATGTCCGCACGCCGCTCCGGGGCACCGTTCCGGCGGCTCGGGCGGCGGCCTGCGCCGCGGCGACCCTCGTGAGGTCGCCGGCGGGCCGGGCGACGCGCGAGATGATACATTGCGACGCGCATTCCCCACGACCGAGAGGTTCCCGATGAATCCGTCGACCCCCAGGCTCCGGATCGTCGGAGCTGCCGCCGCCGCCGCGCTTCTGTCGGCGGTCGTCGCCGTCCCGCTCCGCCCGGCGGCTTCCCAGCAGCCGGCCGCGACGGACCATGCGACACCGGGCCATCGCCAGATGCCGGGCATGATGCAGCAGCACGGGGACCCGATGACGCCGATGCATGGCCACGGCTCGGCACGGACGGGCATCCCGGTGCCGGCCATGCCCGGCCAGGACGCGTTCGGTGCCATCCAGGAGATCGTCCGGATCCTCGAGGCCGACCCGAAGACCGATTGGTCGAAGATCGATCTCGAGGCGTTGCGCCAGCATCTCATCGACATGAACGAGGTGACGCTCAAGGCGGACGTGGCGGCGAAGCCGATCGACGGCGGCCTGGAGATCGCGGTGACCGGAGCCGGTCGGACGCTCGCCGGAATCCGGCGGATGGTGACGGCGCACGCGCGGGAGCTCGATCGCATCGACGGCTGGAGCGCCAGGACCGCGCCGCTGCCGGACGGCGTGCTGCTGACGGTCACCTCGGGCGATCCGAAGGAGGTGCGGCACATCCGCGGCCTGGGATTCGTCGGGCTGCTCGTCACCGGTGCACATCACCAGCCGCACCATCTCGCCATGGCCAGGGGCGAGCTCGCCCACAGGCACTAGGCTCGACGTCGCCCATCCGCCCGATCTCGCAGACGATGCCCGCTCCCCCGGTGCCGCGCATGGCGACGGCGACCACCCCGGCAGGACTGACGAACGCCGAGGCGGGCCGGCGGCTCGCCGAGTTCGGCCCGAATGCCGTGGCCGACGAGGCGCCGCCCCGCTGGCGCCTGTATCTCGCGAAGCTCTGGGCGCCGATACCCTGGATGCTCGAGCTCGCGATCCTCCTCCAGGTCTGGCGCGGCGAACTGGTCGAGGCGGCGGTCATCGTCGGCCTGCTGCTCTTCAACGCGACCCTCGGCTTCGTCCAGGAAGGGCGGGCGAGCACGGCGCTGGCGATGCTCAACCGGAAGCTGGCGCCGAGCGCGCTGGTCCGTCGCGACGGCGCGTGGGTCAGGCGCCCGGCATCGCAGCTCGTGCCCGGCGACACGATCCGCCTCGCGCTGGGGGCTCTGGTTCCCGCCGACGCGCGGCTCGTCTCGGGAACGGTGCTGGTCGACCAGTCGACGATCACCGGCGAATCCGTTCCGGTCGACGCCGGACCCGGCGGCAGTGTCTACGCGGGCTCCCTGGTGCGCCGCGGCGAGGCGATCGCCGAAGTGACCGCCACCGGATCCCGGACCTATTTCGGGCGGGCGGCCGAGCTGGTGCGGATCGCCCATGCCCGCAGCACCGAGCAGGCGGCGATCTTCGCGGTCACCCGCAACCTGATCCTCGTGAACGGCACGGTCGCGGTTCTCGTCGTCGCCTATGCCTGGACCCTGACGCTGCCGTCGGCGGCCCTGATCAGCCTCGCCCTCACCGCGCTGTTGGCGACGATTCCGGTGGCGCTTCCGGCGACGTTCACGCTTTCCGCGGCCATCGGCGCCCAGGCGCTCGCCCGGCGCGGCGTCCTGCTGACCCGCCTTTCGGCCGCGCACGAGGCCGCCGCGATGGACGTGCTGTGCGCCGACAAGACGGGAACGCTGACGCGCAATGCGCTGGAGATCGCGGAAGTCCGCGCGATGGCGGGATTCGATCGCGAGCGCGTGCTGGCCATGGCGGCGCTCGCGAGCTCGGAGGCGGACCAGGATCCCGTCGACGCCACGATTCGAGCGGCCGCCGCCGAGGCGACGGGCGGCTCGGCCAGTGAACGGCTCGTGCGTTTCGTTCCCTTCGACCCGGCCACCAAGACCGCCGAGGCGGTCGTCCTGGACGACGCCGGCCGGGAGCTGCACATCAGCAAGGGTGCGTTCGAGGCGATCGCGCGCGCGGCGGCGACCCCGCCGGATGCGCGGCGCATGGTGGATGAGCTCGCCGGCGCCGGAAATCGGATCATCGCCGTCGCCGCGGGGACGCCCGGTTCATTGCGCCTGGCGGGCCTGATAGCCCTCGGCGATCCGCCGCGGGAGGATTCGGCGGGGCTCGTCGCCACGCTCCGGGACCTGCGCGTCCGCACGCTGATGGTCACGGGCGATTCGGCCACGACGGCGGCGGCCATCGCGCACAGGGTCGGGATCGCCGGCGCCGTCTGCCCGCGAGAACGCCTGGCCGATGATCCGAGCGTGGACGAGTTCGGCGTCTTCGCGCGCGTCCTGCCGGCAGAGAAGGTCCGGCTGGTCGAGGCGCTGCAGAGCCGCGGCCATGTGGTCGGCATGTGCGGCGACGGGGCGAACGACGCGCCCGCGCTCCGGCAGGCGCAGATCGGGATCGCCGTCGCCAGTGCGACCGACGTGGCGAAGGCTGCCGCCGGCATGGTCATGACCGAGCCGGGGCTCGCCGGCATCGTCTTCGCCATTCGCGAGGGCCGGATCGGCTTCCAGCGACTGCGCACCTATGCGCTCAACATGCTGGTCAAGAAGATCGAGGTCGTCCTCTTCCTCGCCATCGGGCTCGCCCTGACGGGCCATGCGGTGATGACGCCGGTGCTCATGGTCCTCATGCTCATGACGAACGACTTTCTCGCCATGTCGCTCACCACGGACCGTGCCGATCCCGGTGCGTCTCCCAGCCGCTGGCACATGGGGAACATCACCGGCACCGCGATCGTCCTCGGGGCATGCAAGCTGGCCTTCTCGGTGGCGGTGCTGGCCGTCGGCGAGTACCGGCTCGACCTCGGCCCCGGCGAGCTGCGGACCCTGGCGTTCGTCACCCTCGTATTCGGCGCACAGGCCGTGCTGTACGCGGTGCGTGCAGGGCGCCGCATCTGGTCATCGAGGCCGAGCGGGTGGGTGCTGGCGGCGTCGGCGGCCGACATCGTCATCGTCGCCGTCCTGGCGCTTTCCGGGATCCTGATGGATGCGCTGCCATGGCATGTCCTTGCCGGCGTGCTGGCGGCCGCCGCCGGCCTCGCGCTGGTCCTCGATCGGTTGCGTCTCGCGCTCATGAGGGCGCCGGACCGCGCCCAGGTTTAAGAGCACCGCACCCGCGCAACCACCAGAGATTGTGCTGGCCGCAATGCCGGCCTTGCCCAATTATCGCAGCGAGGCAGCTCATTGCCCGGGCGGGAAGGCGTGGATAGGCGATGCTGGTCGTGCCGTTCGAGGTCGCGCGCTATCTGTTCGCGCTGCCGCTCGATCGCGTGATGCGGGTCGAGCCGATGGCGGAGCTGGTCGCGTTGCCCCGCCCGATCGCCAATGTGGCCGGCGCGCTGGTCCATGGCGGTCGCGCGCTCGCGGTCTACGATCTGCGCAGCAAGTTCCGGCTCGGCGACCGCGGCCGGCGCGCCAGCGACTGCCTGGTGTTGAGCCGCGCTCGAGCCCGGTCTCGCGGCGGCGGTGCTCGGTGAGCGCGTCGACCTCGTTCTCACCGACGCCGTGATGTCGGGTACCATGAAGGGGCTCGACCTCGGCCGCCGCATCCTGCAGACGCGTGAGGATCTTCCCGTGATCATCTGCTCCGGGCTCGATACCCACTCCCTGCCCGACATGCTGCAGGCGTCCGACCGCTGCGTGGTCCTGAGCAAGCCGTATGCCCTGGCGGAGATGGCGCGGGCCATCCGCCGCCTGCTGGATGCCGGAGGCGTCCGATGACCACCAATCGACTGCTGATCCTCGACGACCAGCCCGAGATCGCGGCCCTGGTCGCGACCGTCGCCAGCGGCCTCGGCTTCGAGGTGCGCCCGCTCAGCGACTACCGGTCGTTCGAGACGACGGTCGACGAATGGCTGCCCACCCATATCGCGCTCGACCTGCAGATGCCCGGCCGGGACGGCGTCGAGACGATGCGGATGCTGGCCGAGCGCGGCTGCCGGGCTCGCCTGATGCTGATCAGCGGCGTCGATCCGAAGGTGCTGGAGACCGCGAGTCGCCTCGGCCGGGAGCGCGGCCTCGACATCGTCGGATCGATCCACAAGCCCTGGCGCCTGGCCGACCTGAAGGCGCTGCTGCAGCAGGTCCGCCAGCAGGCGGACCCCTACGACCCCCGCGCCCTCGCCCGCGCCATCGCCGGCGACGAGCTGCGGCTGTTCCTGCAGCCCAAGGTGGAGCTGCGGACGCGGGCCGTGGTCGGCTTCGAGGCGCTCGTGCGCTGGCAGCACCCCGATGTCGGGCTCGTCACGCCCGACCGCTTCATCACGGTGGCCGAGGACAACGGGCTGATCGACGCCCTGACGCGCTGGGTGCTGGGGCGCGCCGCCG
>JADZBA010000452.1 GCA_020852355.1 Alphaproteobacteria bacterium
ACCGGGCGCTGACGCCCGACGTGGTCAACCGCGAGTCCGGCGCCTTCCTGCACCGCTTCCAATGGCTCCCGGACGAGGTCATCGGCGCCCTGCCGGAACGCTGGAACTGGCTGGAAGGCTGGAGCCGACCGCCGGCCGAGGGGCTTCCGGGTGCCGTCCACTACACGCGCGGCGGCCCGTGGTTCTCGCAGTGGCGCGATGTCGCCTACGGCGACCTCTGGCTCGCCGAGGAGGCGGACTACCTGCGGTCGGCGCAGGCGGCCGACTAGCGCCGACCGCCCGTCATCGCCGATGCGCCACGGCGCCGCGGTCGAGGCGAACGCCCGCGCGCTGGAGCGCATCGCGGTCGGCGACGAGCCCGCGGCGATCGCGATCCTGGAGGCGGCACTCGCCCTCGCGCCCGAGCCGGTGCTCGCGGTCAATCTCGGCCGCCTGCTGTGGCGCCATGGCGACCTCGCCCGGGCACTCGCCCTGCTCGAGGCTGCCGCGGCGGCGCAGCCGGCATCCACGGCCGCATGGCTGAATCTCGCGGATGCGCGGGCGGCGGCCGGCGACATCGGGGCCGAGGCGGCATACCGGCGCGCCCTGCTGCTGGAACCGGAGCGCGCCGAGATCCACTGGTCGCTGGCGCTCGATCTGCTGATCCGCGGCGAGTGGCAGCGGGCGTGGCCGCATTTCGCCTGGCGGGCCCGCCATCCGGCGGTGCGCCGCCGCCCGGCGGCGTTCCCGACGCTGGCGGAGCTGTCCCGTCCGCACGGACCGACGCTGCTCTGGAGCAACGAGGGAGTGGGCGAGGATCTGCGCTATGCGCGCCTGCTGGCGCCGCTGGCCGATTGCATCGGCCCCCTCGTCGTCGAGGCGGATCGCCGGCTCGTCGGGCTCCTGACCCGCTCGCTGCCCGGCGTGACGGTGGTGCCGCGGACGTGGCCGCCGGCGCCCGAGACCGCGACGCGCGCGATCGCCGCCCAGGCGACGCCGACCGACATTCTGCCGTTGCTGCGGCCGCGTCCCGATGCGCTGCCGGGGTCGCCGGCATGGTTGACGGCGGAGCCGGCGCTGACGGCGCAGCTGCGCCGGCGCTACCGGTCGTGGGGCCGCGGCCCGGTGGTGGGCCTCTCCTGGCGCAGCACCGGCACGCCGTTCGCGACCGCGAAGTCGGTGCCGATCGCGCTCTTCGCGCCGCTTCTCGCCGACCCCGACGTCGTCTTCGTCGATCTGCAGTACGGGGATGCGGACCCTGACCGCGATGCGCTTCCCGCGGCGGGCCGCCTGCGGCGCGACCCGGAAGTCGATCCGCTGCGGGACCTCGACGCGTTCGCCGCGCAGGTCGCGGCGATGGACCTCGTGATCTCCTCCAGCAGCACGACGGTCCACATGGCGGGCGCGCTCGGCGTGCCGGTGTGGACGCTGGTCCATCGCGGCCCGCCGGTGACCCCGTACTGGCTCGCGGGACGCCCCGATACGCCGTGGTACCCCACGATGCGTGTGTGGCGCCAGGCGGTTCCGGGAGTCTGGGGCCCGGTGATGGCCGATGTCGCCGCGGCATTCGGCCGATGGCGCGGTGCTCGCCGGGACGACGACGGAGCGACGCCGTGACCGCGGCGCATTGATCGTGGCGGAGGGGGACGCCCTCGTCTAAAGCTTCGCCCGCACCCGCCGCCGTGCCGGTGTCCCGCGACAGCAATCACGGAGCAGCATGGACGCTTCTGCCGAGAAGGAGCCGGTTCGCCTCCACCGCGAGGCGGTCGCCGCGCTCGGGGCGGGCGACCTCGACCGGGCCGAGACGGCGCTCCGCCGCCTCGTGGCGATGGTTCCCGATGCCGAGGAGGCCTGGCATCGGCTGGGCATCGCCAGCTCGCGCCGCCTCGGCCTGAAGGAGGCCGCGCGGCACGTGGCGGAGATCGCGCGGCAGGAAACGCCGTCGGCCGTCGGCGGTCGCGTGGCGGCGCGCATGGCCGCGCAGGGCCGCGACCTGCCGCTGGCGGTGACGCTGGCGCGTGCCGCGGCCGAACGCGACGGCTGGAGCGCCCCCTCCGCCGCGCTCCTGTGCAGCCTGCTCCGCCGCACCGGCGCGCTGGAGGAGGCGGTGGTCGCCGCCAAGCGGGCGCTGCGCCACACCGGTTCGGACGCATCGGTGCAGGACGCGCGCATGCGGCGCGACATGGGGGAGATCCTGCTGGCGGGCGGCGAGCCGGCGGCGGCGGCCGTCGCCGCCGCGGCAGCGGTCGCGGCCGCGCCGGTCGACGAGCGTGCCCGCGCGCTGCTCTGCGACGCGCTCGCCCAGACCGGCGACCGCACGCGCGAGGAGGCCGCGCTGCGCGCGTGGGCCGAAGCGTTCCCGGCCGCGCTGCCGCCGCGCCATCGCCTGGTCAATCTCCTGGTCGCTGCCGACCGGCCCGGCGAAGCGGCGCCCCTGCTGCTGCGCATCCTGCGCGAGCGTCCCAAGGACGGGCGGTTCTACACGCTCGCCGCCATGGTGATGAGCGCGCTGGAGAAGGACCGCCGCGCGCGGGCGCTGGCCCAGCGCGGCGTCGACCTGCTGCCGGGCTCACCGCACGCCCATGTCGCGCTGGCCACGGTGCTGACGCGCGTCGGCGAGTATGCGGCCGCCGAGGCGCCGGCCCGCGCCGCCGTCGCGCTCGCCCCGGACATGGTCGAGGGACACAACCTGCTGGCGCTGTCGCTGCAGCGGCAGAACCGCTTCGCGGAGGCCGCGGCGGCGTCGCAGGAGGCGCTGCGGATCGCGCCGGACGA
>JADZBA010000453.1 GCA_020852355.1 Alphaproteobacteria bacterium
GTTCTCCGCCAGCTCGGTCAGGGTCAGCATGCCGGCGTCGGGCAGGCCGAGCAGGTGGGTCGAGGTGTTCGAGCCGGAGATGCCGAACGCCTTGAAGCCGGCGGCTTCGGCGAGCTGCGCGTGATGGGCGGTCGAGCCCCAGATCGTCACGACGGGCAGCGGCCCCTCCTGCAGCATCCGGCGGAAGGCGGTGCTGGGCTTGCCGGAAATTACCGTGTCGCGAAGGCGCATCGTGCTGTCCTCCTGGCATGGCGGCCGTAGCGCCGCGCTCGTGTCAATGGAGATGGCAGGCGACCCGGCGGCCCTGGCCGAGATCCTTGAGCTGCGGCTCGACCTCGCGGCAGCTCGCCATCGCCTGCGGGCAGCGCGGGTGGAAGCGGCAGCCGCGGGGCACGTCGGCGGCATTGGGCACCGCGCCCGAGAGCTGGATGCGCTTGCGGCGGCGCACGCCCATCACCGGGACCGCCGCCATCAGCGCCTGGGCGTAGGGATGCTGCGGGTCGCGCAGCACCGAGGCCGCCGGCCCGATCTCGACGATCCGCCCGAGATACATGATCGCGACCTGCGAGCAGACGTGCCGCATCGTCGACAGGTCGTGGGAGATGTAGAGGATCGCCATGTCGAGCGTGCCGGCGAAGCGCCGCAGGAGATTGAGGATGCCGGCGCGGATCGAGACGTCGAGCATCGAGACCGGCTCGTCGGCGACGAGGAAGCGCGGCTCGACCGAGATGGCGCGGGCGATGGCGATGCGCTGGAGCTGGCCGCCCGAGAGCTGGTGCGGGTAGCGATCGAGGTAGTTCTCGACCGGCATCAGCCCGGCCCGCTCCATCGCCAGCAGCAGCCGGTCGCGCCGGGCGCCGGCCTCCTCGCGGAAATGGATCGCGATCGGCTCGCGCACGCTCTGCGCCACGGTGAAGCGCGGGTTGAGCGATTCGTACGGGTTCTGGAAGACGATCTGGGCCTGGCGGCGGAACGCCTTCATCGAGCGGGCGTCGCCGCGGGTCGCGACGTCGTGGCCCTGGAACAGGATCTCGCCGCCGGTCGGGCGATGGAGCTGCAGCACGGTCATGCCGGTGGTCGACTTGCCGCAGCCGCTCTCGCCGGCGAGACCCAGCACCTCGCCCGGCCGCAGCGCGAAGCTGACCCCGTCGACCGCCTTCAGCTGGCCCTGCTGCCGGCCGAGCAGGGAGGCGAGGAAGCCGCTGCGCAGGGGATACCACTTGCGCAGGTCCCTGACCTCGATGACCGGCTCCGCCGTCACCGCGACGGTCCCGCCTACGGCCGGAAGCCGAGCGAGCCTTCGTACTTGCGCTCGAGCTCCTCCTTGGGGAGGAACTCCGCCTCCAGCTTGCGGATCTCGGGGAAGCCGACGAAGGCGTGGAAGTCGGCGACGGGATGGCCCTTGAGCTCGGTCTTGAGGCGCGCCTCGACGGCCGCGTCCTCGGCGGCGAAGGCGTGCAGATAGTCCCACAGCGCGCGCGAGGCGGCCCGCAGGGCGCCGCCGGCATTGGCGACGATGAAGACGCCGAGGCCGTTCAGCTCCTCCAGCGACAGGTTCGGCGAGATGCCCGTGCGGTTGTAGAGCATCGGCGCGCCCACCTCGCGCGCGACGTGGGCGATCTCGTCGCGCGACACCAGGCCTTCGGGGAAGAGCACGTCGACGCCGGCCTCCATGTAGGCCCTGCCGCGGCGCACCACCTCGTCGAGGCTGCCGCCGGCGACGCCGCGCGCGTCGCAGCGCGCGATCAGCACCACGTCGGGGTCGAGCGCGTCGCGCACCCGCACCGCGGCGCGGTACTTGCCGACGGCCTCCTCCAGCGGGATGATCTGCTTGCCGGAGACATGGCCGCAGCGCTTGGGCGCGACCTGGTCCTCCATGAACATCCCGCCGACGCCCGCCTTGATGAGCTGCTCGACGGTGCGCATGGCGTTGATGGCGTTGCCGTAGCCGGTGTCGGCGTCGGCCATCACCGGGATCGAGACGGCGTCGCAGATGAGCCCGGTCATCTGCACCACCTCGGTCATGGTCGTCAGCCCGACGTCGGGCTTGCCGATCATGGTGGCCGAGATCGAGTAGCCCGAGGCGCCGATCGTCTCGAAGCCGGCCCGCTCGGCGATCTGCGCCGACTGGGCGTTGAAGACGCCCGGCTGCACATAGGTCCGGCCGCTCCGCAGCATGTCGCGGAACCGGCGCGGCATACCCTTCCATCCGGCCATCGGCGTCCTCCTCCAGATCTCTTCTCTCGTTGCAAACAGTCTCCACTTTTCCCGTCGCCTGTCAACGCGACGGCGGACAATCGCGAAAAATCACGGACCATGGCGTGCGCCCTCCCTCAGTGCGGATTGAAGTGTTGACATTTGAACGGTCGGGAATACCGTTGGCGGCCATGATGGACAGCGGCGACAGGGGCGACTCAGGGCCAAGCGCACGGGCCGCGGCACCCGAGCCGCTGGTGCGCCGGCGCATGGGCCGCGAGGTCGAGCGCGTGCTGGAGGCGATCGTCGACGGCATCTCGTCGGGCGCGATCCGGCCCGGCGCCAAGCTGAACGGGCCGGAGCTGTCGCGGCGGCTGGGCGTCAGCCGCGGCCCGCTGCGCGAGGCGATCCGCCGGCTGGAGGAGCGCCAGCTCGTACAGTGCACGCCGAACGCCGGCGCACGAGTGGTGCTGCACTCCGCCGAGGAGGTCATCCAGTTCTTCTACGTCCGCGAGGCGCTGGAAGGCATGGCGGCGCGGCTGGCCGCGCGCACCATGACCGACGGCGAGATCGCCGACCTCAGGGAGATCTACGAGGGCGAGGTCGCGCGCGGCCGCACGCTGGGCGGGCGCAACGACTTCCACATGCGCATCGTGCGCGGCGCCTACCATCCGCGCCTGTCGCGGATGCTGAACGAGGACTTCTACACGCTCTACCGGATGTGGCGCGCCAACTTCGAGTGGCTGCGCAACGGCGGCGAGCGCTCCTGGAACGACCACCGCCGCATCCTCGAGGCGATCGAGCAGCGCGACGGCGAGCTGGCGGAGCTGATGGTGCGCCGGCACATCACGCGGCTGCGCGAGCAGGCGGAGGAGAACCTGCGGCGCATGCGCGAGCCGCGGCTGGTCGGCACATGAGCCACGCGAGACGGTACACGCGGCGCAAGCCCGCGGGCCGGGGAAGGAAAGCGCCTTGCAGACGCCACGGACGTTCTTCGAGAAGGTCTGGAACGACCATGTGATCGCCGATCTGGGCGAGGGCACCGCCCTCCTCCAGATCGACCGGCTGTTCCTGCACGAGATGAGCGGCAGCTCGGCCATGCGCGCGCTCGAGAAGTCGGGCCGGCCGCCGGCCAGCCCGCGGCAGGTCTACACCGTCATCGACCATGTCGTCTCGACGCGGCCCGGGCGCGGCCCGGACGACACCCGCGCGACCGGCGGCGCCGACCTGATCCGCGACACGCGGCGATACTCGCGGCACTACGGCTTCCGCTTCTTCGACGTCGGCGACCCGCGCCAGGGCATCGTCCACGTCGTCTCGCCGGAGCTGGGGGTGGCGCTGCCCGGGCTGACGCTGGTCTGCGGCGACAGTCACACCTGCACCGTCGGCGGCATCGGCGCGCTCGCCTGGGGCATCGGCTCGACCGAGGGCGAGCACGTGCTGGCGACGCAGACGCTGGCCCAGGCGAGGCCGCGGACCATGCGGGTGCGCTTCGAGGGGGCGCTGCCCGCCGGGGTCCATGCCAAGGACATGGTGCTGCACCTGATCGGCCGGATCGGTGCCAACGGCGGCATCGGCTATGCGGTGGAGTTCGCCGGATCGGCGGTGCGCGCGCTGCCGGTCGAGGGCCGGCTGACGCTCTGCAACATGGCGATCGAGTTCTCCGCCAAGTACGGCTTCGTGCCGCCCGACGATACCACGATCGACTATCTCCACGGTCGCGAGTTCGCGCCCAGGGAGGAGGCGTGGGACCGGGCCGTCGCATACTGGCGCACGCTGCCGAGCGACGGCGACGCGACCTTCGACCACGAGGTGGCGATCGATTGCGCGGACGTGCGGCCGCAGGTGACCTGGGGCACCAGCCCGCAGCAGGTCGTGGCGGTCGACGGCAGGGTGCCCGATCCGTCGACCGTCGCCGACCCCGGCGCGCGGGGGCTGATGGA
>JADZBA010000454.1 GCA_020852355.1 Alphaproteobacteria bacterium
CCTCGCGGATCATGGCGGAGACGGTGATCGCGCCGGCGTTGACCATCGGGTTGAAGGGGCGGTTGGTCCGCGGGTCGAAGACGATGGCGTTGAAGGCGTCGCCGCTCGGCTCCACGCCGACACGCGCGAGCACCTCCTCGCGGCCGAGCATCTCCAGGGCCAGGCAGAAGGCGAATGCCTTCGAGACCGATTGGATGGTGAAGGGCGCCTGGGCGTCGCCGATCGTGTGCAGCCGCCCGTCGGTAGTCGCGACGGCGAGGCCGAAATGCCCGGGGTCGGCATGCGCCAGCTCCGGAATGTAGCGGGCGACGGCGCCGGTGTCGTTGCCGCGATGGCGGCGATGGATCTCGCGCAGCGAGATCGCCAGCGCGTCGTCGGCGCCGCTTCCGCCCTCGCTTGGGGTATCGAGACCCTGCGGCGATCGTGCCGGCGGCGTGACTCCCAATTCCCCTCCAGACGGGACCCGTTCGTTGATGGCGCGGGCCCCCTGCTGGCCTTGCAATCTGCAGGCCATGCCGCATCGCTGCGCAGCGTCACGGCGCCGCGGCGGCGGTTTCGGCGTCCAGCAGCCAGGCCAGCCGACCGACCAGCCAGACGCTGCGCTCGAACAGCCCGGTCAGGAGGAACAGGTCGTCCTGCATCGCGGCCGGCAGGTCCCCGTGGTCGCGGACGGCGCCCTGGCGCACGCGCTCGACGATCTCGCCGCGGTCGCCGGTCATCAGCCGCAGCATGGCGATGGCGTCGGGGTCGGGCGTGGCCATGGCGTCGGCGGTGGTCGAGAGCAGCAGATGGAGGGATTCGACCATGCCCTCGAGCAGCGGACGCAGGCCCTCGGCGCTCCCCAGGCGTTCCACGGTGCCGACCAGGGTCACCAGCGTGCCGGACTGGGCCAGCACCATCTCGTTGCGGCTGCGCAGGGCGATGGCCCGCCCCACGACGTCGGCCCCCGGCTGGCGTGCCAGGAGATCGGCGAGGAACCGGTCGGTGGCCCGCACGAGGCCGCCGACGGCGCGGGACAGCTCCTCCATCCGCGCCCCGCCCGGCACGGCGTCGGCCCGGATGCGGTCGAGGATGTCCGGCAGCATCGCCGCCAGGCGCGCCTGCTCGCGCTCGACGAGGTCGAGGGCGGTGGCCGGCTCCCCGAGCGCCTCGTCGTAGAGATAGCGCGGCTGCGACAGGCTCTCGGCGACGTCGGCCGGGGCGAGCCGGGCGGCGAGCGCGGCCAGCGGCCGCTCGCCGAGCGTCGCCAGCAGCGCCGCCACCAGCTGGATCGCGGCGAAGGCGATGCCGGTTTCCCCCGCCGGTCCATGGGCCAACCAGCGGACCGCCGTTTCCAGCGCGGAGGGCACCCCGAGCAGATGCTCGACCGCCGCCAGCCCGGCCAGCGCCAGGACCCCCGACGCCTTGGCGAAGGCCTGGAACAGCAGGAGCTGGCGCGCCGTGCCGGTCATGCGCCAGCCGACGATCAGGCTCGACAGGGCCGAGCCGATGCAGGCGCCATAGACGAGGGCCAGCAGGGCATCGAAGCTGAACCAGTCGGTGGCGGCGAGGGCGACCACCGCCGCGGCGACGGTGCTGGAGGACTGCACCACCAGGGCGAGCATGAGGCCCAGGGCGACGAGCGCCAGCGGCATGCCATGGGAGAAGGCGACGACCTCGGTGAACCAGGGCGCCTCGGTGACCGGCCCCAGCGAGCGGCGCAGGATCTGCAGCCCGAGGAACAGCGTGCCGACCCCGAACAGCGCGGTGATCGCCGGGCCCCACAGGGGCGAATCGCGGAACCGGCTGACCTGGAGGAAGCCGGTGACGCCGACGACGTAGAGCACGACCAGCTCCAGCCGGATGGTGGCGAGCAGGACGATGGCCGCCGTGCCGACCGCCGACCAGGCGGCGACGGCCAGCGCGCGCCGGAGCGGCAGGAAGCCGGTGGTGACCAGGCCGAGGACGATGTAGCTGGCGGCATTGGTGCTCTGCGTCACCGCTCCGATGACGATGCCCGTCGCCGCGGCGCGAACCGTCGAGCGCGTGGCGTGGCGCATCAGGGACCGCAGCCTGCGGCCGGCCATCTGCTGCAGGCTCACCTGGATCTGGCGCATGCCGAACATGGCGAGGCCGAGGCCGCCCAGTATCGCCGAGATCGCTTCGAACAGCATCGAGCTCCGCTTCGGCCGCATCCCGGGCGCCGCCGGGCGGCGGCGCCGGCTTTCCCTTGCGCGCGAAGGCCGCCGCGCTCTAATCAATCGTTCGGGGGACGGCCGTTCGCGGCGTGGCAACGCCGCCTGCTCTATGGCCGGATTGGATTGCGGTTTTATGAAGCCGCCGGACGCCGTGTGGCGCAGGCATTGCCTGAACGGCTTCAGGGCCTATGGTAGCCGCCGGGCGGCGGTGCGGCATGGGGAGGTTGCGAGCGGCGATGGCGACGGAGGCGATCCGGTCGACGAGGATCCGCGCGGCGAGCGTCGAAGTGCCCAAGCTGCTCGCGCGGATCGAGGCGGAGGGCCGGGACGCGGCGCTGCCGGAACAGCTCGTCGCCGAGCTGTGCCTGTGCCTCGACGAGCTCCTCAACAATGTCATCGACCATGCGGGACTCGGCGACGAGACCACGATCGAGCTCAATTATCGGCTCGGCAGCGACGGCGTGGCGGCCGAGATCGTCGATCCCGGTCCGCCCTTCGATCCGCTCGCCCGGCCGCCCGTCGACATCGACGCGCCGCTGGATGCGCGCGTGCCGGGCGGGCTCGGCATCCATTTCGTCCGCACCCTGATGGACGAGGTGGCCTACGAGCGGCGCGGCTCGCACAATCGACTGCGGATCGCCAAGCGCCGCGGCGCGGGCGGGTCGCCCGCGATATCTTCCCCCACAACCTCCTGAAGGTCCGATCAACATGCGCATCGTGGAAGAGCCCTTCGGCAAAGGCGTCGTCGTGAAGCCGATCGGTCGGCTCGACAGCACCACCGCCCCCGCGGCCGAGCAGACCATCCGCGACGCGCTGACGCGCTCCGGGCATCGGCTGCTCCTCGACATGGCGGAGCTGGACTATGTCAGCAGCGCGGGGCTGCGCGTCGTGCTGGCCGCCGCCAAGCAGAGCACCGCCGCGAACGGCCGGTTCATCGTGTGCGAGCTGCGCCCGCAGGTCCGCCAGGTGTTCGAGCTGAGCGGCTTCACCCGGATCATCACGATCGTCGACAAGCGCGCCGACGCGGAGCTCTGAGGCTGTCGCCGGCGATCGCCCAGGGGTCACGACTTGTCCCGTAAGCTGCTCCTCGCCTTCTGGCTGATCTCGGCGCTTACGGTCGTCGCCACCGTCGTGGCCTGGTTGCGATTCAACACGGTGCAGGACACGATCGGCCGCCTCACGGCCCAGAGCATTCCGGAAGTGACCTTGTCCCTGGCGCTCGCCGGGCGGGCGTCCGAGATGGCGGCGGCGGCACCACTGCTGGCGCGTTCCGCGTCCCAGGCCGAGCGGCTGCAGCGGTTCGGGGCGATCGCTCGCCAGCTCGCCCAGATCGATGAGCTGCTGATGCGCCTGAAGGCGGTGTCGCGGCAGTCCGACCGGATCGCGACCCTGGAGGCCGAGGCCGCCGAGATCGCCCGCGTCCTGGCGACGGTCGATCGCGGCGCGCAGGACCAGCTCATGGCGCAGGAGCGCCTCGACGCCGCCGTCCGCTCGGTGTCGGAGCTGGCCGAACAGGCGCGCCGCATCCTGGCGCCGATGTCGGCCGACGCCACCTACCGCGTGACGTCGAAGCTGGAGGAGATCGGCAGCGGCGGCGTCGCGGCCGCCGCAGAGCAGGAAGAGCTGATGCGCATCGCGCGCGAGGAGCTGCAGCCGCTGCTCGTGCTGCTGGAACTCCGCGCCGACCTCAGCGGCATGGTGGCCGCCCTGGCCCAGGTCGCCAGCGCGCCGCGCAACGACACCATGGCGCCGCTGCGCCCGATGGTGGTCGGCCAGCGCATGAAGATGGCGGCGGCCATCGACGCGCTCGATCGCGCGGGACAGGAAGGCGGCCTGCGACGGCCCGTCGAGGGCGTCATGGAGCTGGGCGGCGACGACCGCATGTTCGCCTATCGGCGGCAGGTGCTGGCCGCCGCCGCCGCCGTGGGTGACGCCCTGCGCCAGTCGCAGGCGGTCGTGGGGGCGCTGACCCGCGAGATCGAGGCCCTGGTCGAGGAGGCGCGCAGCACGGCCGACGGCTCCGTCGCGGCGACGGAGACGCTCGTCCAGGAGACCCGCTGGCTGCTCGCCGGCCTGTCGGTGGCGAGCCTCATCGTCGGCCTGCTGATCGTATGGCTGTATGTCGCGCGTAACCTCGTGCGGCGCCTGCTCGCGATCGAGCGCAGCATGCTGGCGATCGCCGGCGGCGACCTGGAGGCGCGCATCCCCGCCGGCGGCAACGACGAGATCGGCAATATGGCCCGCGCGCTCGTCGTCTTCCGCGACAACGCCCGCGGCATCCGCGCCGCCCGCGTCGAGGCCGAGGCGGCGCGAGACGAGGCCGAGACCGCGCGCGCGGCGGCCGAGCGCGCGACGCAGACGAAGTCGGAGTTCCTGGCGAACATGAGCCACGAGCTGCGGACGCCGCTGAACGCCATCATCGGGTACAGCGAGATCCTGCTGGAGGAGGCGGAGGACCAGGGGCTCGACGACTTCGCGCCGGACCTGGAGCGCATCCGCACCGCGGGCAAGCATCTGCTGACGATCATCAACGACATCCTCGACCTCTCGAAGATCGAGGCCGGGCGGATGGACGTCCATATCGAGGACGTCGACCTGCCGTTCCTGGTGAAGGAGGTCGAGACGCTGATCCGGCCGCTGGCGGAGAAGAATGGCAACGTCCTGGAGCTGGTGCTCGCCGACGATGTCGCGCGCATGCGGTCGGATGGCCAGAAGATCAAGCAGTGCCTGCTCAATCTCGGCAGCAATGCGGCGAAGTTCACCAGCGACGGCAGGATCCGGCTGGTGATGGAGCGGACCGTCGAGCACGGCGTCGGCGGCGTCCGCTTCGCCGTCGAGGACACCGGCATCGGCATGACCGAGGAGCAGATGGGCAAGCTGTTCCGCGCCTTCACGCAGGCGGATTCCTCGACGACGAAGAAGTACGGCGGCACCGGCCTGGGCCTGGCGATCTGCAGGCACTTCGCGACGATGCTGGGCGGCGACATCACGGTGCACAGCACGGTCGGCGTCGGCACCACCTTCTCGATGTGGCTGCCCGATCCCGCGCCGGGGGCGCTCGCGCCGCTGCCGCCGCCGCCGCCGGTCGTGCGGCAGGTCGCCCATGCCGCGGGCGCCGCGCACGGCCAGAAGATCCTGGTGGTCGACGACGACCCCAACGTCCACAACCTGCTGGGCGCCATCCTCGCCAAGGAAGGCTTCACCGCGATCCACGCCTACGAAGGCGACGAGGCGCTGGAGATGGCGCGCACCGAGCGGCCGGCGCTCATCACCCTCGACGTGATGATGCCCAAGGTGAACGGCTGGTCGGTGCTGACCGCGCTCAAGGCCGACGCGGACATCGGCCAGATCCCGGTGGTGATGGTGACGATCAGCGACGAGCGCGGCCTCGGCTACTCGCTGGGCGCGGCCGAGTTCGTGACCAAGCCGATCGACCG
>JADZBA010000455.1 GCA_020852355.1 Alphaproteobacteria bacterium
AAGAACCTGTTCCGGGTGCCCAAGCACGGCTCGACGATCACCCATCGCGTCGACGGCGTCTTCGGCTCCGGGCACGTGCTGCTCAAGCCGGCCTCGCCCGGTACCGGCGTCATCGCCGGCGGCGGCGTGCGCGCCGTGCTCGAGCTGGCCGGCATCCACGACATCCTCTCGAAGTCGCTGGGCACGCAGAACCCGATCAACCTCGTCAAGGCGACGGTCGCGGGCCTGCAGGCGCTGCGCCGCCCCGAGGAGGTCGCCCAGCTGCGCGGCCTGTCGGTCAACGCGGTGCTCGGCCTGGGCGGCGAGGACGCCGAGACCCCGGTCCCGGCGGCCAACGGCAACGGCTCGGCGCCCGCCGAGGAGGTCAGCGCCTGATGCCCACCGTGACGCAGATCAAGAGCAAGAACGGCGCCAACCACGCCCAGCGCGAGACGCTGCGCTCCCTGGGGCTGCGGCGCATCGGCCAGACGGTCGAGGTCAAGGACAACGAGCAGACCCGCGGCATGCTGCACCGGGTCCGGCATCTGGTGAAGGTCGATGGCTGACGAAGCGGACAAGACCGAGCAGCGCATCGGGCTGCACTCGCTGCGCCCGGCCGAGGGCTCGCGCCGCCCGCGCAAGCGGATCGGCCGCGGCGAGGGGTCGGGCACCGGCAAGACGTCGGGCCGCGGCCAGAAGGGCGCGGGCGCGCGCTCGGGCGCCAAGACGCGGCCCAACTTCGAGGGCGGCCAGATGCCGATCCACATGCGGATGCGCAAGCTGCGCGGCCCGCACATGAAGAAGTCGATGCCGTTCGAGCCGTTCCGCACGCACACGCAGGCGGTCAACCTGGGCGACCTCGAGCGGCGCTTCGACGCCGGCGCCGAGGTGACGCCGCAGGATCTGGCGAAGGCCGGCCTGGCCAAGCGCAAGGGCATCCCGGTCAAGGTGCTGGCCAAGGGCGATCTGAGCAAGGCGCTGACGGTTCACGCCCACGCGTTCAGCGCCTCGGCGCGAGCGCGCATCGAGGCCGCCGGCGGCACCTGCGTCGTCGTCGAGAGTCAGTAGCGAGATCCGCGACGAGCGCGCGGGCGCTTCCTCTACCCTGAGAGCCCGCGCATGCTCGCGACGATCCTCAGCGCGTTCACCGTCCCCGACATCCGCAAGAAGCTCGCCTTCACGGCGTTGCTGCTTGCGCTCTACCGGCTGGGCTCCCACATTCCCGTGCCGGGCGTCAACTCCAACGCGGTCGAGCAGGTCCAGGAGCAGTTCGGCGGCGGCGGGGTCCTGAACTTCCTCAACGTGTTCTCGGGCGGCGGCCTGTCGCGCATCGCGCTGTTCGCGCTGGGGATCATGCCGTACATCACGGCCTCGATCATCCTGCAGCTGCTGACGGTGGTCGTGCCGTCGCTGGAGAAGCTGCAGAAGGAGGGCGAGGTCGGCCAGCAGCGCATCACGCAGTACACGCGCTACCTGACCGTGGGCCTCGCGTTCGCCCAGGCCATCGGCTACGTCTTCCTGTTTCGGTCGTTCTCGAGCAACGCCGGCCAGCCGCTGATCGACCCGTTCAACGCGGGCACCGTCTTCCTCATCGTGCTGTCGCTGACCGCCGGCACCGTGCTGCTCATGTGGATGGGCGAGCTGATCACCCAGCGCGGCATCGGCAACGGCATCTCGCTGATGATCTTCGCGTCGATCGTGGCCGGCCTGCCCAACGGCCTCTCGCAGTGGTGGAACAGCCCGGACGCCGTCTTCAAGGTGATGATGCCGTTCATCGCGCTGGCGGTCATCGCGGCGATCTGCTTCATCCAGGAGGGCCAGCGGCGCATCCCGGTCCAGTACGCCAAGCGGGTCATCGGCCGACGCATGACCCAGGGCGGCCAGACCTATCTGCCGCTGCGCGTGAACATGGCCGGCGTGATCCCGGTCATCTTCGCCGCGTCGATCATGGCCTTCCCGCCGACCGTCGGCCAGCTCATCAACACGCCGTGGGCGCAGGACTTCTCGAACTTCTTCTCGCCCAGCCGATGGCCCTACCTCGTGGGCGAGTCCATCTTCATCATCATCTTCACGTACTTCTACACGGCGGTCACGTTCAACCCGGTCGACCAGGCCGACAACCTGCGCAAGTACGGCGGGTTCATCCCCGGGGTGAGACCCGGGCGGCCGACGGCCGAGTTCCTGGACCGCATCCTCGCCCGGCTGACGTTCCCCGGCGCGCTCTATCTGGCGGCGGTCGCGGCGCTGCCGACGATCCTCATCAGCCAGACCTCGGCGACGTTCTACTTCGGCGGCACGTCGATCCTGATCGTCGTCGGCGTGGCGCTGGACACGATGAAGCAGCTCGAAGCCCAGCTGATGATGCGCAACTACGAAGGCTTCTTGAAGTAGGTAGGCTCCGGCGCCCGTGTCCGAGCTCAACCTCATCCTGCTCGGTCCTCCGGGGGCCGGCAAGGGCACGCAGGCCGAACGTCTGCAGGACGACTTCCGTCTGCTCTACATCGCGACGGGCAACATCCTGCGCGCCGCGGTCGAGGAGGGCACGGACCTGGGGCGCCAGGCCAAGGCGTACATGGACCGCGGCGAGCTGGTGCCCGACGAGGTCATCATCGGCGTGATCATCGACAAGGTCTCCGGCGAGGAGGCACAGGACGGCTTCCTGCTCGACGGCTTCCCGCGCACGGTGGCCCAAGCCGAGGCGCTCGACGTGGCGCTCGGCGAGCTGGGCCGCGCGCTGACCGCGGCGCTGCTCATCGACGTGCCCGACGACGAGGTCGTGCGCCGCATCTCCGGCCGGCGCGTCTGCCAGAAGGCCAACCACGTCTACCACGTCGACACCAACCGCCCCAAGCACGACGACGTCTGCGACATCGACGGCTCCAAGCTCGTCCAGCGCGAGGACGACCGCGAGGAGACGGTGCGCACGCGCCTGGAGGTCTACCAGGCCCAGACGGCGCCGCTGATCGGCTTCTACGACGACCGCGGGATCCTCAAGCGCTTCGACGGCCGGCGCTCGCCGACCGAGGTCCACGACCACATCCGAGCGACGCTCGCCACGCTGCGCCTCGAAGAGCAGATCTAATGATC
>JADZBA010000456.1 GCA_020852355.1 Alphaproteobacteria bacterium
CATCCCGCGGTCGCAGTCAACTGGGCGCTCTACGGCTCCAGCGGCCATCGCGAGCGGCCGGATGGGATGGTGACCGCGAGCTACACGCGGCGCGGCCATCTCGGCTTCGTGGTCGCCCAGCCGAGCTTCCTGCGCGCGCCGGGGCTCGATCCGGACCGCGCCGAGAGCTACCGGCCGATGAGCAGCCATGTGAAGTCGATCGTGCAGCCCGCGCTGACGCTGCGCCCCGTCACCCCGCACCACTTCCTCTATCGCGACGGCCGCCGCGCCGTGACCGAGACCGGCATCGCCTTCGAAGGGCCCTGGTCGCCCGAGGTCAGCGTCGCCCGGCTGCGCATCAATCACTACTGGAGCAAGTCGCTGGGCGAGCTCGAACGCAAGACGAGCCGCGGCTACGCCTGCGCCGGCACCGCCCCGTCGTTCGTCTACGCGCGGGCGATCGAGCGCTGCCTCAACGCCGAGGTCGACACCGCCATCTTCCCGATCGCCGCCCGTATGCCCGGCTGGCGTCTGCCCGGCCGGCGGCTGCCCGGCGGGGGCGAGACATGATCGAGCTGGCCGCCTGCGCGATCTTCCGCGACGAGGCACGCCATCTCGCGGAGTGGCTGGCCTTCCATCGGCTGGTCGGCGTCGAGCGCTTCTTCCTCTACGACAACGGCTCGATCGACGACTGGCAGGCGGCGATCACCGCCAGCGGCATCGCCGACGCGGTGACCGTGACGTCCTGGCCGCTGTCGCCGGGTCAGCGGGCGGCCTACGACGACTGCCTCTTCCGCTTCGGGCCGCAGGCGCGCTGGATCGCCTTCATCGACTGCGACGAGTTCCTCTTCGCGACCGACGGCGCCGACCTGCGCGAGACGCTGGCCCACTACGCGGAATGGCCGGGGGTCGGGGTGAATCAGATCGAGTACGGCGCGTCGGGCCACCGGCGGCGGCCGAGCGGGCCGGTCACCCGCAACTACGTCCGCCGCGGCGCGATCGACCTGCGGATCGGCATCCCGGCGATGCTGCGCCGGCCCGGCCTCGACCCCGAAGACGCCGCCAGCTACCGGCCGCAGTTCACCTGGGTGCGCAGCGTGGTGCAGCCCGTCCATGCGGTGCAGTGCCGGACGCCGCAGTCCTTCGCCTACCGCGACGGCGCGCGCGCCGTCGCCGAGGACGGGACCCCGCTCGACGGGTCGTGGAGCGAGCGCGTGTCGGTCGAGCGGCTGCGCATCAACCACTACTGGAGCCGGTCCCTGGAGGATCTCGCCGAGAAGGTCGCCCGCGGCAGCCCCGACGGGCCGCCGCTGGCGTTGCCGCGGGCGCTGGACAAGGAAAGCCGCCTCAACACCGAGACCGACACTGCGATCTTCCCGATCGCCGCCCGCCTGCCGGGCTGGCGCGCCTGACGGCGCCCCTCAGCCGACCGCCGCGACCAGCTCCGCGGCGCGCCGGTCCCAGCTCCACTCCGCCGCCATCCAGCGTGCGGCCCGGCCGGCGCGGGCCGCGGCGGCGGTGGGATCGTCGCCGATCGTCTCCAGCGCCGCGACGATCTCCTCGACGTCCGATTCCCCCCAGCCGTCCGTGCCGACTCCCGGCCGCGCCACCGGTCGCTGCCGCCCGAGCGCGATCGCGACGTCGGGCCCGGCCAGGAGGTCGAGATGCCCGGTGTTGGCGGAAAGGATGGTCGGCACGCCCGCCGCCAGGCATTCCATGGCGACGAGGTTGGTGCCGCCCTCGCACCGGTTGGGGAACAGGGCGGCGTCCATCTCGCGCAGGATCACCGGCATGCGCGGGTTGGGGATCATGCCGAGATCGACGAAGGCGTCCTCGGGCAGTCCCTGGCCGGCGAGCCAGCGGCCGACTTCGAGGCTGCCGTCCGCGCGCCGCTCCGGGGGCGCGGCGACGAGGCCGCCCGCGACGATGCCCTCGGCGAATTGCGGCAGGGGATTCTGCCAGGCGGTCACCAGGACGGCGTCGCGCCGGCGCTCGCGGAAGCGGCGGAACGCGGCGACCACGAGGTCCTGGCCCTTGCGGTCCTCGAGCTTGCCGCCGGAGAAGACGAGGAAGCGCTCGCCGAGCGGGCGGGCACGCGGCCCGGGATGGAACAGCGTCGCGTCGACGCCCTGCAGCACGGTCGCGGTGCCCGCCAGCCCGGCGTCGCGCAGCAGCGCGCCCAGCCACGACGATCCGGCGACCAGACGGCCGTAGCGCGCGGCGCGCTCGGCGGCGGCCGCGTCGATGGCGGTGTCCTCCAGGAAGACCATGCCGATGTCGGGTCGGCCGCGGCGGGCATGGATCCTGCCGCCCTGCAGGCCGTTGCCGAGCGCGTGCAGCACCGGGTATTCGGCGGCCACCACGAAGCCCGGATGCTGCTTCAGGCGCTGCGCCAGGGTTTCCGCCTCGGCGAGGAAGGGTGCGAGTGCCAGCCGGCGCAATGGGTCGAGGGCGAGCATCCGCGGCGGCTCCAGCAGTACCGGGCGCGGCCCCCTGCGGCGCACCAGTGCCAAAGCGAGGTTGGCGCCGAGGACGCCCCAGCCGTGCACCGTGGACAGCGGCCAGGCGATGCCGAGCCGGGCCGCGGTCACCGTGCCGGCTCGGGGGCCGTGCAGATCCAGACGCAGTCGCGGGGCACGCTCTCGCCGTCCTGCCGCAGCACGCGATAGCCGAGATGGTCGAGGAAGCGGGCCATGATCGCCGGCGTCATCACCGAGAACGCCTCGCCATGGCGCCGGCCACCGATGCTGTGCCGCCAGTCGCCGAGGAACTTCCGGAAGCCCCGCTCGCTCAGCGTGTCGGCGTGGTGGAACACGCACAGCCGCCGGCCGCGCAGCACCCGCGGCAGCAGCGTCAGGTAGTTGAAGATGTCGCGCGGCTCGAGATGGACCATGACGTCGTAGCAGAAGCAGACGTCGGCGGCTTCGTCCGCCACGCCGTCCAGCGTCGTGCCGTCGAGCTTCACGTAGCTCGCCCGGTCGCTCGCCAGCCGCCGGCGCGTCAGGTCCAGCATCTCGGCCGAGACGTCGGCGCAGATCAGCCGGCTGCAATGGTCGAGCAGGAGCGCCGCGGTGCGGCCGCCGCCGACGCCGATCTCCAGCACCGTGTCCTCGGGCCGGATCCATGGCACGACGAAGCGGTCGCGGATCAGGGCGACGTATGCGGCCAGCGAGTCGGCCGCGCCGGCCTCGCGGCCGATCCACTCGTCGCCGAGATGCGAGAGGTCGGGATGCGCCGCACGCCAGCGGCGCGCGTACCCGTCCCAGGCGGCCTCGTAGTCGACGTAGGATTCGGGCTTGGTCATGGTTCGGCCGAGGCAGCGGGTGGAACATGGGGCAGGGGTGCAAGTCAAGCGGCGATGGCAGCGGCGCCGTGACCATGGATTTTGCCGGGTCCAGCGGCTAAGCATGGGCCGCCGTTCGACCGCCCAACCCTGGAACCGAGGCCGATGCGCCGCCTGATCGAGGCGATCGATA
>JADZBA010000457.1 GCA_020852355.1 Alphaproteobacteria bacterium
CAAGACACCCGCGAAGAAGACGGCGGCGAAGGCGAAGCCCAACCCGCGCAACAGGAAGCTCTATGACGAGGGCATGAAGATGCGCAAGGCGGTGCTCGGCGCCGCCTATGTCGACAACTCGATGGCCGGCGCCGACGACTTCATGATGTCGTTCCAGGACGTCACCACCGAGTATTGCTGGGGCTACGTCTGGGCCCGGCCCGGGCTGCCGCGCAAGACCCGGTCGATGCTCAACCTCGCCATGCTGGCCGCCCTCAATCGCGGCCCCGAGCTCAAGCTGCACATCAACGGTGCGCTGAACAACGGCCTGAGCAAGGAGGAGATCAAGGAGATCTTCCTGCAGGTCGCCATCTACTGCGGCATCCCGGCCAGCCTCGACGCCTTCAAGACGGCCCGCGACGTGTTCAAGGAACGCGGCGTCTGACGGCGGCGCTCGTCGTTCGACCGGCGCGCCGGGGCGAGGGGGATCTCCTCTCCGCCCTGTGCGTGCGGTCGAAGGCGCACTGGGGCTACGATCCCGGCTTCATGGCCCGCTGCGCCGCGTCGCTGCGGGTGCGCGAGAGCGAGATCGCGGCCGGCCGCGTGCTGGTCGCCGAGAGCGAGGACGCCGGCGTGCTGGGCGTCGCCGCGGTGGTGCCGGAAGGTCCCACCGCGGACCTCGATCTTCTGTTCGTCGAGCCGGCGCGGCTGGGGCAGGGCGCCGGACGGGCGCTGTTCGCGGCGTCGGCGGCGCTCGCCACGCGACTCGGGGCGGCGCGCCTCACCATCCTGGCCGATCCGCACGCCGCCGCCTTCTACGAGCGGCAGGGCGCCCGCTTCCTGCGAAACGCGCC
Organism: Alphaproteobacteria bacterium; assembly: GCA_020852355.1. GTDB lineage: Bacteria > Pseudomonadota > Alphaproteobacteria > ATCC43930 > Allostellaceae > Allostella. The sequence goes on from JADZBA010000457.1 coordinate 834, forward strand.
GTCCGACGCCATTCCCGGCCGGCTCCTGCCCCTCTATGAATACGCCCTCGTCCAGGAGGCTCGCCGATGACCGTGATCGCCCCGCCCGCCACCATCGCCTTCCTCGGCCTCGGCATGATGGGCCGGCCGATGGCCAGCCGGCTGGCCGCCGCCGGCTTCTCGCTGCGCGTCTTCGACGTGTCGCAGAAGGCGGTGTCGGACTTCGTCGGCAGCCATCCCTCGGCGATCGCCACCGCCTCGGCCAAGGCCGCCGCCCAGGGCGCCGACGCGCTGATCACCATGCTGCCCGACGGCAAGGTGGTGCGCCAGGCGGTGATCGACGGGCCGGACGCGGCGCGCCACGGGCTGGGCGCCGGCGCGCTGGTGATCGACATGAGCTCGTCCAACCCGGTCGACACCCAGCTTCTGGCGCGCGACGTCGCCGCCGTCGGGGCGGCCCTGCTCGACGCGCCCGTCTCGGGCGGCGTGCGCCGCGCCGTCGACGGCTCGCTGTCGATCATGGTCGGCGGCAGCGCCGCCGACCTCGAGCGGGCGCGGCCGGTGCTCGCCGCCATGGGCAAGACGGTCACCCTGTGCGGCCCGACCGGCGCCGGCCATGCGCTGAAGGCGCTGAACAACTACCTGTCGGCCGCCGGCCTGGTGGCGATGTGCGAGGCGCTGGTGGTCGGCGAGGCGTTCGGCCTCGATCCCGGCACGATGGTCGACGTGTTCAACAGCTCGACCGGCAAGAGCAACGCCACCGAGGTCAAGGGCCGCCAGTTCGTGGTGTCGCGCACCTTCGCTGCCGGCTTCACCACCGGCCTGATGGCCAAGGATTTGCGCACCGCCGGCGAGGTGGCCACGCATCTCGGCCTCAAGGTCCCCGGCCTGGCCCAGGCGGTCGCCTACTGGGCCGACGCGCGCGAGCGGCTCGGCCCCGGCGCCGACCATACCGAGATCTTCCGCTACGCCGAGATGCTGGCCGACGCCGAGAGCTGAGGGCGCGTCCGGGCGATGGTCGCCAGCGACGGCTTCGCCGAGTTCCTGCGCGAGCAGCTGGCGCCGCTCGGCCGCCTCACCTTGCGCCGCATGTTCGGCAAGACCGGCGTGTTCTGCGGCGGCGTGATGTTCGCCATGGTGGCCGACAACACGCTGTACGTCCGCGTCGACGAGCACAACCGCGCGACCTTCGCGGAGGCAGCGGACGAGCCGCCGCTCAGCTACCGCAAGGGTGGCGCCGAGATCGCGCTCGCCTTCTGGCGCGTGCCGGAGCGGCTGCTCGACGAGCCCGACGAGCTCATGGTCTGGGCCCGCGCCGCCCTGACCGCGGCGCATCGCGTCGCCGCCGGGCGAGGACGCGCGCCGCCGCGTGCGCCGGCCCGCTCGCGGCGCGACGAGCGCCTTTGACAGGGCCCGGCTTTCCCTGTAACAAGCCGCCGCCTCAGGGCCTCTGGCGCCGCCTCCCCGGCGGTGATCGACGGGGCCCATCCTAGGAAGACACAGAATTGCATCCGCCGTCCGCCTTTCGCGGTGCCGACGCGTGCGTCCTCCACCCCCCCCCCATCTCCCACCGAAGACCCATGAACCTCCAGGACCTCAAGACCAAGAAACCGCCCGAGCTGCTCGCCTTCGCCGAGGAGCAGGGGGTCGAGGGCGCCGCCATGATGCGCCGCCAGGAGCTGATGTTCGCCATCCTCCAGAAGGTGGCCGCCGCCGACCAGGCGATCTTCGCCCACGGCACCATCGAGGTGCTGCCCGACGGCTTCGGCTACCTGCGCTCGATGGAAGCCAACTACCTGCCGGGCGCCGACGACATCTACGTCAGCCCGACCCAGGTGCGCCGCTTCGGCCTGCGCACCGGCGACACGGTCGAGGGCGAGATCCGCGCGCCGAAGGACGGCGAGCGCTACTTCGCCATGGTGCAGATCAACAAGATCAACTTCGACGACCCCGAGTCGCTGCGCCACCGCATCAACTTCGACTCGCTGACGCCGCTCTATCCCGACGAGAAGCTGAAGCTCGAGATGGAGGGCGCCGGCGTCATGGCGCCGACCATCTCCGAGGAGCAGTCGAGCTCGCGGGCGACCTCGTCAGGGCGGGTCAGCACCGGCCGGCGCACCGGCACCCTGACCAAGAAGGCGACCTCGACGCCGCAGCAGCAGCTCGACATCTCGACCCGCGTGATCGACCTGATCGCGCCGATCGGCAAGGGCCAGCGCGCCCTGATCGTGTCGCCGCCGCGCACCGGCAAGACGGTGCTGATGCAGAACATCGCGCATGCCATCACCGCCAACAATCCCGAGGTCTACCTCATGGTGCTGCTCGTCGACGAGCGGCCCGAGGAAGTCACCGACATGCAGCGCACGGTGAAGGGCGAGGTCGTCAGCTCGACCTTCGACGAGCCGGCCAGCCGCCACGTCGCCGTCGCCGAGATGGTGATCGAGAAGGCCAAGCGCCTGGTCGAGCACAAGAA
>JADZBA010000458.1 GCA_020852355.1 Alphaproteobacteria bacterium
CTCTTGTGCTAGAAGCGCCGCCCACGTCGGCGGCGCCGGCGCACGATCCGGATTGGGGGATCGTCTAACGGTAGGACAGCGGACTCTGACTCCGCCAGTCTAGGTTCGAATCCTAGTCCCCCAGCCAGCTCCGCCCCGAAACCGCGGCGCGCAACCGAGGTTCCGGAGCGGCAGCCCGTACCGGCTAGAGCAGCAGGAAGTCCGCGACCACGATCGCCGCTCCCTTCTTGACCGTCGCCAGGAGCACTTGGTCGACGCCCCCGACGCCGTCGGGGTCGTAGTAGATGTTGCCGACGGACTTGTCGTAGATGAGGTGCTCGGTGGCCTTCACGGCCTTCTGGCCGTAGGCGAGCTCTCCGGGCTCGAGCGCATCGCCGAGCGCGGCGAACGCCTCGTGCGACAGGACGAGCTTGTCGGTCCCCGGCTGGAAGTCGGAGATGCGGTCGCCGTTCGCCACGGCCGCTGCGGTGTCGAACACGAAGAAGTCCTTGCCACCGCCGCCCGACAGCGTGTCAAGACCCACGCCGCCGTAGAGCGAATCGTCGCCTTCGCCGCCGGCGAGGCTGTCGGCCCCCGCTCCGCCGAAGAGCACGTCGCCGCCGGCGCCGCCGTTCAGGCCGTCCTTGCCGTCGCCGCCGTAGAGCGTGTCGTCGCCGTCCGAGCCGGCGAGGCTGTCGGCGCCGCCGCCGCCGCTCAGCAGGTCGTTGCCGGTGCCGCCGTTCAGGCTGTCGTCGCCGATGCCGCCGTCGAGCGAGTCGCCGCCCTCGCCGCCGCGCAGGGTATCGTCGCCGGCGCTGCCGCTCAGCACGTCGTCGCCGAGGTTGCCCTCGACGACGTCGCGGCCGTCGCCGCCGTCGAGCCTGTCGGCATCCTGGCCGCCGCGCACCGTGTCGTCGCCGGCGCCGCCATTCAGCAGATCCTTGCCGAGGCCGCCGTCCACGATGTCGCAGCCGTCGCCGCCGTCGGCCGTGTCATCGCCCTCGCCGCCGCGCAAGGTGTCGCTCCCGCTCCCCCCGGCGATGCTGTCCTTGCCCGTGCCGCCGTCGGCGAGGTCACAGCCCTCGCCGCCGTCGAGGCGGTCGTCGGCGCCGCCGCCGACGAGGGTGTCGTCGCCCCCGCGGCCGTAGATCGTATCGACGTCGTTGCCGCCCATCACGGAGTGGCAGTCGTCGCCGTCGACGATGATCGACTTGCCGAGATAGAGGGTGTTGAGCCAGGTCGCGACGTCCGACACCTCGGCATTGGCGTTGCCGTCCTCGTTGACGAAGCGCCCGTCCTGGATGGCGAAGCCGATGTGGTAGATCCCGTCCGCGACGGTGTCGATCAGCGGCTCGAACCGGTACTTCAGCGAACCGCCGTCGCCCTGCACCAGATGGAAGCCCGTTTCGACGCCGTCCTCGTCGTTGCCATGCAGCTCGACGAAATGGGCGGATCGCTCGGCATTCCCGCGGATCCAGGCATTGAGCGCCGCGATGTCCTCGACCGAGAGCGCGCCGTCCTTGTCCAGCCCCAAGGCGCGGATGCCGTCCACGATCAGGGTGTTCAGTCCGTCGGCTGCGCGCGCGCCGGCATTGATGTTGGCCGCCGTGGTCTGCGTCGCCAGGCCGGCATCGTCCCTGATAGAATCGGTCAGCCAGTCGAGGCCGGTGCCGGTGGTCGACACGTCGGAGTAGAAGTAGTCGAGCCAGCTCGCGACGTCCGACACGGTGGCGTTCGCCGCACCGTCCTCGTTGAGGAAGCTGCCGTTCTCGATGTCGAAGCCGATGTGGTAGACGCCGTCGGCCACCGTATTGACGAAGCTCTCACCGAACCGCACCGTCGCCGCGCCGTCGCCCTGCACCAGATGGAAGCCGGTTTCGGAGCCGTTCTCGTCGTTGCCGTGCCATTCGACGAAGCGGGCCTCACGCTGCGGGTCCGCCTTGATCCAGAGGCTGATCGCCTCGACGTCGGCGACGTCGATCGTCCGGTCGGCGGCGAGGCCGAGATCGGCGATGGCCTCGGCAATCAGACCGTTGATCCCGTTCGCCGCGTCGGCGCCGCCGGCGATCTCCGCGTCGGTAATCTTCTTGTCGAGACCGCGATCGGCCATGATCAGGTCGGTCATCCGGTCGAGGCCGGTGCCGGTCGTCGAATGATCGGTCCACAGCTGGGTCAGCCATTCCGCGACCTGGGCGACGCTGGCATCGGCGTTGCCGTCCTCGTTGACGAAGCTGCCGTTCCTGATCTCGAAGCCGATGTGGTAGATGCCGTCGACCGCGGTGTTGACGAAGTTCGCGCCGCGATAGGGCGTAACCGCTCCATCGCCCTGCACGAGATGAAACCCGGTCTCGCTGGCATTCCCGTCGTCGCCATGCAGGGCCACGAACGTCTCGTACCGGGCGGGGTCCTTGCGGATCCATTCGTTGATCGCGCGTACGTCATCGACCGTGAAGACGCCGTCGGCGCCCGTCCCGGTGGCCTTGGCGGCGTCGACGATCAAATGGTCGAGCGCATCCGCGGCGGCCGTGCCGCCCGCGATGTCCAGCCCAGATATGCGGCCCGCCAGGCCCCGGTCGCCGGCGATCGTGTCGACGATCTGATCGAGCCCGATGCCCGTCGTGCCGACGATCGCGGGTGTCGCAGTAAACGGATTGTAGCCCATCTCTCTTTCCCCCCAGAGTAGCGCTGCGGGGGCGTACGCTAGGTAGAAGAGAGAATCCCGGACAGGGAGATTTGAATCTAAGTTGAGAATGAAATTGCACCGAATTTGGATTGATCTTCGTCCGTATCGGGCTCTTTTAGGATGCTAATAATTATCATGTTCACAAGTGCATAGTGACGATATCTTTCTGTTGCTACTTCAGTTCGTAATATTTTCCTGATATGCATTCTTCGGTAGTGTCCTTCCATGCTTCGATGTCGCCGGGAGGCGTCCAGAGCGGGAAGTGTTGGCACCCTTTGCCCTCGCGATGTAGAAATTGCTGCACTTCGGTAGCAGCACGGTCCGTATCGCGAGGGCGACGGCACGTGGCCCCGACGATCCGGGCCGGCGGGCGCCGACGAGGCGTCGGCGGCACAGGGCGCATCGGGCGGGGCCACCTACGGCAAGCGCCCTGCGCGGCTCGACGTCCATTCGTCAAGGGCGACCCGCTCCCGGTCCAATATCGCGGCGTCGACTGCGGGCCGCGACGATCGCCGGACGCGCACATTTCGATTCCGACAACATCACAGAGGTTCGAGAAATGAAGGGCAAGGAGACAGGGTTCGCCGAGCGGCTGGATACTGCGGCGAAGGCGCGGCAGGCGTTGTTGGAGAAGGCGCGCGCCAGGAACCCTGCGAACGACCCGGGCTTCGCAGCGCGCCAGGCGGAGCAGATCGCGGCGGCGGAAG
>JADZBA010000459.1 GCA_020852355.1 Alphaproteobacteria bacterium
AGACCGCCGCCCAGAAGGCCCCGGAGCGCGGGCCCGGCGCCCGCCCCTCGCCGCTGGCCTTGAGCAGTACGCCCGCCCAGTGCCGCAGCACGAAGACCACGGCGATCGATCCGATGACGACGCGCACGCCGCCTTCCGGCATCCAGCCGAATGTGAGGGTACCGAAGCCGATGCCGACCAGGGCCGCCGGCAGCAGGAACATGAGGCGGCCGCGGTCGTGCGCCGTACGGTAGCGCCACAGGCCGACGAGATCCATCGCGCACAGGACCGGAAGCATGATCGCGGCGGCCTGGGTCGGCGGGATGACCAGCGACATCAGCGGCACCGAGAGGATGCCCGCACCCGCGCCGATCCCGCCCTTCGAGATGCCGGTGAGGAGCAGCGCCGGGACGGCGAGGACGTAGAACCAGGGATCGGCGATCACGAGGCGGACAGCTTAGGGACCGCGCAGCAGCGGCGCCAGGGCGTCCGGTATGTCGATCTCCACGTCGAGGACCGCCGCGGCCAGCGTCTTGCCGTAGTTGTCGAGGCACAGGTTGCGCGACACGCCGCCGCCCAGCGCCTCGTGGGCGACGAAGTTGATCGCCGCCAGGCCGTCGACGGGGTAGCGGTCGACCCTGCCCTTGACGACGCCGGGATAGCGGGCGGCGAAGCGCTCGGCCGAGAGCTGCGCTTTGATGAAGGGATAGAACGCGTCCTCGTAGGCGAAGACGCCGACGTTGGAGATGTTGCCCTTGTCGCCCGAGCGGGCGTGGGCGAGGCGGCGCAGGGGCACGCGCATGTCAGCTCTCCCGGAAGGTGATGCGCGGCATCACCGCCGCGCGCGGCACCAGGGCCGACCAAACGCCGACGACCTCGCGCACCCGGTCCTGGTGCGGTACGCGCTTGCCGGTCATGCCGACGCCCGAGACGGCCATCGCATCGACCTCGCGGCCGACCTTCGCCGCCTCGGCGCGGGTGCGCGTGCGTGCGGCGACGCGCAGCGCCACCTCGTAGGGCTCCGCGGCCGGAGCGGGCGACGCCGGCCCGTGGATGGCGTCAACCCCGAGGAAGTCGATGCGCAGGTCTTCGGCCGCGAGCTGCACGTAGCGAAAGCGCTCCTCAAGGATGGTTCGCGCCAGCTTCGCGCGCTGCAGCGCCCCGGGCCCGGCGTAGAAGAACATGTCCTCGCCGACGAATCCCTCCTCCAGGCCGATGGAGACCTTCAGCGTCGGTGTGCGCGGGCGACCGCCGATCGCCGTAACCCGCACCCGGTCCGGCCCCTCCTCCTCGATGCGCGTGGTCGTGAAGTCGACCACCACGTCGGGCGTGATGTAGGCCGCGGGGTCGTGCACCTCGTAGAAGAGCTGCTCCTTGACCGTGCGGCGGTCGACGACTCCCCCCGTCCCCGCCAGCTTGGTGACCACCGCCGACCCGTCCTCGGCGACCTCGGCGATCGGAAAGGCGAGGTGCCACGGCTGCGGCACGTCCTTGTAGCCGGGGTCGGCGAAGTAGCCGCCGGTCACCTGGGCGCCGCATTCCATCAGGTGGCCGATGCCCGAGCCCTGGCCGAGCCGCGCCCAGTCGTCGGCCGCCCAGCCGAACGCGTGCATCATCGGCGCCAGGAACAGCGACGGGTCGGCGACCCGGCTGGTCACGACGATGCGGGCACCGTCGGCCAGTGCCGCCACGATCGGCTCGGCCCCGAGATAGGCCTCGGCGGAGACCATGGTGCCGGCGAGGGCCGCCACCGGCTCCCCCGTCTCCAGCACCCGGTCCGCGAGGTCGGCGATGCGCTCGGTCAGCATGCCGCCGTCGACGGCGGCGACGCGCACGCCGGCATGGCCGAGCTTGCGGCACCACCAGGCGATCCGGTCGGCGGCCGCCTCCGGGTTGATCCAGCCCTGGTTGGACACGATGCGCGTGCGCTGGGCGAGGCAATGCGGCAGGACGGCCGCCATACGGTCGTCGAGATAGGTGTCGTAGCCGGGGAATGCCGGATCGCGGCGCCGGCGCACCTGCGCCGCCGATACCGTCGCCTCGGCCATCGTCTCGAAAACCAGCCAGTCGAGGTCGCCGCGCTCGGCGTTCCAGGCGGCCGGTTCGACCCGATCGCCCCACCACGCCGCCCCCGAGCCGATCCGGATCGTCCGCATGCCAGCCACCTATGCGCGCAGGCGCGCCGTTTGACTTTCCCCGGCACCTTCGCCAACGTAGCCGCCAACATACCGAGCGGTATGTGCCATGCCAACGGCACCAAGCCGCCGATCGCGACCTGTGGAGGGGAACGCCATGGAACGTCTCACGCTTCTCGCGGCGGCGGTGGCCGTCGCGTTCGCCGGCCCGGCCGTCGCCCAGGAGCCCCCGAAGGATCCGCCCGTCATCAAGATCGGCGCCATCTTCGCGATGAGCGGACAGGCGAGCTGGTACGGCACCGTCATGTCCCAGGGGATGCGCCTGGCGGTCGACGAGATCAACGCCAAGGGCGGCGTCGACGGCATCAAGCTCGAGGCGGTGATCGAGGACCACAAAGGAGCCGGCGGCGCGGAGGGTGTCGCGGCCATCAACCGGCTGATGAGCATCCACGGGGTGAAGGCGGTGATGACCTCCTTCACCGGCCCGACGCTGGGCATCGCGCCGATCGCGGACCAGAACAACATCTTCCTGATCAACGGCGGCGGCGTCGGCGTCAAGATGATCGGCGCCTCTAAGTACATCGTCCACAACCGCTCGCTGGCCTCCGATCTGGCCCTCGGCGCCCTGCAGGTGGCGCAGTCGATGGGCGTCAGGAAGATGGGCCAGCTCCACTGGAAGAACGATGTCGGCGACAACATCGTCGCGACCGTCGACCCGGTGTGGAAGAAGGCGGGCGGCTCGGTGGTGGCGACCGAGGCGGTGCCCCAGGGCGCCACCAACATGGACACCCAGGTCGCCAAGGTGCGCGCCGCCAACCCCGACTTCATCGGCATGTGGATGTTCACGCCCGAGGTGGGCCTGGCGCTGAAGCGCGTGCGCGAGTTCGGCATGAAGCAGCCGATGATCGGGGTCGAGTTCACCGCCAACGACGCCCAGATCGCCGGCGCCACCGCAGAGGGCTTCCTCTACCTCAACGACTACTTCAAGGCGTCGGACGACCAGCCCTGGTCGAAGCAGTTCGCCGCGGCGTACGAGAAGCGCTGGGGCCAGGCGCCGGAGTTCTATGCCGCCAACTACTACGAAGGCGTGTACGTCATCGCCGAGTTGGCCGGGCGCGCGCGCAAGAAGGGCGGCGATTACCTGAACGGCGAGCGGCTGAAGGCCGCCCTCTACGAGAACCCCAGGGTCGACAGCGTCTATGGCGGCCAGATGACCTTCCAGGCGAACGGCGTCGCGCAGAAGCGTGTCGGCCTCTTCAAGGTCGAGGGCGGCAAGGGCGTCTTCCAGAAGTTCGTCGAGGTGAAGTAGCGCCCCTGCCCCGTCTCGGCCGATGGACCTCGCTCTTCAGCTCCTGGTCAACGGCATCATCAACGGCAGCCACTATGCGTTGCTCGGGGTGGGGTTCGGCCTGATCTTCGGGCCGACGAAGATCACGCACTTCGCCTTCGGCCCGATCTTCGCCGTCGCCGCCTACGTTTGCTGGGCGGCAGCGACGAAGCTGGGCATGCCGCTGGCGGCCGCCGCCCTCGTCGGCATCGCCGCCTCGGCCGCGGCGGGCGTGCTCAGCTACCTCTGGCTCTACCGGCCGTTCGAGCGCCAGGGCAGCTCCCACCTGGTCGTGCTGATCGCCTCGCTCGGCCTGTTCATCACGCTGGAGAACGCGATCGGCATCGTCTTCGGCACCGACACCAAGGTCATCGCCGACCTCAGCCCCGACATCTTCCTCTGGGGACCGGTGGTGGTGACCTCGATCCAGCTCTGGCAGGTCGCGGCCCTGGCCCTGATCGCCGGCCTGCTCGCCGCCTTCCTGCGCGGCTCGCGCCACGGCAAGGCGATCATGGCGATGACCGACAACGGCGAGATGGCGCAGATCATCGGCATCGACACGGTGCGCGTCTCGATCCTCGCCTTCGCGGCCGGGTCGGCGGTCGCCGCGGTGCCCGCGGTCCTGATCCTCTTCAAGGAGGGGGCGACGCCGCACATGGGCTTCGTCGCGGTCTTCATGGCCTTCGTCGCGGTCGTGGTCGGCGGCATCGGCTCGTTCAGGGGCGCCATCATCGGCGGCTACGCGGTCGGCATCGTCGAGAACATCGGCATGTGGGAGATCCCGACGGAGTGGCAGTCGACGATCGCCTTCGTCGTCCTCTTCCTGATCCTGCTGTTCCGCCCCGCCGGCCTGTTCGGCCGCGCGCTGCGCTGAGGCGGGGCCGGACGCCGGCGTGGACTATCTTCTGCACATCCTGGTGATGGTCGCCCTCTATGCGATCCTCGCAGGCTCCTTCAACCTGCTGATCGGCTTCTCCGGCCTCTTCGCCCTCTCCCACGCCGCCTTCTTCGGCGTCGGCGCCTACACCACGGCGATCCTCGCGGTCGGCTACGGCCTGCCCTTCCCCTGGCCGCTGCTGGCCGGCGTCGTCGTCGCCGGCCTGGTCGGCCTGGCGATCGGCCTGCCGGCGCTGCGCGTCGGCGGCGAGTACCTCGTCATCATCACCCTGGCGCTTCAGGTGATCGCGGTCGCGGTGATGCTGAACTGGACGTCGCTCACCGGCGGGACCCAGGGCATCGGCAACGTGCCGCGCATCCAGGTCCTCGGCACGGCGCTCGATACCGCCGGCCGATTCCTGCCGCTCGCCGTCGCGGTGGCCGCGCTGTCGCTGTGGATCGCCTGGCGGCTCGGCGCCTCGCCGTTCGGCCGGGCGCTGCGGGCCATGCGCGAGAACGAGGCGGCGGCCCAGGCAGTCGGCAAGAACGTCGTGGCGATGAAGCTGATCGTCTTCGCCGTATCGGCCGGCATCGCCTCAATCGCCGGCGCTCTCTACGCCCACTACATCGCCTTCGTCAGCGCCGTCTCCTTCACCATCGAGACGACGATCTACATCCTCGCCATGGTCATCCTCGGCGGCACCGGCAACCTCTCCGGGTCGGTGCTGGGGGCAGCGATCCTGGTCGTGCTCCCGGAGCTTCTGAAGTTCGTCGACCTGCCCCCCGACATCGCCGACAAACTGCGCCAGGTGATGTACGGCGTCATCCTGATCGTGATGCTGCGCCTGCGGCCGCAGGGCCTGCTGCCCGAGCACGACGAGAAGCGGGCGCGCGTCCCCGCCGGCCTCGGCGGCGACGGCCTGGCCACCCTGGCCCCCGCGTCGCCGGCCGACGGCGCCGTCACCGTCGAAGGCCGCGGCCTCATGAAGGGCTTCGGCGGCATCGTCGCCGTCCAGGACTTCGCCATCGACCTGCAGCGCGGCCGCATCATCGGGCTGATCGGCCCCAACGGCGCCGGCAAGACCACCGCCTTCAACCTGCTGACCGGCTTCCTCGCGCCCGACGCCGGCACCGTCCGCGTCCGCGGCGAGGTCGTCTCGGGCCGGGCGCCGCACCGCATCGTGCGCGCCGGCATGGCGCGCTCGTTCCAGGACCTCAGGCTGTTCCGCAAGATGACGGTCCTCGACAATGTCCGCGTCGCGCTGCCCGCCCAGAAGGGCGACCGGCTGCTGCACGTCTATCTCCTGCCCTGGGTGGTGCGGGCGGAGGAGCGCGCCAATCTCGGCCGCGCCATGGCGGTGCTGCGCTTCGTCGGGCTGGAGGCGAAGGCGGGCGAGCTCGCCGAGAGCCTCTCCTACGCCGAGGAGAAGCTGCTGGTCATCGCCCGGCTGCTGGCGACCGGCGCCGAGGTGCTGCTGTTCGACGAGCCGCTCTCGGGCCTCGACCCCGGCACCATGGAGAGCATCTTCCCGATCGTCCGGAAGCTGGCGCAGCAGGGCAAGACGATCTGCATCATCGAGCACAATCTCGACGTCATCCGCGGCCTCTGCGACTGGGCGGTCTTCCTCGACGAGGGCCGCAAGATCGCCGAGGGCACGCCGGACACGCTGATCGCCGACCCGGTGCTGGCGGAGCGCTACTTCAAATGACCTCGGTCATGCTGCAGGCGACGGGGATCGCCGCCGGTTACGGCCGCAAACGTATCGTCGAGGGCATCGATCTCACGGTCGGCCGCGGCGAGATCGTCCTGGTCCTGGGCCACAACGGCGCCGGCAAGACCACCCTGATGCGGGCGCTGTTCGGCCTGCTGACGCCCGACGCCGGCAGCGTCGCCTACGAGGGCCGGGAGATCGCCGGCCGCCGCCCGGCCGAGAATGTCGCCGACGGCATCGCCTTCATCCCGCAGGGCCACGGCATCTTCCGCGGCCTGACCGTGCGCGACAACCTCGAACTCGGCGCCTACGCCGAGCGCGACGCCGCGAAGCTGACGCAGCGTCTGGAGACCGTGCACGGGCTCTTCCCCGTCCTGCGCGAGCGCGCCGGCCAGGTCGGCGGCACGCTGTCGGGCGGACAGCAGCAGATGCTGGCGATCGGCATGGCGCTGATGCACGGGCCGCGTCTCGTCATCCTGGACGAGCCCTCGATCGGCCTCGCGCCCAATCTCGTCGACAAGGTCATGCAGTCGATCGCCTACATCAACCGCACGCTCGGCACGACCATCCTCATGGTCGAGCAGAACGTGAAGTACAGCCTGCCGATCGCCAGCCGCGTCGCCGTGCTGAAAACCGGCCGGATGATCTATGACGGGCCTCCCGACCCGTTGCACGATCGCGTCGAGCTGATGAAGCTGTTCTGAGACCGGCAGAAGCGGAAGCGGGTCGACGCCGGGCACGCGCCAGGGCCACCCGACCATGCCGATCGAGCCGTCTCCTCCGGAGTATTGGCCATGCATGTCGGCCGCAAGTTCAAGCTTCTGGAGTATATCCAGTGGACGCGACGCGAGATCGTGCTGCTGACCGTGTGGGCGACGATACCGACGCTCGCATACGCGGTCCTGGGATGGCGGTTCCTGTCCGCTCCTCCGTCGGTGATTGCCGTCATGGGCACCGCCGTATCGTTCATCATCGCGTTCAAGAACGTGGAGTGCCACCGGCGCGCCTCCGACGCATTGGCGATCTGGACCTCGATCGCGGCGCGCAGCATGGCGTGGGGCAATGCGGTGATCGGCGTCGTCCTTCCTGACGATCCCCAGGAGACGAGGCGGGTGCGCAGGCTGCTTTTCAACCAGCATTTCGCCTGGCTGACCGCACTGCGATATCAACTGCGGGAGCCGAAGGTCTGGGAGAACCTGAACGAGCCCGGAAACAAGGAATACATGGCATTCTACACCATACCGGAGCGCAAGACCGATATTCGCGACGCCCTGGCGAAGTATCTGACCGAACCAACATTGAGTTCCGTCCTGCATTACCGCGGTGATAAGGCGAACTATCTGATGTCTCTGCAATACAGATTCATCTTTGATGCATATGATAAGAAGGTGTTGGATTTCGGACCGATATTCATGGGCATGCAGGGAGGACTGAACGAGCTGACCCTGTTGCAAGGGAATGCTCAGAGAATAAAGAGCTACCCATATGCGCGAAATTTCTACTCCATATCGGTCGTCCTATTGCGAATATTCATCATCATGGTGCCATTCGCGCTCCTGGAACAATTCCATGGGGCCGGAAGATATGCCGGCCTGGAAGCCTGGACCGTATGGGCCAACATCCCGTTCAGCGTGATCCTGACGTGGATATTCGTCACCCTGGAGAAGGTGGGGGAGAATTCGTCGAACCCCTTCGAAGGTGGCGTCAACGATGTCCCGATCTCGACCCTGGCGATGAGCATCGAGATCGAAATGCGACGGATGCTGGGCGACGAGGAAGCCGATCTCCCGGCCGCGCCGGCCAATGCCACGGTCATTCTCTGAATCTGCCCGAGCGGCGCCCCGGATGAGGCGCTCTGCGGCACGCGCCGGAACCAGACGGCCGCGTCCGTCTCCCGCCGTGTCACTTGAACACCGCAGCGCCCCCCGCCGATACTGCGGCCGGATGGCTCAGTCGAGGGCGTCCCACACCCCGCTGAATTCACCCGACTTTTCTCGATTCTACCGCCGAGGATAAGTGATGCTGACCAATACGCGCTGGAAGCGACGACCCGAGGGCTCGACCTGGGGCGACTGGGGCGAGGACGACCAGTTCGGGCGCCTCAACCTGCTCGGCCCCGAGCAGGTGAAGAAGGGCATCGCCGAGGTGCGCGAGGGCATCCCCTTCTGCCTCTCGCTGCCGCTCGACTATCCGGGCGAGGCGAAGGTGAATCCGCGCCGTCATCCGCCGGTCCTCCAACCCACCATCCGCGACGGCAAGCCGAACCTCAACTTTCCCCTCAGCCTGACCAACCGGAAGCTGCTCGACGTCGTCAGCGACGACGCGGCGCTGATCCACCTGCAGTATTCCACGCAATGGGACAGCTTCGCCCATGTCGGCCAGCAGTTCGATGCCGACGGCGATGGCGAGCCGGAGATGGTCTACTACAACGGCTACCGCGCCTGGGAGCACGTCATCGGCCCGATCGAATACCGCGACGGGCAGGAGATCCCGGTCAAGGAGCCGCCGGGCGCCCGCGCGCTGGGGATCGAGCGGATGGCCGAGAAATGCGTCCAGGGCCGTGCCGTGATGATCGACCTGCTGACCCATTGCGGCTGGGGCCGCACCGTCGTCGGCTACGACCGGCTGATGCGCGCGATGGAGGCCGACGAGGTCGAGGTCGAGCCCGGCGACATGGTCTGCCTGCGCACCGGCTTCGCCGACCTGCTGCTGCAGATGCGGAAGAAGCCCGACGTCGACAGGCTGAACAATTCCTGCGCGGCGCTCGACGGCCGCGACGAGCGTCTGCTGCAATGGATCACCGACAGCGGCCTCGTGATCCTCGCGTCGGATAACTACGCCGTCGAGCAGCAGCCGGCATTGGACACCGACGAGGACCCGTGCTGCTCGCTGCCGCTGCACGCCCACTGCCTCTTCAAGCTGGGCGTGCATCTCGGCGAGATGTGGCTGCTGTCCCCGCTGGCGGACTGGCTGCGCGCCCACCGCCGCACCCGGTTCTTCCTCACCGCTCCGCCGCTGCGGCTGCCGGGCGCGGTCGGATCGCCGGCGAACGCGATCGGGACGGTGTAGCGGACGCGGACGGATTTCTTTCCCCGCCCGGACATCGCACCCTACCGCGTCGCCGGCACCGCGCCGCGCAGTTCGATCGAGTGGAGGAGCCTGACCCCCGCGTCGCGCATGTCGCCGATGGCGCGGCGCAGCGAGCCGCCGGTGTCGATCGCCCGGCATGCGTCGAGGACCACCGTCACGTCGAAGCCGAGGCGGCGCGCGTCGACCGCCGAGAAGGCGACGCAGAAATCGAGCGCCAGGCCGCAGATGAAGAGCCGCCCGAGCTTGCGCTCCCTGAGGTATCCCGCGAGGCCGGTCGGCGTGCGGCGGTCGTTCTCGAAGAACGCCGAGTACGAATCGATCGTGGGGCGGTAGCCCTTGCGCAGGATCAGCTCGGCATGCGGGATGTCCAGCTCGGGATGGAACTCCGCGCCGCGCGTCCCCTGCACGCAGTGGTCCGGCCACAGGACCTGCGGGCCGTACGCGAACTCGGCGGTGTCGAAGGGCTTGCGGCTGGCATGCATGCTGGCGAAGGACAGGTGCGTCCGCGGGTGCCAGTCCTGGGTCAGCAGGACATGGGCGAAGCGGCCGGCCGCCCGGTTGATGAGCGGCACGATGGCGTCGGCGTCGGGAACGGCCAGCGCGCCGCCGGCGCAGAAGTCGTTCTGGATATCGACGACCAGCAGGACGTCGATCGGCGCCGCAGGCATGAGGGCACTCCGGACAGGGTCAAGGGTGCAGCGGTCGTCCTCCCGCCCCTGCGGTCCGGACCACGCCCGCTGCGGGCGGGCGTGGTCTCGATGACCCTATAACGGGCGCGCCGTCAAGCCGCCTTCGCCGTGCCGTCCGCCTTCAGCTCCGCCCAGGTCGCGTCGAGCGCCCTGCCGAAGCGGCTGCCCATCTCGGCGATCTGCGCCTCGGTGATGATCAGCGGCGGGGTGAAGGCGATGCGGTCGCCGATGGCGCGCACGATGAGGCCGTTCTCGGCCGCCTTGTTCATCACGGTGATGCCGACCTTGCGGGCCGCCGGGAACGGCTCGCGCCCGACCTTGTCGGCCATCAGCTCGACGCCGGCGATGAGGCCGACGCCGCGCACGTCGCCGACCAGCGGATGGTCGCGGAATTTTTCCAGCATCGCCAGGAACGCGGGGCTGACCGACTTGACGTGACCGATGATGTCGCGCTCCTCGTAGATCTTCAGCGTCTCGATGGCGACGGCGCAGGCGACCGGGTGGCCGCCATAGGTGAAGCCGTGGCCGAAGGTGCCGTGCGTCTCGCTCTGGCTGACCATCGCCTCGTAGATCTTCTCGGAGATCATCAGGGCGGAGATCGGCTGGTAGGAGGCGGACAGCGCCTTGGCGCAGGACAGCATGTCCGGCTTCATGTCGTAGGTCTGGCAGCCCCACATGTTGCCGGTGCGGCCGAAGCCGCAGATCACCTCGTCGGCGACGAACAGCACGTCGTACTTCTTCAGCACCGCCTGGATCTTCGCCCAGTAGGTGCGCGGCGGGGTGATGGCGCCGCCGCCGCCCTGCACCGGCTCGCCGAAGAAGGCGGCGACCGTCTCCGGGCCCTCGGCGAGGATCAGCTTCTCCAGCGCCTCGGCCATGCGGTCGGCGTATTGCTCCTCGCTCTCGCCGTCCTTGTGGAAGCGATAGTAGTTGGGATTCTCGGTGTGCTTGAACTGCGGCAGCGGAATGTCGAACCCGGCGCGCATGTGCGGCTGGCCGGAGATGCTGACGGACGCGATCGTGTTGCCGTGATAGCCGCGCTCGCGGCCGATGATCTTCTTCTTCTCCGGCTTGCCGATGGCGTTGTGATAGTACCAGATCAGCTTCACGGCGGCGTCGTTGCACTCCGAGCCGGAGCACTGGAAGAGCACCTTCGAGAACGGAACCGGCGCCATGGCGATCAGGCGTTCGGCCAGCTCGCCCGCCAGCACGTGCCCGTTACCGAAGAACGTGTGGTAGTAGGGCAGCTCCAGGAGCTGCTTGTAGGCGGCGTCGGCCAGCCGCTTCTCGCTGAAGCCGAGCGAGGCGCACCACAGGCCGGCCATCGCCTCGATGTATTCCTTGCCGTTCTCGTCGTAGACGTAGATGCCCTTGCCCTTGGTGTAGAGCGTCCCGCCATGCTCGCGATGCGCCTTGAGGTCGGTCTGCTGGTGGACGTGGAAGGCGATGTCGCGCGCCATCGCCGAGTTCGGGCGGATCGCATTCATGGGTCGGGCCTCCTGGGCGGGCTGGGGATGGGCCGGCACGGCCGGCGCCCCGAGCCTACCATGAGGGCGAGTGGCACGAGATTGCGATTGCGTCGCGCGCAACCGGCGAATCTTGCGGCATGGGCCGACCAGTTGGTAGATCACCGCAGCGTGGCTTCCGGCCACCGCCCCTCATCCCGCCCGGAGTCCCGCCCATGCGACGGCTCGCGTTCTTCGCCATCCTGATCGTCGCGTTCCTCCCGCCGGTGGCGCGCGCCTCGGACATCGTGGTCGCGACGATCGGACCAATGACGGGCCAGTACGCGATCTTCGGAGAACAGCTCCGACGCGGGGCGGCCCTGGCGGTCGAGACGATCAACGCGGCGGGCGGCGTCCTCGGACGCAAAGTCCGGCTCGAGGTCGGCGACGACGCCTGCGATCCCAAGCAGGCGGTTGCCGAGGCGCACCGCGTCGCCGCACGCAAGGTGGCGCTGGTGGCCGGCCACTACTGCTCGTCCTCCTCGATCCCGGCGTCGGCGATCTACCAGGAGGCCGGCATCCTGCAGATCACGCCGGCCTCCACCGCCCCGGCGCTGACCGACGACGCGTACCGGCGCGGCTGGCGCACGGTGTTTCGCACCTACGGCCGCGACGACGCCCAGGCCAAGGTGGCCGGCCGCCTGCTGCTCGAGCGTTTCGCCGGCACCAACATCGCGATTCTGCATGACAAGTCCTCCTACGGCCGCGGCCTCGCCGACGAGACGCGCGCCGTGCTGCGCAAGGGCGGCCGCAAGGAGACGCTCTACGAGGCCATCACCCAGGGTGATCGCGACTTCACCGCGCTGGTCAGCAAGATGAAGGCGGCGCGCATCGGCGCGATCTATCTCGGCGGCTACCACACCGAGGCCGGCCTCATCGCGCGTCAGGCGCGCGATCAGGCGCTCGATGCCGTCCTGATCTCCGGGGACGCCCTGGTGACGGACGAGTTCTGGAAGATCGCCGGCCCGGCGGGCGCCGGCACGCTGATGACCTTCGCTCCCGACCCGCGGCAGGAGCCGGTCGCCAAGGCCGTGGTCGCGCAATTCCGCGCCGGCGGCTATGAACCCGAGGGCTATGCGCTCTACACCTATGCCGCGATCCAGGTCTGGGCGGCGGCGGCCACCGCCGCCAGGTCGCTGCGCGCCGGAGCCGTGGCGTCGGCCCTGCGCGCCGGCGCGTTCGATACGGTGGTCGGCCGCCTGCGCTTCGATGCGAAGGGCGACGTGGTCGATCCGAAATATGCGGTCTATGCTTGGCGCGACGGCCGCTACGAGGTGGCGATCCCGGCGCCGCGCTGATCCATCCAGTCCGGCAGGCTGCGCCGTCTCCGCGGCGGCAGCTCGCCCTTCTGGATCGCGATGCCGAGCTCGAAGCTCTCGGCGATGCGGTGCGCCCGCTCGACGAAATGGGCGGCCGCCGCCGGCGGGCAGACCTCCCGCGCCGTCTCGGCGAAGAGGGCGAGCCAGCGGTCGAAATGGCCGGCCGACAGACCCAGCGCGATGTGCGCCGGCATGGGCCGGCCGTGATAGCGGCCGGTCATCAGCGCGACCGACGACCAGAAGTCGCACATCTTAGCGAGGTGCGGGCCCCAGTCGGCGATCCGGGCCGCGAACACCGGTCCCAGCAACGCGTCGGCGCGCACCTTGTCGTAGAAGGCGTGCACCAGCTGCCGCACCATGGCCTCGTCGATGCCCGTGCGCTCGGTCACGTCGCGGGTCAGGAGCGAGCGCCGCTCCGGTCCGTCTTCGGGATGCTCCGCCATCGACCGGCTCCCCTGGGCAGTCTGCGCATCGAATGTCGGGCTCCGGCACCGCTCCGGCAACCGCCGCCGTCGGGGTGCGACACCGGGCCGCCCTACAGGCCCCGCGTCAGGTAGCGGACCGTCTTGCCGCGGTCGGCCAGATGATCGCGCCCGGCCTCGGCGAAGCCCAGCGCCGCGTGGAAGGCGTCCGACGCAGGGTTCGGCGGCGCCAGGTTCACCTCGCAGCAGACGAGCGCGTGGCCCGCGGCACGTGCGGCGGCGAACAGGTCGTCGTAGAGCAGGCGCGCCAGGCCGCGGCCGCGCGCGGCCGGCGCCACCACGACGCGGTCGACATAGACGAAGCGGCGATGGCGCGCGCGGAACCAGGCGAAGTTCGGGCTGCCGTAGTCGGCATCCTGGTCGAAGGCGATCAGCAGCGCCGCCGCCCCGTCCGCGACACGCGCATGGAAGGCCCGCGCCAGGAGCTGCCGCAGCGCGGCCGGGGCCAGCGGCGACAGCTCGACGGCGTGCGCCGCGTTGAGCGCCAGCAGACCCGGCTCGTCGGCCGCGATCGGCGGGCGGATCACGCCCGGGCGCGCTCGACCAGCGCGTCGACGATCGCGGTCGGCTCGCCGGCCGCCCCGACCATCACCGGGTTGAGGTCGACCGAGGCGATGCGCCCGCCCGCCGCCGTCATCATCGCCGCCAGCTTCACCGCCGCATCGGCGTAGGCGCCGAGATCGAGCGCCGGCTCGCCGCGCACGCCGCGCAGGATCGGCGCGATGCGCAG
>JADZBA010000460.1 GCA_020852355.1 Alphaproteobacteria bacterium
CTCGGGCCGATGATGGAGGAGAACCTGCGCCGCGCCCTGCTGATCGGCCGCGGCGACCCCATGGTGCTGGTGACGCGGCCGCTCAGCGGCGCGATCCTGGCGCTCGCCGCCCTTCTTCTCGTCGTCACGCTGCTGCCCGTGGTGCGCGGGCTGCGCGAGACGGCCTTCCGCGAAGAATGATACTCGTCCCAGGAGGAACCCCATGACGCTCCGCCCGCCCAGCCTCCTCCGCCTCGCCCTCGCGGCGCTGGTGACGCTCGGCCTGTGGGCCGCCCCCGCGGCGGCACAGGGCACCTGGCCCGCGCGGCCGATCACCCTGATCGTGCCGTTCCCGGCCGGCGGCACCACCGACGTGCTGGCGCGCATCTTCGCCGAGCGCATGAGCGCCGACCTCGGGCAGCGCGTCGTGGTCGACAACCGCGGTACCGCCGGCGGCACGACCGCCGCCGCCTTCGTCGCGCGCTCGGCTCCCGACGGCTACACGCTCTTCATCAGCAACGTGTCGACCCACGCGCTGGCGCCCAACCTCTACCGGAACCTGCCCTACGACACGCTGACGGCGTTCGAGCCGGTGGCGCTGATGACGACGTCGGCCGGCGTGCTGATCGCCCATCCCAGCGTCAAGGCG
The DNA here is from genome assembly GCA_020852355.1 of Alphaproteobacteria bacterium. Classification (GTDB taxonomy): domain Bacteria; phylum Pseudomonadota; class Alphaproteobacteria; order ATCC43930; family Allostellaceae; genus Allostella. The sequence goes on from JADZBA010000460.1 coordinate 629, forward strand.
GCCGACGCCAAGGAGCTGGCGGCGCTGCTCAAGGCGAACCCGGGCAAGTTCAACTACGCCTCGCCCGGCAACGGCACGGGCGGCCATCTCGGCATGGAGCGGTTCCGCTCGATGGCGGGGCTCGACGTCGTGCATGTCCCCTTCAACGGCTCCGGCCCGGCGCGCAACGCCGTGCTCGCCGGCGAGCCGCCGATCATGTTCGAGAACATCCAGACGACGATCTCGCTGCACCAGGCCGGCAAGCTCAAGGTCCTGGCAGTGGCCGACGAGAAGCGCTCGCCGAAGCTGCCCGGCGTGCCGACCATGGCCGAGCAGGGCTTTCCGGGCCTCAACGTCTCGTCCTGGACCGCCTTCTTCCTGCCCGCCGGTACGCCCAGGCCGATCGTCGAGCGCCTGCACAAGAGCGCCCTCGACGCGCTCAACCATCCCGACACGCAGCGCCGGCTCGCCGACCTCAGCACCGAGGCGGTCGGCTCGACCCCGGCCGAGCTCGCGGCCTTCGTGAAGAAGGAATACGACGACTGGGGCGCGATCATCCGCGCCCAGGGCCTCAAGATCGACAACTGAGCCTTCCGGAAGGGAGATCCGCCATGTCCGCGATCACGCTGGAGCGCGAGCCGACCCTGGAAGAGTATGGCCGCATGACGCCGCGCGCGGTGCGCCAGGTCATGCGCGAGGGCCGCTTCACCCTTCGCACGACGCGCAACGTGGCGCTCGGCCACGTGCAGTGCGCCCTCGTCGTCCTGCCCAAGGCGGTCGCCTTCGACTTCATGGTGTTCTGCCAGCGCAACCAGCGGCCCTGTCCGGTGCTCGACGTCACCGATCCGGGCGATCCCGAGCCCAGGCGCATCGCGCCCGGCGCCGACCTGCGCACCGACAGCCCCGCCTACTCGGTCTATCGCCACGGCATCCTGCAGGGCTACGTGCCGGACATCGTCGACCTCTGGCGTGACGATTCCGTCGCCTTCTGCATCGGCTCCAACACCTCGTGCGATCTCGCGCTGCGCCGGGCGGGGCTGCAGACCGAGCGCAACCGCTGGGTGCTGCGCACCAAGGTCGAGACCGATCCGGCGGGGCCGTTCCGCGGCCCGCTGGTCGTGACCATGCGCTGGCTGACGCCGAAGGAGGCGATCATCGCCACGCAGCTCACCGGCCGCTTCCCCTTCAACCACGGCGCGCCGATCCATGTCGGCGATCCCGCCGCACTCGGCTGCGACCTCGAGCACCCGATGATGGGCGACCCCGTGCCGGAGATCCCGCGCGACGTCGTGCCGGTGTTCTGGGCCTGCAGCATGACGCCGCAGACGGTGGCCGAGCAGGCGGGGCTCGAGCTGATGATCACCTCGGCGCCGTCGAAGGGACTGATCTCCGACCTGGAGTCCGACAAGATGTGCATGCCCTAGAAGGTCTGCACCGATTTTCGGAATCGCAACAAATTTTCACTGTCACATAACGGTAAGGAATCGGTAGGGTTCGGTTGATAAGACGCGGGGGCAACCCCGCAAGCCACGGGAAGAGGCGACCGAGCCGATGGGCCGACCGAAGAACGTGCTGCTGATCGTCGTCGATCAGTGGCGCGGCGATCACTTGCCATGCCTCGGCATGGCGAACCTCCACACCCCGAATCTCGACCGGCTGTGCCGCGAAGGGGTGACCTTCCGCAATCATTTCACCCAGACGGCTCCATGCGGCCCGGCGCGTGCATCGCTGCTGACGGGTCTCTACCAGATGAACCATCGGGCGGTGCAGAACACCATCCCGCTGGACGCGCGCCACGACACGCTGGGGCGCGCCCTGCGCCGCATCGGCTACGACCCGGCGCTGGTCGGCTACACGACGACGACGCCGGACCCGCGCACCACCGCGCCGGACGATCCGCGCTTCAAGATCCTCGGCGACCTGATGGACGGCTTCCGTTCCGTCGGCGCCTTCGAACCGGCGATGGACGGCTATTTCGGCTGGGTCGCCGCCCAGGGCTTCCCACTGCCGCCCAACCGCACCGACATCTGGATGCCCGAAGGTGACGATGCCGTTCCCGGCCCGAGCGGCCGGCCGTCGCGCATCCCCGCCGCACTCAGCGACACGACCTATTTCACCGAGCGCGGGCTCGCCTACCTCAAGGGAAGGCGCGACGGCGGCTGGTTCCTGCATCTGGGATATTACCGCCCCCATCCGCAGTTCATCGCGCCCGCGCCCTACAACGCGATGTACGACGCCGCGGACATGCCCGCACCGGTGCGCGCCGCCTCGCCCGAGGAGGAGGCGCGCCAGCATCCGCTGCTCGCGCACTACCTCGGCGCCATCCGCAAGGCGGGCTTCTTCCAGAACGCCAAGGGCCTGGGCAGCGAGCTGACGGACGCCGAGATCCGCCAGATGCGGGCCACCTATCGCGGGCTCATGAGCGAGATCGACGCCCAGCTCGGCCGGGTCTTCGCGTTCCTGGAAGAGACCGACCAGTGGCGGGACACGCTGATCTTGTTCACCTGCGACCACGGCGAGCAGCTCGGCGACCATCACCTGCTCGGCAAGATCGGCTATTTCGACGAGAGCTACCGCATCCCGATGATCCTGCGCGACCCGTCGCCGGAGGCGGACGGCACGCGCGGCACGATCGTCGACGACTTCTCCGAGACCGTCGATACCGTGCCGACCATCATGGACTGGCTGGGGGCGCCGATCCCGCGGCAATGCGACGGGCGCAGCCTGCTGCCGTTCGCGCATTTCGGCCGCCCGTCGGACTGGCGCACCGAGGTGCACTACGAATTCGACTTCCGCGACATCTTCTACTCGCAGCCGGAGACGGCGCTCGGCCTGCACATGGACGAGAGCTCGCTCGCCGTGGTGCAGGACCATCGCTACAAGTACGTCCACTTCGCGGCGCTGCCGCCGCTGTTCTTCGACCTGGAACGTGATCCGGGACAGCTCGAGAACCGGGCCGGCGACCCGGCCTACGGCAGCCGCCTCGCGGAATACGCCCAGAAGATGCTGACCTGGCGCCTGCGCTACGCCGAGCGCACCCTGACCCATTACCGCGCGACGCCCAAGGGGCTGGAAGCGCGCGCCTGACCCGCAGGGGACGACCCGAAGATGATCAAGATCTGACCATGAGGGAGAGCGAGATGACGCGAATCACCCGCCGCTCCGTGCTGAAGGCCGGCGTCGCAGCCGGCGCTGCCGCCGCGCTGCCGCGCGTCGCCATCGCGCAGGCCGACAACCGTCCGACGATCTCGGTCGCGGTGCAGCAGATCGCCAACGCCAATACGCTGGAGCCGCTGCGCGAGCAGTCGAACGTCGGCCAGCGGGTGGTGAACAGCTATCTCGAGACGCTGATCGACCAGGACCTCCAGGCCGACCTCAAGCAGGTGCCCGGCCTCGCCAGCGAGTGGAAGCGCATCGACGACCGCACCCTCGAGCTGACGCTGCGCCGTGGCGTCAAGTGCCACAACGGCGAGGAGCTGACGGCCGACGACGTCGCGTTCAGCTTTGGTCCCGACCGGATGTTCGGCAAGGGCGAGCAGGACCCCAGCCGCCGCCTCTTCACGTCGGGGCCGATGAGTTCCGGCAAGGACGTCCCGCCGGAGGTCGCCGCCGTCGCCAAGCGCCTGTGGCCGGCGCTCGAGAAGGTCGAGGCGATCGACCGGTACACCGTGCGTCTCACCAATCGCCTGCCCGACGTGACGCTCGAGGGCCGCATCGCGCGCCTCGGCTCCCAGGTCGTCGCCGCGCGCCCCTTCGTCGAGGCCAAGAGCTGGCTCGAATGGGCGCGCAAGCCGGTCGGCACCGGCCCCTACCGCATCGTCGAGTTCCGGCCGGACGTCTCGCTGACGCTGGAGGCGTTCGACGACTACTGGGGCGGGCGGCCGCCCATCAGGCAGCTCCGCTTCGTCGTGGTGCCGGAGGTGTCGGGGCGCATCAACGGCCTGCTGTCCGGCCAGTACGACTTCGCATCCGACCTGCCGCCCGACCAGATCGCCGAGGTCGAGAAGCACCCGCGCTACGAGGTTGCGGGCGGCCTCATCAACAACCACCGCCTCATCTGCTTCGCCAAGGAGCATCCCGAGCTGAAGGATCCGCGCGTCCGCCGCGCCATGACGCATGCGATCGACCGGCAGCTCATCGTCGATTCGCTGTGGGCCGGCCGCACCCGCGTGCCCAAGGGCCTGCAGTGGGAGTTCTACGACCAGATGTTCCATGCGGACTGGGCGGTGCCGGCCTACGACCCCGATCTCGCGAAGAAGCTGTTGCGCGAGGCCGGCTACAAGGGCGGCGCCATCCCGTTCCGGGTGCTCAACAACTACTACACCAACCAGGTCGCGACGGCGCAGGTGCTGGTCGAGATGTGGCGGTCGGTCGGGCTCAACGTCGAGATCCAGATGAAGGAGAACTGGGGGCAGATCTTCGACCGCAATACCCCGCGCGGCGTGCGCGACTGGTCGAACAGCGCCCCCTTCAACGATCCGGTGTCTTCGCTCGTCAACCAGCACGGCCCCAAGGGCCAGCAACAGCAGATCGGCGAGTGGACGAACGAGGAGATGAACAAGCTTTCGGTCGAGCTGGAGAACTCGACCGACCGGCCGAAGCGGCGCACGATGTTCCGCCGCATGCTGGAGATCTGCGAGCGCGAGGATCCGGGTTACACCGTGCTGCACCAGAACGCGGTCTTCACCGGCAAGCGCAAGGACATCGCGTGGAAGCCGGCACCCTCGTTCGCGATGGATTTCCGCGGCCATAACTTCAAGCTGAACCGCGGATGACGGACGGACCGACCGAGATGACGAGGATCTCCAGACGCGCCGTGCTGCAGGCCGGCGTCGCCGCCGGCGCGGCGGCCGCGCTGCCCCGCTTCGCCATTGCCCAGGCCGACACGCGGCCGACCATCACGGTCGCGGTGCAGCAGGTCTCCAACGCCAATACGCTGGAGCCGCTGCGCGAGCAGTCGAACGTCGGCACCCGCCTGATGAACAGCCTGTTCGAGAATCTCATCGAGCAGGACAACCAGCGCGACCTGATGCAGATGCCGGGCCTCGCCGTGGAGTGGCGGCGCATCGACGACAAGACTCTCGAGCTGTCGCTGCGGGAGGGGGTGAAGTTCCACAACGGCGACGCGCTGACCGCCGAGGACGTGGCCTTCAGCTACGGGTCCGAACGCATGTTCGGCAAAGGTGCCGCCGGCGGCGACCAGCGGCTGTTCACCAGCGTGGTGCGCGGCGACACCAAGGAGCTGCCGCCCGAGGTGCCGGCGGTCGCCAGGCGGCTGTGGCC
>JADZBA010000461.1 GCA_020852355.1 Alphaproteobacteria bacterium
GGTCCCGACCTGCTCCGGGTGAAGGGCCTCGTCGCCGTCGAGGGCTGTGCCGGGCCGGTCGTCGTCCATGTCGTCCAGCACCTGGCGCACCCGCCCCAGGAGCTGGAGCGCTGGCCCGACGACGATCGCCGCACCCGCCTCCTCTTCGTCACCCGTGGCATCCCCCGCGCCCGCGTCGCCGGCCTGTTCGCGGCGATGCAGGCCGCCGCGGGCTGAAGCGTACCCGTTCGCCCTCGCGACGAGCTGCATTGAAAGTCGAACGGCTCGCCGCGGCCGGCGAAGCGCGCACCCTCGCCGCCCTTCAAGGCGGAGAGGGAAGGCGAGCGTGAGCCTCTTCTCACGGATTCGCCTGGATCCGGCGCCTGGCCTCCTCGACGAAGCTCAGGTCGACATAGGCGGGCGCGACGTCGATCCGGCGCTGCAGGAAGCCCAGCTCGTGCGTGACGTCGATCGCCCGCTGGATGCCGGCCACGTCAGGGATCAGATAGGGGTCGCGGAAATAGTCCATGCTCGTGAAGAGGTGGTAGAGCGAGCCGACCGGGCGCTTGGAGACCTCGGCCACGATCTTCAGCCCCTCCTCGCGGTTCTTCGGGTCGTAGAACCAGCGCATCGCCCGGACCGTGTCCTCGAAGAAGTCCATCACGGCGGCGCGGTTCTGCTCCAGGAACTCGGCGCGCGCGGCGAGGAACGTGAACTGGGTCGAGCCGATCACGTCGACGGCGGAGAAGAGCGGCTTGTACTTGCCGGACTTCACCAGCTCGTGCGCCATCGGCATGGGGATCGTGGTCGCGTCGATCTTGCCGTCCTCGATCATCGGCAGCTGGTTGGCGAAGCTCACCTCGATGATCTGCAGGTCGCGGCGCGGGTCGAGGTTGTGCTTGCGCAGCATGGCGCGCAGCGTCGTGTCGCTGGCCGAGCCGACGGCGTTGGTGCCGACCCGCTTGCCCTTGAGGTCGGGCACGCTGTCGATGCCGGAATCGGTGCGCACGTAGAAGGTCTGCGAGTAGTGGCCTGCCTTGCCGTCCTGCAGCGTGTCCGCCACGACCTTGATGTCGAGGCGGGCGTTGGTGACGCCCAGCACCAGCGCCGTCGGCGAGAAGGCGGCGATGTCGATCTGCTTGGCCGCCATCGCGGTGATCTGCGGCGTGCTGGCCTGGAAGTTGACGGGCTCGACCGTGTAGGTCCTGCCCATGTGCCGCAGCGCGCCCTGGGCGCGGTAGAGCGCCGGGATCATGTGCGCCGGCATGCTCGACCAGCCGATGCGGATCTTGACCGGCTCGGCCGCGGCGGCGGTGGCGAGGGCCGCCAGCGCCACGAGGGCGGCGGCGAGGCGTCGTGCGAGCGTCGGCATGGTCGACCTCCGTTCCGATGGGGGATGTGTCAGCCCGCGGCGCCGCCGCGGCTCTCCTCGTGCCAGCGCAGGAGGCGCCGGCGGGCGAGCCGCACGCCGTGGATAAGCAGCGTGCCGGCGATCGCGATCTCGACGATGGCGGCGAAGATGCCGACGGAATCGGCGAAGCGCTGCGCTTCCAGCAGCTGGCCGCCGAGGCCGCCGCCGGCCAGGATCATCTCCGTCACGAGGGTGACGATGAGGGCGATCGGCAGGGCGATCTGCAGGCCCGTCACCACCTGCGGCGTCGCCGCGGGCAGGATGATCTCGGTCAGGATGGCGCGCTCGCTCGCCCCCAGCGACTTCGCCGACCAGACGAGCTGCCGGTCGACGCCGGACGCGCCGGCGAAGCTGTTGCTGGCGATCACGAAGAAGCAGGCGACGGCGACCATGGTGATCTTGGAGGCGTCGCCGAGACCGAGCCACAGCATGAAGATCGGCAGCAGCGCGATCTTCGGCGTCGGGAACCCCACGGAGATGATCGGGTCGAAGAACCACCTGACCCAGCCCGACCGCACCATGGCGATGCCGACCGTGGTGCCGGCGACGGCCGCGATGGCGAAGCCGCAGAGCGCCCGCACCACCGTCGTGGCGATGTCGATCGCCAGCACGCCGCGCGCCGCGTCCTCGGCGATGCGCCCGGCCACCACGGTGAAGCGCGGCAGCAGGAAGTCGGAGACGATGCCGGCGCGCGCCAGCCCCTCCCACAGCAGCAGCACGGCCGCGACCGGCAGCAGCGCCAGCGACCGGCGGAGCGTCCTCACTGCCGCCACCTGAGGATGCGCCGCGACAGCATCTGGAAGGAGCGGTCGGCGGTGAACCCCAGCGCCACCACCGTCAGGATGACCGCGAACATGGCGGGATACTGGCTGCCGTCGCCGAGCAGACGGATGAGATAGCCGAGCCCGCCGCTGGAGATCAGCAGCTCGGAGCTGATCAGCAGCACGAAGCAGAGGGCGAGCGCGGCCCGGGCCCCCGCCAGGATGTCGGGCACGGCGCCCATGAACGCGACGTCGCGCATGATCGTCCAGCGTCCGGCCCCGAGGCTGGCGGCCGACCACAGCAGGCCCCGGTCGACGCCGCGCACGCCGTTGTAGGTACTGATGACGATCGGCAGCAGGCAGCCCAGGAAGA
>JADZBA010000462.1 GCA_020852355.1 Alphaproteobacteria bacterium
ACGCCGAGGTCGTTGCTCGGGTTGCGGACGACGTGGAAGTCGACCTCCAGGTCCGGCATGTCGCTCGCCCTGGGCATGGCGTAGTCCATGAACGAGCCGGCGACGAGCTGCCCGGAATCGCGGTCGTAGGCGGCCAGCTCCAGCAGCGCCTGGCCGAGGCCCTGGGCGACGGCGCCGTGCACCTGTCCCGCGATGAGCAGCGGGTTGATGATGACGCCGCAGTCGTCGACGCAGACATAGCGCACGATGTCGACGACGCCGGTGTCGGGGTCGATCTCGACCTCGGCGATGTGGGCGCCGTTGGGGAAGTTGCACTCGGTCGGACGCTCGTAGCGGCAGGTCTCGTCGAGGCCGGGCGCCATGCCCTCGGGCAGGCGGCCGGGCTCGCGCGCCAGCCGGGCGACCTCCTGGATGGTGATGCGCAGGTCGGTGCCGGGCACCGCGAAGGCGCCGTCAGCGAACCGGATGTCGGCCTCGGCCGCCTCCAGCGCATGGGCGGCGATGCGCCTCGCCTTCTCGATCACCTGGTGGCCGGCACGCGAGGTGGCGACGCCGCCCATCTGCGAGGAGCGCGAGCCGCCGGTGCCGTTGCCGAACTTCACGAAGTCGGAATCGCCCTGGCGCAGGTCGATCGATTCGAACGGCACGCCCAGGCGCTCGGCCAGGATCTGGGCGTAGGCGGTCTCGTGCCCCTGGCCGTGGCTGAAGGTGCCGACGATGAGCGAGACGCGGCCGTCGGCCTCGAAGCGCACGCGCGCCTCCTCGCTCGGCACGCCGCCGGAGGCCTCGACATAGTAGCCGAGGCCGATGCCGCGCCGCCGGCCGCGACGCTCGGACTCGCGCCGGCGGGCGGGGAATCCCGACCAGTCCGCCTTGGCCAGGGCCAGGTCCATCGTCTGGGCGAACAGGCCGGAGTCGATCACCATGCCGACCTGGTTCCTGTAGGGAAGCTGCTCGGGCCGGATGAAGTTGCGCCGCCGGATCTCCTCGCGCCCGAGGCCGAACGCGGCCGCGCCCAGGTCGAGCAGCCGCTCCATCTGGTAGCAGATCTCCGGCCGGCCGGCGCCGCGGTAGGAATCGGTCGGCACGGTGTTGGTGAAGACGACCCGCACCGAGAGCTGCATCGCCGGCACGTCGTAGACCGAGCCCGCGATGCGCGCCCCGGCGACGGTCGGGATGCGCGGCCCGAGATCGAGCAGGTAGGCGCCGACATTGGCGACCGTCTCGGCCCGCATCGCGAGGATGCGGGCGTCCGCGTCGAACGCCATCTCGCAGGTCGTGACATGGTCGCGGCCGTGCGGATCGCTGAGGAAGGTCTCGCTGCGGTCGGCGGTCCACTTGACCGGCCGTCCCAGCCGGCGCGCCGCCCACACCACGAGGCAAGATTCCGGGAACAGCTTGCCGCGCAGGCCGAAGCCACCGCCGACGTCGGGCGAGACCACGCGCACCTTGTCCTTCGGCAGGTTGAAGACGAGCCCGGCGAGACCGTTCCACACCCGCACCACGCCCTGGGTCGGCGAGTGCAGCGTATGCACGCCGGTCGCCGCGTCGTAGTCGCCGATCGCGACGCGCGGCTCCATCGGGTTGCCGACGAGACGGTTGTTGACGAGCTCGCAGCGCACGACCCTGGCGGCGCGGGCGAAGGCCGCCTGCATCGCGGTGCCGTCGTGGCTCTGCCAGTGGACGCAGAGGTTGCTGCCGTGCTCGGGCCACACCAGGGCCGCATCGGGCCCGGCCGCCGCCGCCGTGTCGGCGACGGCGGGCAGCGCGTCGTAGTCGATCGCGATCAGCTCGGCCGCGTCGCGCGCCGCGACGGCGCTCTCGGCCACGACCAGGGCCACCGGATCGCCGACATAGCGCACGCAGCCGTCGGCCAGCAGGGTGCGCGGCGGCACGAACATCTTCGTCCCGTCCTTGCCGGGAACGTCGACCTGGCAGGGCAGCGGCGGCAGCCCGTCGGCGGCGACATCGGCCTGGGTCAGGACCGCGATCACTCCGGGGGCGGCGGCCGCGGCCGCGGTGTCGAGGCGGGTGATGCGGGCGTGGGCGTGGGGCGAGCGCAGGATATGCGCGTGGGCCTGGCCCGGCAGGTTGATGTCGTCGGTGTAGCGGCCGGCGCCGGTCAGGAAGCGGAAATCCTCCTTGCGGCGCACGGGCTGGCCGATGCCGAAATGTTCCATGGGCGGCGTTCCGATGGGCTGATGGCGGGGCGGGCGGGGGCGGATGCCCGCTAGGGTCGGACCTAGAATGGCACCGCCGCGGCGGGGCAGGCCAGCCCGTCGTGCCTCAGGGCATGCCGTCGACCTGCAGCGCCAGGGCGCCCGCGATGACACGGTGGATGGGCGTCGGGACGCCGTGCGCCGTGCCGAGCCGGGCGACGGCACCCGACAGCCACGGCACCTCGAGACGCCGGCCGCGCTCCAGGTCCTCCAGCATCGACGAGCGCATGCCCTCGGGCAGTGCGTCGATGAAGCCCAGCGTGCGCTCCGGCTGGTCGGCCGCCAGGCGCA
>JADZBA010000463.1 GCA_020852355.1 Alphaproteobacteria bacterium
GCGCGATCGGGTCCCGTCCGTCGTCGACGACTGCCCTGGGGCGCCCCGACGACCCGGTTCCCGCGCGTCACCCGCCCGGCCCCGGGACGCACTTCGCCCGACCTCGCGCAGACGATAGATATCCCGGGCGCCGGCGACGGGAAGATGTCGCGGCGCCTCAGAGCCCCAGCCGCGCCCGGTAGTCCTGGTGCAGGATGTCCTGCTCCTCCGGGTGCTCCTTGATGTAGCGGGCGAAGAACGGACAGTCCGGCAGGACCTTCAGGCCGCGGCGGCGCGCCTCGGCCAGGCCGGTGCGGACCAGGGCGGTCGCGATGCCGCGGCCGCCCAGTTCCTTGGGCACCTCGGTGTGGGTGAAGCGGATGCCGCGCGGCGTCACCTGGTAGAGGGCCACCGCGAGCTGATCGCCGATGCGGACCTCGAAGCGGCCGGCGCCGGGATTGTCGCGGACGACGATCTCCTCCATGGCGGCCTCCGGCGGTCAGATCACGCTCTTCTGGTCGAACACCGCCGGCCGCCGCTCGCGCAGCGCCTTCACGCCTTCGGGTAGCTCGGGACCGCCGAAGCCCAGGAACTCCAGCGCCAGCGAGGTGTCGAAGGTCGGGCCCGCCTGGCGCAGCCAGTTGTTGAGCGCGTACTTGGTGAGGCGGATCGCCGTCGGCGCGCCTTCGGCCAGGCGCGTCGCCACCGCGAGCGACCGCTCCGGCAGGTCCGCGTCGGGCACCGCGAGCGACACCAGGCCGATGCGCTCGGCCTCTTCGCCGGTCACCGGCTCGCACAGCAGCAGATGGTACTTGGCCTTGGCCATGCCGCAGAGCAGCGGCCAGATGATCGCGGCATGGTCGCCCGCCGCGACGCCGAGCTTGGTGTGCCCGTCGATCAGCCTGGCGCCCTTCGCCGCGATGGAGATGTCCGCCATCAGCGCCAGCACGAGGCCCGCCCCGACCGCCGGGCCGTTGATCGCCGAGACGATCGGCTTGCCGCAGTTGATCATGTTGTAGACCATGTCGCGCGCCTCGCGCCAAACCGTCATCCGCGTGTCGAAGTCGGCGATCATCCGGCCCACGAGATCGAGGTCGCCGCCGGCGCAGAAGGCGCGACCCGCGCCGGTCAGCAGCACCGCGTTCACCGTCGGGTCGTGGTCGACCTCGCGCCAGACCTCGCAGAGATCGCGATGCATCTCCGGGTCGGCCGCGTTCAGCCGCTCCGGATTGTTCATGACGATGCGCAGCACGCGCGGATGGGGTCGGTCGAAGAGCAGGCGGGCGAAGCGCGCGTAGCGGTCGGACATGGCCGGTTCCTTGCTGGACGATGGAGATCGCTTCAGGCGGCGGAGCGAGCGGCGTCGCGCTCCATCACCGCCCGCACCAGGGCATGGCGCTGGATCTTGCCGGTCGGCGTGAAGGGAAGCTGCTCGAACACCTCGACGCGTTCCGGCAGCTTGTAGGTGGCGAAGTCGCCGGCGATGAACGCCAGCAGCTCGTCGAGCGTCGGCGGCGACAGGTCGGGCTTGGGGACGACGCAAAGGCAGTTGCGCTCGCCGAGCCGCGGGTCGGGCAGGCCGACCATGGCGACATAGAGCACCTTGGGATGGGCGTAGAGCACCTCCTCGATCTCCCGCGGGAAGAACTTCTTGCCGCCGCGGTTGATCATCTCCTTCACCCGCCCGGAGATGCGCAGGTTGCCGGCGCGGTCGAGGAAGCCGAGGTCGCCGGTGCGGAACCAGCCGGCGGCGGCGAAGGCCTCGGCGTTGGCGCGCGGGTTGTCGTGGTAGCCGAGATGGACCGACGGCCCGTCGCAGCAGATCTCGCCCTCCTCGCCCTCGCCCACGTCCCGCAGGTCGGCGTCGACGAGGCGCAGGCCCATGTGGCTCGCCCGCCTCCCGACCGAGCCCGCCACCGCCTCCGGATCGTCGCCCGGCCGCGTGTAGGAATGGTAGCCCGTCTCCAGCATTCCGTAGAGCTCCAGGAACTCCGACGGGCACGCCGCGCGCCAGGCGCGTATCGTCTCGACCGGCGCCGAGGCGCCGCCGCTCACCACCATGCGCAGCGCCGAGAGGTCGCGGCGGCCGAGATCGGGCTCCTGCAGGATCGCCGTCAGCGAGGCGGGCGCGGTCGGCACGAAGGTGCAGCGCTCCCGCTCCAGCAGGTCGAGCCCCTCGCCAGCGCGGAAGCGCTCCAGCAGCACCGCGGTCGCCCCCGCTATCAGCGCCTGGACCAGCGTCAGGAAGCCCCAGTTCAGGCCGAGCGGCAGCCAGATCATCATGCGCTCGTCGGCGCCCAGGCCGATGTCGTCGTTGAGGATGCGGCAGGCGGCGAGCGTCGTGTTGTGGCTGTGCATCACCCCCTTCGGGTCGCCCGTGGTGCCCGAGGTGAAGGCCATGCGCATGACCGTATCGGCGTCCTGACGGAACGGCACGAAGCCGTGCGGCGGCCCGGCGCCGTCGACGGCATCGTCGAGGGAGACCATGCCGGCACGCTGGGGCGCGCGCACCGTGGCGACGACCTGCAGCGTCGGCACCACGGCGCGCAGGTCGTCGGCCATCAAGAGATGGTCGAAGCCGCGCAGCGTACCGCAGCACACGAAGCCCTTCGCACCGGCGCAGCGCATCATGTAGGCGAGCTCGCGGAAGCGGAAATCGACGCTGACCGTCACCGCCACTGCGCCGACGCGCTCCAGCGCGAAGAAGACGAAGGCGAACTCGCGCCAGTTCGGGATCTGTATGGCGACGACGTCGCCGGCGCCGATGCCCAGGCGCGCCAGGCGGTCGGCGACCCGGTCGATGCCATGGGCGAGCGCCGCATAGGTCACGCGATGCTCGCCGTCGACGATGGCGAACTTCTGCGGATGCGCGGCGACACGCGACGCGAGCAGGTCGGCGAAGGTCGTGTCGCCCCACAGCCCGGCCGACCGGAAGCGCTCCGCCATCGCCGGGGTCAGTCGCGTCTCGAATGCCATCCCGCTCCTCCGTTCCCCTATGGCGTCAGCCACTGCGCGCGTACGCTCGCTTCCTCCTCGCGGAAGCGCTCGGCCGATGCCGCGTAGACGACCTCCCCCTTGACCATCACCAGCATCTGGTCGGCGACTGCCCGGGCGAGGCCGAGGTTCTGCTCCACCAGCACCACGGCGACATCGACCTCGCGGAGGCGGCGGACGATGCCCGCGAGCTGCTGGACGATCAGCGGCGCCAGCCCCTGCGACGGCTCGTCGAGCAGCAGCACGGCGGGGTCCGTCACCAGCGCGCGGGCGATCGCCAGCATCTGCTGCTCGCCGCCGGAAAGGGTACGCCCATCGTTGCCGAGCCGCTCGCGGAGATTGGGCATCAGCGCGAAGATGCGGTCCTGCGGCCACAGGCGCGAGGGCACCCGCTGGCCGACCTGCAGGTTTTCCGCCACGGTCAGCTTGGGGAAGATCTGCCGTCCCTCCGGCACGTACGCCACCCCGGCACGGGCGACCTCGTGGACCGGCAGGCCGAGGATCGCCCGCCCGCCGACCGCGACCGCGCCGGTGACCGCGGGCAGCATGCCCATGACGGCGCGCAGCGTCGTGGTCTTGCCCATGCCGTTGCGGCCGACGATCGCCGTGACCGCGCCGCGCGGCGCCGTGAAGGTGACGCCCTGGAGGACGCGGCCGGTGCCGTAGCCGCCCTCGAGCCGCTCGACCGCGAGCATCAGTCGAGGTTCCCGAGATAGGCGTCGCGCACGGCGGCGTCCGCCCTGACCTCCGCTGGCGTGCCCTCCGCGATGCGGCGACCGCGATGCAGCACGGTGATCCGCCGGGCGAGCGCGAAGACCACCTGGAGATCGTGCTCGACCAGCAGGACGGCGGTGCCCTCCGCCGCCAGCACGCGGCCGAGGAGGGCGACGGTGTGCTGCGTCTCCTCCACCGACATCCCCTGTGTCGGCTCGTCGAGGATCAGCAGCGCCGGGCGCTGGACCAGGGCCATCGCCACCTCGAGCAGCCGCTGGTCGCCATGGGAGAGCACGCCGGCCGCCACGTCGGCGAGCCCGGCGAGGCCGACGCGCGCCAGCGCCGCCCGCGCCGCCTCCGTGGTCGCCGCGGCGGCGGCCCCGACCGGGAGCGGGCGCATGGCGTCCGGCCGCACCGCCTGGGCGCCGAGCCGGACGTTCTCCAGCGCCGTCAGACGTGGAAACAACGCGGTCACCTGGAAGGTCCGCGCGATGCCGCGCCGCGCCACGGCATGGGGCGGTAGCCGGCTGACGTCCTCGCCGCGGAAGACGACGCGGCCGGCCGTCTTCGGCACCGCGCCGGTGATCAGATTGAAAAGAGTCGTCTTGCCTGCGCCGTTCGGCCCGATGACGGCCCGCACCTCGCCCGCCTCGACCGCGATGTCGACGCCGTCGACCGCCCGCACCGCGCCCCAGGCACGGCTGAGGCCGGTGCATTCAAGGAGCGGCATGGCGCGGTTCGACGGCGGGCGGGCGGCGCGCCCCGCGCAGGAGCCGGGCACCCAGGCCCCACATCCCCTCGGGCATGACGATGACCGTGACGATGAAGATGAAGCCGAGGATCAGCGCCCAGCTCTCCGTCAGGGCCGAGACCTCGTGCTCCAGCATGAGGAAGGCGGCGGCACCGAGGAACGGGCCGAAGAGCGTGCCGGTGCCGCCGAGGATGACCATCACCAGGACGTGCCCCGACACCGTCCACAGCAGCAGCTCCGGCGAGACGAAGAGGACGTGGCCGGCATAGAGGGCACCGGCCAGCCCCGCGAGCGCGTTCGACAGCACGAACGCGGCGAGGCGCAGCCGGCGCGGATCGAAGCCGAGCGCCTCGGCCCGCGCCTCGTTCTCGCGCACGGCGACCAGGGCGCGGCCCATGGGCGAGGCGACGAAGGCGCGGGCCGCGAGCAGGGCGGAGCCCACCAGCGCAACCGTCAGCGCGTAGTAGCCGACCCGTCCGGTGAAGAGTTCCAGGCCGAATGGCCCGGCGACCCGCGGCACCCCGGCGAGACCGTCGGAGCCGCCGGTCAGCGACTGCCACTTGTAGGCGACGGCGTAGGCGAGCTGCGCGAAGGCCAGCGTCAGCATCGCAAAGGCGACGCCCCCGGCGCGGCAGCACAGCCAGCCGACCGGCACCGCGACCACGGCGGTGATCGCGACCGCCCCGGCGAGCGCGCACGGCAGCGGCCAGCCCGCCTTGGCCATCAGCAGCGCCGCGGCGAAGGCGCCGACCCCGTAGGGGCCGGCATGCCCGAAGCTCACCATGCGCGCATAGCCGAGCTGCAGGTCGAGGCTCATGGCGAAGAGCCCGAGGATCAGCACCTCGGTCAGCAGGCCGAGATGGAACCCCGCGAGCGCGATGGGCGCGGCGGCGAGCGCCGCGATCCCGGCCAGCCAGGGGAGGCGGCTCATTCTTCTTCCCCGAACAGCCCGCCCGGCCGCAACAGCAGCACGACGATCATCAGCGCGTAGGTGATCCCCAGCGCCATTTCCGGAAGGTAGAAGTTCCCGAAGGTCTGGGTCGCCGCGACCAGCGCGCTGCCGGCGACGGTACCGACGAAGCTGCCCATGCCTCCGATCATGACCACGACGAAGGCGTCGATCACCACCGAGGCGCCCATGCCGACATAGGCGGTGATCAGCGGCACGGCCAGGACGCCGCCGGCGCCGGCGAGCCCGCAGCCGATGGCGAACACCGCCCCGCGCAGCAGCCGCACGTCGACCCCGAGCGCGCCGGCCATGGCAGGGTTCTGCGAGACCGCACGGATCAGCAGGCCGAGGCGGGTACGGTGGAGGACCAGCCAGAGCCCGCCCGCGGCGACGATGCCGGCCGCGATCAGGAAGAGACGGTAGGACGGAAACGGCTCGTCGAGCACGAAGACCACGCCGCCAAGGAACTCCGGCGGTTCCAGCCGGCGCGCATCCGCACCCCAGGTCAGGCGGATCGCCTCCGTCAGGCACAGCGCCAGGCCGAAGGTGACGAGGAGGAAGGCGGTGCCCTCGCGGCCGTAGAGCGGCCGGAAGGCGAGCCGCTCGAACAGCCAGCCGAGCAGTGCCGCGGCGACGGCGGCGGCGGGGATGGCGAGCCAGAAGCTGCCGGTCGCCTGCCCCGCCGTCGCCCCGACATAGGCGCCCAGCATGTAGACCGCCCCATGCGCGAAGTTGACGATGCGCATGATGCCGAACACCAGCGTGAGCCCGAGGGCGATGAACAGCAGGAGGGCCGAGAGCGCGAGCGCGTTCAGCCCCTGCACGACGAACAGCGCCGTCTGGTCCATCGCCCCGCCCGGGGAACGTGCGGGCCGTTCCGCTAGTATGAGGCCTTGCGGCACTCCGGCGTCACCCGCGCCGCAGGATAGGTCTTGATGACGACGGGGATCGGGTGCGGGTAGCCGTCGCGCTTCTCCACCCGCACGACGAAGCCCTGCTGCTCGGCCTGGTGGTCGCAGGCACGCACCTTGATGGGGCCCTTGACGCTGGTCAGCTCCATGCCTTCCAGCGCCTGGATCAGCGCCTTGGTGTCGGTCGAGCCGGCCTTCCGGATGGCCGCGGCGAGGAGCTGCAGGGACTGCCAGTGCTCGCCGTCGAAGGTATCCGGCACCTCGCCGTACTCGGCGGTGAAGCGCTTCACGAAGTCGACGTTGGCCGGCGTGTCGTAGGCGAAGGTGTAGCGGCTGGAGCCGACCAGCCCGACCGCGGACTCGCCGACCGGCTTCACGTTCAGCAGGTCGACCAGCTCGGTCACGATCTGCACCTTCTCGCCCAGGCGGTACTGCGCGGCCTGGCGCAGGAAAGCGGTGCCGTCGTCGCCGGTCAGGGCCACGTAGAGCGCCTGCGGATTGGCCTGGCGCACGCGCGCGATGTAGGTCGAGTAGTCCTTGGTGCCGACCGGCGCGAAGACCTTGCCGATCGCCTTCTTCCCCATTCCGGTGATCAGCTTCTCGAAGACCTCGACGCTGGAATGGCCCCAGGCGTAGTCGAGGCTGAGCGAGAAGAACTCGGTCGCCGGCTGGTCCTCCAGCCACAGCGCGATGGCGCGGGCACCCATCGGGCCCGAGGTGTTGGCGCGGAACATGTTCGGCACGTAGGCCTCGGCCGTCATCGAGCCGGCGCCGTTGATCGACGAGATGAAGAGCGCGTTCCACTCGGCCAGCTTCGGCATCACCGCCAGCGCCTCGCTGCTCGCCATCAGGCCGAGCAGGATGTTGACCTTCTCGCGCTCGACCATCTCCTGCGCCTTGCGCAGGCAGTTGGCGGGCACCCCCTGCGTGTCCTCGATGAGGAACTCGACCTTCCGGCCGTCGATGCCGCCTTCGGCGTTCACCGTCTTCGCGAAGAGCCGCGAGGTGCGCACGACCTGTGCGCCGAGCGGCGCCCAGGTGCCGGTGACCGCGGTCGGCACGCCGAGGCGCAAGGTGCCCGCCTGGGCCCGGGCCGAGCCATGGAAGGCCGGCAGCGGCAGCAGACCGGCGGCGGCGGTGGCGGCGGTCGCGCCGAGAAGACGGCGGCGGGAAAGTCTGTTCGTCATGGCGTTCTCCCCTGGGTTCGTTTCTCGTGGCGTCCGGCCGTCAGCCGGCGATGATCTGGCCGCCGTCGACCTGGAGGACCTTGCCGGTCACGTAGGCGGCGGCGGGGCCGGCAAAGAAGCAGACGGCATCGGCGACCTCCTCGGGCGTGCCCATCCGCCCGAGCGGGATGCCGCGGATGATGCGCTCGGCCGCCGCCTCGCCCCACAGGCCGAGCGCTTCGCGGCCCATGTCGGTGTCGGTCAGCCCGATGGCGACGGCATTGGCGCGGACGCCGTGGCGTGCCTCCTCCTTGGCGACGACGCGGATCAGGGCCTCGAGGCCGGCCTTGGCCGCCGCACCCTGGGCGTTGCGCGCCTGGCACATCTGCGCCGCGATGGACGAGATCGCGACGATCGTGCCGCGCCGCGTGCGCAGGTGCGGGATGGCGGCGCGGATGAGGCAGAAGTTGCCGTTGAGGTCGACCGCGATGCCGCGCGCCCACTCCTCGGGCGACAGCTCGGCGACGTGCCGCCAGGCGACGTTGACACCTGCCGCGGCGACCAGGACGTCGATGCCGCCGAGCTCCGCCGCGGCGCGGTCCACCGCCCCCGCGACCGCCGCCGGATCGCCGAGATCGCCGCGGATCGCCAGGGCGCGACGCCCCGCCGCCTCGATCGTGCCGGCGACTTCGCGGGCCTGCTCGTCGCGCGCACGATAGAGGAAGGCCACGTCGGCGCCGCGGCGGGCGAGCGCCAGCGCGGCGGCCCGGCCGATGCCGCGGCTGCCGCCGGTGACGAACGCCGTCTTGCCCGCGAAGTCCATGTCCCTCCTCCCGCGCGGCCCGCCCTTGGCGTCGGGTCCGCACCTCTTTCTCTGATCAGTCCGGCGTGTCGGGCACCCCCGGGTCACCCGGCGCCCACCGGCGCATCGCGACGACGGTGCCGTGTCCGCGGCATGGATCGGGTCGAGATCGGCGCAGACGCGGGAGAGGATGTCCTCCTTCGTCCGCCCGCGACTGCCGTGGATGCACCTCGCCCGGCCGGCGACCCGCATCGGCGCCGAACGGAAGCGCCGCTCGCGGACCGCCGTCCCGGACGCATCGACGAGCCGGGCGCGCCGGGGAGCGCACCCGTTCGGCATCCTCCACCTGCGCCGCGACGCCGTCGCCCAACGTGCGTTCCGATGCTCGCCGACCTGCTGGAGGAAAAGTGACCGAGGGATCAGTCACAGTCAACGTCACCCTTTCCGCGCGGTGAGCGTGACCCCGACGACGATCGCCGCGAAGCCCGCGACGTGGAACGCCATCAGGTGCTCGCCCAGGAGCATGGTCGCCATCATCGCGCTGTACAGCGGGACGATGTAGAGGAAGGCCCCGGCGCGGTTCGCGCCGATCAGCGCCACACCGCGGTTCCATGCGGCATAGGAGATGACGCTGGGGAAGATCGCGACGTAGAGGACCGCGAGCGCCGTCGTCAGCGTCGGCTGCAACGTGTACCCCGAGGCGTGCTCCCAGATCATGGCGGGTGCGGTCGCCACCGCCGAGATCGCCGCCAGCACGAACGCGAAGCTCAGCCAGTGGATGCGCGGCGCGAGCCTGAGGCAGGCCGAATAGACGGCCCACACCGCCATGTTGAAGACGATGACCCCGTCACCCGCGTTGAACGCGAACGCGGCCAGCACATCCGGGCTGCCCCGGGTGACGATGGCGAGCACTCCGAGCAGCGACACCGCGATCCCCAGCCCCTGGCGCAACGACAGCCGTTCGCGGAACAGCGCAGCAC
>JADZBA010000464.1 GCA_020852355.1 Alphaproteobacteria bacterium
ACGTGCGCTCGGCGGCCTCGCCGCCTTGTCCCTCGCCTTCACGGCCTCGCCGCCGGTCGCCGCGGCCGAGACCACCCTCACCATGTGGACCTTTCTCAATCCCACGGCGGGTACGCCGCGGGATAAGGCGCTGAAGCGCATCATCGACGAGTTCGAGGCCGCGAACCCGGACATCAGGATCAAGGTCGAGAGCCAGGTGTGGTTCACCCTGGCGGAGAAGTTCGTGATGGCGCACCGCTCGCGCAGCGCGCCGGACATCGGCTGGGTCAACGGCGAGAACATGGGCCTCCTGATCAACGCCGGGGTCGCCGCCGACCTCGGCCCGCTGATCACCGACAAGTGGCCCGATGCCATACGCAAGGACCTGATCCTGCCGCAGGCCTACGACTGGCTGAAGCAGGGGGGCAAGCAGCACGCCGTGCCGATCATGGCGCTCTCGCTGGTCCTCTTCTACCGCGAGGACCTGTTCCGCGAAGCCGGCATCGATCCCGCGAGCGTCAAGACCTGGGACGACTTCGCCGTCGCCGCGAGGAAGATGCAGAAGGAGAGCGGCGGCCGCGTCGAGCGCTGGGGTGCGGGCCTGCATCTCTCCACCGACAAGACCACCATGTCGTTCGCCGCCAACGCGCTGATCGGCGCCCAGGGCGGCAGGCTGTTCGGCGACGGCTGCAAGGCGATCCTCGCCAACCCCGACGGGGTGCGGGCCATCGACATGCAGGCCGACCTGATCCGCAAGCACAAGGTCGCCAGCCCCGAGAGCTTCGCCCAGACGCTCGACGACGTCATCGAGCAGTTCATCGCCGGCAAGGTGGCCATGGCGAGCAGCGGCAACGGCCGGTTCGGCAACATCGAGCAGAAGGCAGCCTGGAACAAGGCGGAGCTCGGGATCCTTCCGTGGCCCAGCCTCGACGGCAAGAAGCCCGGGCCACAGCTCATGTCCGGCTGGTTCGCCGCGATCTCGAAGGACAGCACCAAGAAGGAAGCGGCGGCGAAGTTCGTCGACTACATGACGGGCCAGGACGGGATGACGGCGTGGACCGAGCTCGGCGGCCTGGTGCCGCTCTTCAAGTCGGTGTTCGCCAAGCCGCAGTTCCAGGGACCGGGCTACCTGTGGGTGCGCCGGCTGGCCGAGATGTGGGCGGCGGCCGAGGTCTGGCTGCCGGCCAACTGCAACGCCTCGCGCACCTTCGTCGACCTCAACACGGCCACCCAACGCGTCGTGCTCGGCAACGTGCCGACGCTGGACGCGCTGAAGGAGGCCGAGGCGGCGACCGCGGCCCGCCAGTGACCGCGCCGCGGCCGCGAGCGGCATCATGACGACCGCCCTCGCCGGCCGCGGGGCCTACCGCTATCTGCTGCCCGCGCTGCTGCTGGAGGCGCTGCTCGTCTTCGTGCCGCTCGGGTCGAGCATGTACTACAGCCTGCACAAGGTGCGCTTCTTCCAGCTCCAGGAATTCCAGTGGTTCCAGAACTACCTGGACGTCCTGACCCATCCGGTCTTCGTCAACGCAATCCTGGTGACCGTCGCCTTCAGCGTCACGGCGCTGATCCTCACCTTCGCGGTCGGGTTCGCGCTCGCCCTCTTCCTCAACCACGATCATCTCTACAGCACGATCCTGCGGACCGTCGTGCTGGTGCCCTACGTGATCGCCATGCTGGTCGGGTCGATGCTGCTGAAGTGGATCTTCTCGACCGAATCCGGGCTGGCGACTCTCGCCTACGACTATTTCGGGCTCGGCCGCGGCAGCATCCTCGCCGATCCCCGCCACGCATTCGCGGCCCTCGTGGCGAACGGGGTGTGGCGCGATTCGGCGTTCGCCATGGTGCTGCTGCTGGCCGGCCTGCGCAGCATCCCGCCGACGCTGATCGCCGCCGCCCGCATCGACGGCGCACGGCCGTTCTTCATCTTCCGGGAGATCGTGGTGCCGCTGCTGGGGCCGATCATGCTGATCACCATGGTCCGCCTGCTGCTGCATTTCGCCAACGTGCTGACCTTCCCGCTGATCCTGACCGGCGGCGGCCCCAACGGTGCCACCGAGACCGTGGCGCTCCGGATCTTCCGGGTGGGGTTCGAGGACTACGACCTCGGGCGGGCGAATGCGATGGCGGTAATCCTCTGCATCTTCAACATCGCCGCGGTCAGCCTGCTGTTCGGCATCTTCCGCTGGCGCGCGCGGCGGGCCCATGCCTAGGTCGGCGCGCCTGCTGATGCGGGCCCTCGTCTCGCTGGCCATCGCCGGCGCGGCGCTCTTCCCGATTCTCTTCGGCCTCGCCACGTCGCTGAAGCCGAGTGCAGAGATCGCGGCCTACCCGCCGACGCTGCTGCCGGCGGCGCCGACGCTGGCGCACTACCGCGAGATCTTCGCCTCGGGGACTCTGGGCTACGTCTGGAACAGCCTCTTCGTCTCCGTCGCGACCGTCGTGCTGTGCCTGGGGGTCGGCGCGCTCGCCGCCTACCCGCTCGCCCGGTTCCGCTTCCGCGGCAAGTCGGCGATCATGGTGCTGATCGTCGTCGTCATGAGCGTGCCGGTGGCCTCGCTGCTGATCCCGACCTACACGCTGGTCGCCGATGTCGGCTTGGTGAACACCCACCTCGGCCTGATCCTCGTCTACAGTGCCTACCAGCTTCCGATCGTCATCTGGATTCTTGCCGCCTACTACCAGAGCCTGCCAGAAGAGCTGGAATGGTCGGCGCTGATCGACGGCTACTCGCGCCTGGAGACGCTGTGGAAGATCGTACTGCCGCTGGCCCGCCCCGGGATGATCGCCGCCACCCTCTTCGTCGTGACCTTCGCGTGGAACGACTTCGTCGTGGCGGTGACCCTGCTGTCTTCGGAGGAGAAGCGCACGCTGCCCATCGGCATCTACAACTTCCTCGGCTTCTACGGTCGCGAATGGGGGCCGCTGCTGGCCTCGGCGATGGTGGCGACCCTTCCGATCCTGGTCCTGTTCGTCTTCCTGCAGCGCTATTTCCTCGCGGGAATGACGGGTGGCAGCGTAAAGGGATAGACGCGATGACGACCGAGGTCGGCGCTCCGATCGAGTTCCGGGGCGTATCGAAACACTATGGCCAGACCGTCGCCCTGGCGAGCCTCGACCTCCGGATCGAGGCCGGCGAGTTCGTCTCGCTGCTCGGCCCGTCGGGGTCGGGCAAGACCACCACCCTCAATATCCTGGCCGGGCTGCTGGCGCCCGACGCCGGCACGGTGACGATCGGCGACTGCGACGTGACGCATGTCGGCCCCGACCGCCGCGACATCGCCATGGTGTTCCAGAGCTACGCGCTCTATCCGCACATGACGATCGCCGAGAACCTGGCGTTCCCGCTGCGCGCCCGCCGCCGCCGCCAGCCGGCCGACGCGATCGCCACCAAGGTGCGGGCCGTCGCCGACACGCTGGGGATCGGCCATCTGCTGGAGCGTTACCCGCGCGAGGTGTCGGGCGGCCAGCAGCAGCGGGTGGCGCTGGGCCGGGCGATGGTCCGCGACCCCAAGGTCTTCCTGCTCGACGAGCCGCTCTCCAACCTCGATGCGCGCCTGCGCCTCCGGATGCGCCACGACCTCAAGGCGCTGCACCAGCGGCTGCGCTCGACCGCGGTCTACGTCACCCACGACCAGGGCGAGGCGATGAGCCTCTCCGACCGCATCGCGATCTATCGCAGCGGCGTGCTGCAGCAGTTCGCCTCGCCGATCGAGATCGACCGCCGCCCGGTGAACAGCTTCGTCGCCAACTTCATGGGCGAGCGGGAGATGAACATGGTGACGGGCGAGATCGCCGAGGACGCGGGGCGGGCGGTGTTCCGCGGCGGGGCGCTGACGATCGCGCTGGATCCGGCGGGGCCGTGGACGCGCCTGCTCGGCCGCAAGGTGACGCTCGGCATCCGGCCGGAGGGGGTCCGGGTCGGCGAGGCCGGCGAGAGCGCCACCGTCGATGCCCGCGTGCGCCTCATCGAGCATGCCGGCGCCGAGCAGATCTTCTTCGCCGAGGCCGGCGCGGCCGAGTTCTGCGGGCGGGTCGCGACCGACGTCGCGGTCCGCGCGGGCGACACGCTTCGCCTCACCCTGCCCCGGCGCGAGCTCTACCTGTTCGACACGGATTCCGGCGCCACGCTGGTGCACGCCGGCGAGCCGGCCGGCTCGCCATGACGCTCGTCGTCCACGCCACCCTGCCCGACCGCCTGCGCGGCGGTCCGGGGAACGATTGGGCCGCGGTCCGCCGCCACGGCGCGCGCGGCGACTGCTTCCTCGAGGGGCCGTGCTGGAGCCCGCAAGGCGACCTCTGGTGCGTCGACATCGCCAACGGCCGCCTGCTGACGCTGAGGCCGGGCGGCGGCTGGACGGTCCGGCACGAATATGACGGCTGGCCGACCGGGCTGAAGCTGGACGCGGCCGGCTGCCCGGTGATCGCCGACAACCGCCTGGGCCTGCTCCGCTTCGACCCGGCCGCGGGCCGCCTCACGGTGCTCGCCGACCGCTTCCGCGGCGACCCGCTGATCGGGCCCAACGACCTCGCGATCGCCGCCGACGGGGCCGTCTACTTCACCGACCAGGGCAACTCCGACCTCGTTCGCCCGGAGGGTCGGGTCTTCCGCTGGCGGGCCGGCGGCGGGCTGGAGCTGCTCGTCGAGGGGCTGCCGAGCCCGAACGGCATCGTGCTCACCCGCGACGGGCGGATGATCTATGTCGCGGTCACCCAGGCCAACGCCGTCTGGCGCATCATCCTCGGGCCCGACGGCAAGGTCGCGAAGGTCGGCCATTTCCTGCAGCTCTCGGGCTCGCTGGGCGGCGGGCCCGACGGGCTCGCCATGGACGACGCCGACAACCTCCATCTCTGCCACGCGCTGGCCGGCTGCATACGGATGTTCGACCGCCTGGGCGAACCGCTGGCGCGGGTCGCGACCGAGCGTGGGCTGATCCCCACCAACCTCGCCTTCGGCGACGCCGACCGGCGTACGCTCTACGTCACCGAGGCGGAGACGGGAACGATCCAGCGGCTGCGCGTCGACGTTCCCGGCCGTGCGGGCGTGGCCATGGGAGCACCCTGACATGGCCCGGCTCACGGAAGAGCTCGCCGGCCGCACGGCGCTGGTCACCGGCGGCGCCACCGGCATCGGCTTCGCCGCCGCCGCCCTTCTCCTCGAGCGGGGAGCCGCAGTGGCGCTGACCGGACATCGCGAGGACCAGGTCGCCGCGGCGCGGGAGGCGCTCGCCGCGCACGCGGACCGGCTCCTCGCCATGCCGGCCGACGTGCGCGACCTCGCCGCCCTGGAAGCCGCGGTGCGAGCGGCGGAGGCGCGCTTCGAGCGGCTCGACCTTCTGGTCTCGGCCGCCGGCATCCAGATCCCCGGCACGGTGCTCACCGCGGCGGAGGACGACTGGCAGCGGGTGATCGACGTCAATCTCTCGGGCGCCTTCCGGGCCTGCAAGGCGGCGGTGCCGGCGATGCTGCGCGCCGGCGGCGGGGCGATCGTCATCGTCTCGTCGATCCAGGCCCTGCTCGGCAAGCGCAACGGCGTCGCTTACGTCGCGGCCAAGGGCGGCCTCAACGCCATGACCCGCGCCCTCGCGCTCGACCATGCCGAGGCCGGCATCCGGGTCAACGCCGTCTGCCCCGGGGTGGTCGACACGCCGATGCTGCGCGAGGCGGCGCGGCGCCTGCCGGGCGATGAGGACCAGACCGTCGCGGCTTGGGCGCGCGCCCAGCCGCTGGGCGTCCACCATGCCCGTCCCTGCCGGCCCGAGGATGTTGCAGAGCTCATCCTCTTCCTGCTCGGTCCGGGCGCGGCGCACGTCACGGGGTCAGAGTTCCGCATCGACGACGGGCTGGGCGCCAAGCTGGCGCTCTAGGGCTTCGGCACGAAGCGGCCCGCATCAGCCGGCGGCGACCGATGCGACGAAGGCCGCCAGGAACTGCTGCAGGCGCGCGCGCACCGCGTCGTCGACGAGGTTGCCCTCGGCATCGAACGCCTTGCCGGCGCCCGACACCATCAGCCGCCCGCCGGCCCAGTGCTGCGCACCCAGCGTGTGCAAGACCGGCAGCCAGGCGTTCTGGGACAGGATGGTGCCGAACCCGCCCGGCGAGGCGCCGATCACCGCCACCGGCTTGCCGCCGAAGACGCGCGGAATGTCGGCCGCCGGCCGCGACGCCCAGTCGATCGCGTTCTTGAATACGCCGGGGATGCCGTTGTTGTACTCCGGCGTCACCAGCAACACCCCGTCCGCGGCGGCCATCGCCTCCTTGAGCGCGACAACGGCTGGGGGGATGCCCCGCGCCTGCTCCAGGTCGCCGTCATAGAGCGGGATGCCGGCGATGGTGGCCACGTCGAGCCGCGTCCCTGCGGGAGAGACGTCCCGGGCCGCACGCAGCAGGCCGGAGTTGAACGAGTTCCGGCGCAAGCTTCCCGATATCCCGACCAGCAGTGCCATCCGTCGCCTCCACCTTCAGCAGCAGCGTCGTCGCATTGATGGACCGTCCGCCCGCCGGGCGTAAGCCCTATTGCGCAAGGCAGGGACGTCGGAAAGACGTCCTGGAACACGAGGCTGCCCGGGCCACCCGCCGCCGGCAGCTTGCGCACGATCAGCACCATGAGCTCCTGGAAGAACAGCATGGCGAAGGTGAAGGCGGCCCCCCGCAGGCGCAGGCTGGTCGCGCCGATCACCGGCGAGGCGAGGCCGGCCGCGGCGGCGCCGACATGCGTACCCCTGGCGGCCCAGCAGGCCGTGCGGGCGCACGAGGATCGCCGCGTAGAGCAGCAGGTAGATGATGGTACGCGCCCAGGGATCGTCGAGCAGATCGCTGGCGAAGCCCTGCACGAAGCCCGACCAGCGCCCCGGCGACGCTGCCGAGGCCGCCCAGGATGCCGACGACGAAGCCGTCGAGGACCCAGCCATGGCCGACCGTCGGCGTCGTCATGCCGATCAGGCTGACGAGGGCGACCGCGGCGCTGACGGCGATCCGCTCGCTGGCGATCACGTTGATGCCGCAGCTCGCGGCCGCGTCACGGTTCTGGGCGAGCGCCCGGTCGCACTGCCACTGGGTGGCGATGTAGTGGTAGCCCTCCTGCCGGCCCTTGGCGTTGACCTTGAAGGTGCTCATCGCGGTCGGGGCGATGTAGTCGCGGATCGCCGCGCGGTCCGTGTCCCTGGCCTTCATCGCCGCATTCGCCCGGATCTGCGCCCGGCTCGCCGCTCGACGGTCCGGCTCAGTGTCCTCCCAGCCGCTCGGCCACGCCGGCGCCCAGCGTGCGCATCTCGCCCGCCAGCTCGGCGATGCCGACGCGCGCC
>JADZBA010000465.1 GCA_020852355.1 Alphaproteobacteria bacterium
CGGGCGCGACGATAGCCTCCCGCGCAGGCGGCATGCTAGGGGATGGACGATCGGGAACGGACCGGCGGGAGCGGGATCGATGCGCTACTTCGAGGACTTCAGGGTCGGCGACGTGTACGAGCTCGGCAGCCGCTCGGTGACCAGGGAGGAGATCCTCGATTTCGCACGCCAGTTCGACCCGCAATACTTCCACGTCGACGAGGAGCGGGCGAAGGAGAGCATCTATGGCGGGCTGATCGCCAGCGGCTGGCACACCGCCGCCATCACCATGCGGCTGGCCGCCGACGGCATCATCCTGCAGTCGGCCAGCATGGGCTCCCCCGGCGTCGACGAGCTGCGCTGGCTGAAGCCGGTGCGCCCGGGCGACACGCTGTCCGCGCGCATGGAGATCCTCTCGTCGCGCGCATCGGACTCGAAGCCCGACCGCGGCATCGTCAACTCGCGCGTCGAGGTGAAGAACCAGGACGGCGACACCGTGCTGACCTGGAAGGCGATGGGGATGTACCGTCGCCGCGCCGGATGAGGCGGCGGCCGATCAGATCATCCAGCGGCCGCCGTCGATCAGGATCGACTGCCCGGTGATGTAGCGGCTGTCGTCGGACGCGAGGAAGGTGACGACGTTGCCGACGTCCTCGGGCTCGGCGATGAAGCCCATGGGCACGCTGTTGCGCACCCGGTCGATCACCTCCTTCGGCAGGCGATCGTGCGCGCGCGTGCGGATGGCGCCGGGCCCGACGGCGTTGACGTTGACGCGGAACGGCGCCAGCTCGCGGGCGAGCGACCGGGTGAAGCCGACGACGCCCATCTTCGCCGCCGCATAGTCGACCAGGCCGACATCGCCGTAGAAGGCGGATTCGGTCGACATGTTGACGATCTTGCCGCTGCGGCGCTCGCGCATCTCCGCCACGACCTCGCGCGTCCAGCGCATCGCGGTCAGCAGCGAGACCTCGAGGACGAAGCGCCAGGTCTCCGGCGAGGAGCACCAGAACTCGCTCGCCCGCTCGCGCGCGCTCTGCCCGACATTGTTGAACAGCACGTCGATGCGACCGTATTCGGCCCGCACCCGCGCGACCGACGCCACCACCTCGGCGTCGCTGGTGCAGTCGGCGGCGATGGCCAGCGCCCTGCCACCCTCCTTGCGGACAGCCTCGGCGACACCCTCGACGGCGTCGCCCTCGATGTCGACGAGGGCGACGGCGGCCCCCGCCCGGGCGAGGCACAGGGCGCTCGCCCGGCCGATGCCGTTGCCCGCGCCCGTCACCAGCGCGATGCGCCCGGAAAGCCGCTCACCCATCTCGTCCCCTCTCCATCAGTGGAAGGTGCGCCCGCCATCGACGGCGATCGCCGTGCCGGTGACGTAGGAGGATTCCGCGCTGGTCAGGTAGAGCGCGGCGCCGGCGATGTCCGCAGGCAAGCCGACCCGCTTGATGACGTAGCGCTCGCGGATGCGGGCGAGCTCGGCCGCCGGGTCGTGCGCGGATTCATAGGAGGACCGGAACATCGGCGTGTCGATGATGCCCGGGCACACGCAGTTCACCCGGATGTTCCACCGCGCCAGGTCGATCGACAGGGCCTTGCTGAACATCGCCAGCCCCGCCTTCGACGCGCAGTAGGCGGTGCGGTCCTCCAGCGGCCGCAGCGCCGCTCCCGAGGCGATGTTCACGATGGTGCCGGAGCCGGCCGCCCTGAGCGCGGGCAGCACCGCACGGCAGACGTTGGCCGGACCGGTCAGGTTCACGGCCAGGACGCGGTCCCATTCCTCGGCCGTCATCTCGTCGAAGCGCCGCAGCAGGTCGACGCCGGCCGCATTGACCAGGCCGTCGATTCCGCCGAGGGCGCCGGCGAGACGCTCGGCCGCCGCCGCGATGCTGGTTCCGGAGGCGACGTCGGCGACCGCCGCCGCGGCTCCGGCAAGGCCGGATGCCACCGCCTCCACCGCGGCGTCGCGATCGATCAGGCCGACGACGGCGCCCTCGCGGGCGAACAGCGTCGCCGTCGCCCGTCCGATGCCGGACGCGGCACCGGTCACGACGATGCGCCGGCCGGCGAGCCGGCCGGCGGCCGGAGCGGTATCGGTCATGACCGGCGCCGCTACTGGGCCGCGGCGCGCATGGCGCCGGCCGCCGCCGCGGCGAGCGGCCCGCGCATCGCCTCGGCCACCGCGTCGCAGCGGGCGAACCACACCTTCTCGTGCTTCAGCATGTGCTGGATCAGGCGCTCCAGCATCTGGATCCGCGACGGGCGACCGATGATTTCCGGATGCATCGCCAGCACGTACTGCCGGCCCTCCTGGTAGAGCACGTCGAACTCCGCGACCCAGCCCTCCAGCACCGAGGACGGCGGGTGCATCGTGCGTCCCGGCAGCGTGATCGAGTAGAGGAAGAACGGCGCATCGTCGAGCACCCAGGCGAAGGGCAGCTCGACGAGGTCGGTCACCCTTCCATCGACGACGTGCAGGTAGGCCGAATCGTCGTCGAAGAAGTTCGAGGAGTAGCGGAAGCGATGCTCCTCCAGAAGGCCGAGGGTCCGCGGGCTGAACTCGCCCGCCGGGGAGCGATAGCCGGCCGGCACGCGCCCCGACACCTTGCGGATGATGTCGATCCCCTTCTCCATCTCCTCCCGCTCCTGCTCGGCGGTGAGATTGACGATCCAGCTGTGCGACCAGCTGTGATGGGCGATCTCGTGGCCGCGGCGCAGGATGTCCTCCATCAGCGCGCCGCGCTGCTGCACGATCAGCCCGGGAATGAAGAAGGTCGCCTTGATCGCGTAGCGGTCGAGGAGATCGAGGACGCGCCCGGCACCGACCTTCCAGCCGTAGCTGCCCTGGGAGAGGGTGATCGGGCGTTCGGCGTTCTTCGGGTCGCGGGACGTCCACAGCGTCTCCGCGTCGAGATCGAAGGTCAGCATCACGGGGAAGCGGCCGAGCGGATTGCGCATGGGACCCTCCGGGCGTCAGACGAAGCGATGGAAGCCGAGCCAGCGCTCGGCGACCACGAGGAAGAGGCCGGTCGCCACGATCAGCATGGTGGAGACCGCGGCGATCGACGGATCGACGCCGTACTCGATCGACGTGAAGATCTTGACCGGAAGCGTGACGTGGCGGACGTCGAGCAGGAAGATCGTCACGGGCACATTGTCGAACGAGACGATGAACGCGAACAGGCCGCCCGCGACCACCCCGGGACGGATGAGCGGCAGGGTGACCGTGAAGAACGCGACCCAGCGGTTGGCCCCCAGCGTGCGGGCGGCGTCCTCGACGGCGGCATCGGCCCCGTGCAGGCTGGCCAGCACCGCGCGCACGACGTAGGGCACGGTGATCACCATGTGCGCCGCCACCAGGCCGGCGAAGCTGCCGCTGACGCCGAGCGCGGAATAGAACTGCAGCAGGGCGACGCCGATCACCACCGCGGGGAACGCCAGCGGCGCCATCAGCACGGCCGAGATCGCCGCGCGTCCCGGGACCCAAAGGCGCACCAGCGCGTAGGACGCGGCGACGCCGAGCACGATCGATCCGAGCGTCGTCACCAGGGCGAGGCGCAGGCTGTACAGGATGGCGCCGGTGAACTCCTGGTTGTCGAGCACGGCGCGGTACCAGCGGAACGTCACGCCCCTGGGCGGCACCACCAGGTAGGAGGTGTTGCTGACCGACGCGAGGACGACGACGACGACCGGCAGCATCAGGAAGAAGAAGACAAGGAAGAGATAGGCCGCCATGGCGCCCGAGCGCCGCAGGTTCGCCGCGCGCAGCCGTCGGATGGCCGGCGCGGCGCTCACCGCACGCCCCACCGCCGGGCGGCCCGGTTCAGCAGGCCGATCGTGGCGACCACGACCAGCGTCAGCATGAACGCCATCGCCGAGCCGGCCGGCCAGTTCAGCAGGCGCAGGAACTGGTCGTAGATCATCGTCGACATCACCTGGTAGGTCGGGCCGCCGAGCAGGCGCGGGGTGACCAGCGCAGTGATCGTCAGGACGAAGACGAGGATGCTGCCCGACACGATGCCGGGGACGCTGAGCGGGACCGTCACGTCGCGGAACGCGGCGAGCCGCCCGCTGCCGAGGACGCGCGCCGCATGCTCCAGGTCGCGCGGGATGTTCTGGATCGCGCCCATCAGCGTCAGGACCATGTAGGGCAGGAAGATATGCGTCAGCCCGATCAGCAGGCCGGTGAAGTTGAACATCAGCTTCACCGGCTGCTCGATCCAGCCGAGCGCCATCAGCAGGTCGTTGACGAGCCCGCGGTTGGCGAGGATCGCCATCCAGCCGAACGTCCGCACCACGAGGTTCAGCAGCAGCGGGAAGACCACCAGCAGCGTCAGCCAATGGCGCCAGCGCGACTGGGTCCGGGCGAGAAAATAGGCGACCGGATAGCCGATGACGAGCGTCAGGAAGGTGACGGAGAGGCCGAGCAGGACAGTGCGGCCGATGATCTCCAGGTAGAAGGCATCGGAGACGAGGCGGGCGTAGTGCTCGCCGGTGAAGCCCTCCCCGATCCCGACGCCCGGCCGGTACGGCCGCACGCTGACCGGTGCCATGAAGGCGAGCGGCGCGAAGAAGGCGACGACCAGCAGCAGCAGCACGGGCGACAGCAGGCCGCAGCCGGCCCAGCGCGAGGGCTGCGCGCCGCGCATCGTCACCGCTCCCCGTCGGCCGGCAGCACGAGCACGTCCTCGGCCCGCCATTGGGCGTGGACGGCATCGCCGCGCGCCAGCACGCCGTCGGCCGACGGCGCCTCCACCTGCAGCTCCCACCCCGGGTCGATGCGCACCACGTACTGGCTGCCGGCGCCGGCGAAGGCGGCGAACACCACGGTGGCGGGAAAGGCGTTCTCGCCGCCGACGGGGGATCGCGACAGCCGGATTGCCTCGTGGCGCAGCCCGATGCGCACGCGGCGTCCCGCGGCGATCCCGTCGGCCGGTGCGACGATCGTGCGGCCCGTCTCCAGCCGCACCGTGGCACGGCCGTCGCGGACCTCCGCGACCGTGCCGACGGCGAAGTTGGTGCGCCCGATGACGTTGGCGACGAAGGCGTTGGCCGGACGGCGATAGACGTCCTCGGGCGTGCCGATCTGCTCCAGCCGCCCGCGATTGAGGACGACGACCCGGTCGGAGAGCGTCAGGGCCTCGGACTGGTCGTGGGTGACGAAGACGGTGGTCAGGCCGAGATCCTGCTGCAGCCGCTTCAGCTCGACCCGCATCTCGTCGCGAAGCTGGGCGTCGAGGTTGCTCAGCGGCTCGTCGAGCAGCAGCAGTCGGGGCTCCGTCGCCAGCGCCCGCGCCAGGGCGACCCGCTGCTGCTGGCCGCCGCTGAGCTGCGAGGGATAGCGGCCGGCGAGGTCGTGCAGGCGGACCATCCCGAGGAACCGCTCGACCTGGCCGCCGGCGCGCGCCTTGTCGAAGCCGCGCCGCCGGAGGCCATAGGCCACGTTCTCGGCCCCCGTCATGTGCGGGACCCGCGCGTAGGACTGGAACACCAGCCCGAGGTTGCGGCGGTGGACGGCGGTCGCCGTGATCTCCTCCTCGCCCAGCAGGATGCTGCCTTCGTCGGGGTCGATCAGGCCGGCGATCATGCGCAGGATCGTGGTCTTGCCGCAGCCGCTGGGACCGAGCAGGGAGAGGAACTCGCCGTCCGCGACGGCGAGATCCACCCCATCGACGACCGTGACGCTACCGTAGGCCTTGCGCAGGCCGACGAGGCGAAGCCCGGCCACCGCCGCGCGCCCTGCTCAGCGCACGATCTCGCGCGCCCAGCGGTCCGCCCAGGTCGGCAGCGTCTTGGCGATGTAGCCGGCGTCCGGGAAGAAGATCGTGTCGATGTTCTCCTTGTAGGGGACCATCTTGGCGATCGCCTCGGGCAGCTCGACCAGCTTGTTCGTCGGGCCGGCATACTGCCGCTCCGCGTAGCATTTCTGGCCTTCGGGCGAGAGCAGCACGTCGATGTACTTCTCGGCCAGCTCCTTGCGCTTGCTGCCGAGCGGGACGGAGGCGGTCGGCGTGATGCCGATGGTGCCTTCCTTGGGGAAGGCGAGCGCCACCGGGATGCCCTTGGCCGCGGCCGCGCCGACCCGGTCGACGTACCACGGGGCGACGATGATGTCGCCGCGCTCGATCAGCGTCACCACCTGGTCGGCCTGGGTGTAGAAGGTGACGATACCCGGCCGCAGCCGCTTGATCGCCTCGAAGCCCGGGTCGATGTTCTCGACCGACCCGCCGTTGAGGCGCGATGCGGCGATCAGGAAGTGCATGCCGGCGCTGTAGGACACGTCGCTGATCGCGATCTTGCCCTTGTACTCCGGCGCCCAGAGGTCCGCCCAGGAGGTCGGCGGCGTCTTCACCTTCTGCGGATTGTAGGCGATCGCCGTGCCGCTGAACATGAAGGCGACCCAGCGCCTGTCCTCGTCGATGGCGATGGGATAGAGATCCTTGATGTTCTTGACGTTGGCCGTGCTCAGCTCGTCGAGCAGCCCCTCGGCCTTCGCCTGGATGACGATCTGGCGGTCCATGTAGGCGACGTCGATCTCCGGACGCCCCTTGGTGGCACGCAGCCGGCCGATGTTCTCGGGCGAGCTGCCGAACACGAAGACGACCTTTGCTCCCGTCGCCTTCTCGAACGGTGCCACGTGGCAGATCTTCGCATTGTCCGCGAAGGAGCCGCCGAAGATCGCCACGACGAGCTCCTGAGACCGGGCCGGTGCCGCCAGCACGGAGGCCGCCGCCGCAAAGCCCGCGATGAAGCCGGTACAACGCATTGCCAGTTCCCCTCTCTCCCGATGTCGGGCCCGCCGCGGAGCCATTTCCCCGCGGCTCAGGCCCTGCCCTCCTCCTTGCGCCGTCGGGGATGGAAGCGCGTGGCGCTCCATCCCCCGTCGACGGCGAGCACCTGCCCGGTGACGAATCGGGCGTCGGCGGATGCGAAGAAGACCGCCGCCGCGGCCACGTCGTCCCCGGTTCCGGGATGACCGAGCGGCGTCGCGTCGAGCATCGTCTCGCGATACCACGCGCTCGCATCCAGCCGCTTCTGGGTCATCTCGGTGAGGATCAGCCCCGGCGCGATCGCATTGATGCGCACGCCGTCCGTTCCGTAGTCGCCGGCCATCTGGCGCGTCAG
>JADZBA010000466.1 GCA_020852355.1 Alphaproteobacteria bacterium
CCCGACAGCCACGGCACCTCGAGACGCCGGCCGCGCTCCAGGTCCTCCAGCATCGACGAGCGCATGCCCTCGGGCAGTGCGTCGATGAAGCCCAGCGTGCGCTCCGGCTGGTCGGCCGCCAGGCGCACTCCGGCGGCGGCGGCGACCGCGGCGGTCTCTGCCAGCGATTCGACGAGCAGCGCCCGGGTCGCCGGGTTGGTGCGGACCGGGCCGATCGGGTGCCGGGTGAGAGCGGTCAGGCCGCTGACCGAGGCGAGGAGGACGAACTTCTCCCAGATGACGCGGCGCACGTCGTCGGCCAACGTCGCATGGACGCCCGCATGGTCGCACGCTGCCTTCAGGGCCGTGAGCGGCGCCGGCACCGGCCCTTCCAGGGGGCCGAAGGCGAGGCGCGGCTGCATGCCGGCGTGGCGCACCACGCCCGGGCTCGCGACGACCGCGGCGATGTAGGCGACGCCGCCCGCGACATGCTCGCGCCCGACCGCGCGCGCCAGGATCTCGGGCGCCTCGACGCCGTTCTGCAGCGGCACGACGATGGTGCCCGGTCCCACCAGGGGCCCGATGGCGGTCGCGGCCTCCGCCATGTCGTAGAGCTTGACCGCGAACAGCACGACGTCGACCGGACCGATCGCGGCTGGGTCGTCGGTCGCGCGCACCGCCGGCAGCGTGAACGGCGTCGCGGGGCTCTCGACCGTCAGCCCGGCGCGCCGCAGCGCTTCCAGATGCGCGCCGCGCGCGACGAACGTCACGTCCGCGCCATCTCGGGCCAGCAGCCCGCCGAAATACCCGCCGACGCCGCCGGCGCCCATGACCGCGATGCGCATGGTTCGGTCTCCCGTCCTCAGTCGGGAGGAGTTTGCGGATGCCGGACGACCACGTCCATCGCCGTCGCCCTCTGGCGTGCCGAGGCAGCCGCATGCCATCGTCGCGCCACCTGGTTCCCGGAGCTCCGCGATGACCGACGACTTGCTGTTCCTGCCCGCGACCCGTGCCGCGGCGCTGATCCGGCGGGGCATGCTGTCGCCGGTCGCCTATGTCGGCGCGGTCCTCGATGCGATCGAGGCGAGCCAGGGGCGGCTCAACGCCTTCGTGACGGTGTGCCGGGAAGAGGCGACGGCGGCCGCCCGCGCGGCGGAACAGGCGGTCGCCGCGGGCGCGCCGCTCGGGCCGCTGCACGGCGTGCCGGTCTCGGTCAAGGATCTGGTCGACGTCGCCGGCGTCCGGACGACGCACGGCTCGCACGTCCATGCCGGCAAGGTCGCCGCCGCCGACGCGATCTCGGTCGCGCGGCTCAGGGCGGCGGGCGCCATCGTCGTCGGCAAGACGACGACGCCGGAGTTCGGGCACAAGGCGATCACCACCAGCCCGCTCACCGGCGTCACGCGCAATCCCTGGAACCTGGAGCGCACGCCGGGCGGCTCCAGCGGCGGTGCGGCGGCGGCGGCGGCGGCCGGGCTGGCGCCGCTGGCGCTCGGCACCGACGGGGCGGGCTCGATCCGCGGCCCGTCGGCGAGCGCCGGCATCGTCGGCCTCAAGCCGACGCGCGGCGCCATCCCGCACGAGGCGGCGGCCGACATCTTCCTGAACCAGTCCTTCGCCGGCCCGATGACGCGCACCGTCGCCGACGCCACGGCGATGTTCGCGGCGATGGTCGGCCCCGACCGGCGCGACCCGTGGAGCCTCGGCGGCGGCCCGGCGGCGCTGCCGCCGCATCTCCAGGGCGAGCGCCTGGACGGCGTCCGCCTCGGCTACGTCGCGCGCATGGCCAATCCGGTGGTCGACCCCGCGGTCGAGCGGCTCACGCGCGAGGCGCTCGACGCGCTGGCGGGACTGGGTGCGGTGGTCGAGGAAGTGACCGACAGCGTCGACTGGATCGAGGAGGAAGGACGCATCCTCTACCAGACCGGGATCGCCGCCTCCGTCGCCGGCCTGCGCGAGCGCTGGGGCAACCGCCTCGACCCGACCCTCGTCGCCTTCGCCGACTGGGGGATGGGGTTCTCGCTGCTCGACCGCATCCGTGCCGAGCAGGCCCGCACGCGCCTCTACCAGACGGTGCAGGCGCTGTTCGGCCGCTGGGATTTCCTGGTGTCGCCGACGACCGCATGCACTGCCCTCGCGGCCGATTTCGATGCGACGAAACCCGTCACCATCGCCGGCCGGCAATGCGGCATCACGCGGCAGAGCTGGACCGCGTACCAGTACCCGTTCAACCTTACCGGCAATCCCGCCCTGTCGCTGCCGAGCGGCTGGGCCGACGACGGGATGCCGGCCGGCCTGCAGATCGTCGGCCCATGGTGGAGCGACTTCGCGGTGCTGCGGGTGGCGGCCCTGCTCGAGCGGGTGCGGCCGTGGGCCGACCGGCGGCCGCCGGCCGCGTGATCCCGGCCGTGGCGCGAATGCCGCAGCGTGCGGCTTCGATGTCGGGCCGTGGTCGCGGGGGCTTGGAAGGGGGCGGCGCGGTGCGCTAACGCTCGCCGCCGATGGATGCGGCCCGCACCCTTGCCTTCCTCCTGACGATCGTCGCGGCGGTCGCCGGCCCACTATCGCGGGAAGCGCGGGCCGATACCGACTGCATCGTGCGCGAGTTCCTGACCGCCAAGGGCGTCGCCGACCGGGAGCCGACGGAGCGCAGCAACCGCTTCCTGGCGGAGAGCGATCGCGTCCACGCCTTCCTGCGCCTCGACTGCAGCCGGGTCGACGCCGATCGTCCCGCCTACCAGATCCGCTGGATCTTCAACGGGCGAATCTTCCGCACCCGCGATCTGACCGTGG
This sequence comes from Alphaproteobacteria bacterium, assembly GCA_020852355.1. GTDB lineage: Bacteria > Pseudomonadota > Alphaproteobacteria > ATCC43930 > Allostellaceae > Allostella. The sequence goes on from JADZBA010000466.1 coordinate 2,773, forward strand.
GCGTGAGCCCGAACTGGCGCACCTGGGACGTGATGCCGGCGATTCCCGGCCAGGGCCTCGTGCAGCTCTTCGACGCCGACGGGACGCTGCTGGCCGAGGAACCGTTCACCACATCCTTGCAGTAGGGCGCCGGCCGCGCCTCAGGGCAGGGCGCCGGCGGCCCGCGCCTTGGTCGGATCGGTCGCGGACAGCCCGCCGGGTTGGGTGACGGAAGACGCGGCGCCCAGGTTCTCGATGCGGCCGTTGAGGCGGGCGCCGTCGGCGACCTCGATGCGGCCGTAGCGGATCTCACCCTCGATCTGGCCGGTATCGTGCACGACCAGGCGCTGGGTCGCGCGGATCTCGCCCTCGAAATGGCCGCGGATCTCCGCCGTCTCGCATTCGATCGAGCCGTCGACGCGCCCCTTCGCGTCGAGGACGAAGGAGCGGCAGGACGTCTGCAGACGTGCCCGCCCGGCGACGTAGATGCGGCTGCAGCGCTCGATGGTGGCCGCGATCTCAACGCCCTCGCCGACCGAGAGATAGCTGTCGTTCGTCGGTACCCCAGTCACGGGACCCCCGCTGGAAGTTCGAATTGCCCTTCGCGCCGTCGACGGACCCGCTCAGCACGACGACTCACGGCGCGCACGTTACCAGATGGAAGGCGCAAGCCGAAACTGCCTGGGCGCTTCAGGCGGCATTGGCCCGATCGCGGTAGGGCGAGTCCGGTTCCTCGGCGACGAGCGTATAGCGGCGCATCAGCCAGACCAACCGCTCGAAGGACAGCGAGGCATCGAAGAGGTCGCGCTCGGACGCGGCGTCGGCGCCGAGCTCCGACATCAGAGAGACGCGGATCTTCTCCATGGTCGCGGTCCGGTCGCCCGTGAGCTCGGCGAGGTAGGCGCGGTCGATCGGGTCGTCGGAGCCGCCGACCGACACGAAGGTCTCCAGCATGAAATGCGCGCTCTCGACGATCGTCGCGATGCGCGCGGCGACCTCCGGGTGCTGGTCGCGCCGCCCCGCGCTCTGCGCCAGGCGGCGTACCTGGTCGTAGAGGTCGACGAGGAGGCCGTCGAGGCGCTGCAGCGAGCCGATCCGCCGGCGCAGGCGCTCGTCGGAGACGCCGTGGGCGAGCGTCGCGAGGAAGTCCTCGAGCGCACGCAGGATGGCATCGGCGTCGCGACGCGGCGTGACGGCGGGCTCCGGGGACATGCGCACGTCGTCGAGGCCCGACGGCAGATGGGCGAGCAGCAGCAGGTGCTCGCGCAGCGCCAGCTCGACCGCCGAAGCCGGCTCGCTCAACGCTTCGCGCGTGATGAAGCGCGGCCGGGTGGGATCGTCGGCGGCCGCCCTGGCCGTGAGCCGCGTCAGCCAGCGCTCGACGGTCGTCTCGAAGGGAATGAGGAGGCCGTAGGCCGTGACCTGCATGAAGAGGTAGCCGACAGCGACCGCCAGGGCCGGCGCCGCGCCCGCGATCGCGCCGGCGGTGCCCGGCGAGGCGACGGCGAGGGCCAGCAAGACCACGATCGCCGTCGCCGAGCCGACCAGCTTGAGCAGCGCCTGGTAGAGCGCCAGCGCCCGGCCCGCCGGGGAGATGCGGGCGGTGAGGAACGCGACGTTGACCGCGGACGTCGCATTGGCGCCGATCACCGCCGAGATCGCCGCCATCGGATCGAGCACGTCGGATAGGGCGAGGACGGCGACGATGGCCCCGACGGTCTTCGCGGTCTGGACGATCGGCACCAGCGCCGCGCCGACCAGGAATGCCGCCGCCGGCCATCCGGCGACGGCGCCGAGGACGCTCTGCACCATCGGCACGTCGCGGAGCTGGCGCGAGCTCATCTCGATGAGGTCGAGGCCCGACACGATGAGCACGAAGCTCAGCAGGCTGCCCGTCAGGACCCGGTAGCGCGGCTTCTTGTCGATGCCGAGGAAGTAGAGCAGGCCGCAGATCGCGGTGATCAGCAGGACGGCGTCGTGCAGGCTGGACGCCGCGAGGAAGACCAGCACCGAGGTGCCGATGTTGGCGCAGGCGATCAGCGTGAACGCGTCGCGCAGGCCGATGAGCTGCGCGGTGGCGAGCCCGGTCGCGGCGGCGGTGACGGCGTTGGTGCTCTGCGTCGCGATGCCGGCGGTGGTGCCGAGCATCATCATCAGCGGCCGGCTCCGGGTGAGCCGGGCGGCCAGCACGCGCACGCGCTCGCCGGTGATCTCCTTGAGCTGGTTGGAGATCATCCGCATGCCGATGAAGAACAGGCCCAGCCCGGCGAAGATGCCGAGCAGGATGCCGATCATGGCGAGCTTGCGGTCGGACGACGCACGGTGTGCGCCACGATCACCGGCGCGGCGCGCCGTCCGTCGAAGTCCTCACCGATGTCGGCGCTATGTCGCGGACGCGCCGGTCGACCCGCTGGATGGCCCGCATCAGCGCGCTCGCCTCTTCGCCCAGGAGCGTGGCGCTCGGAGTCACCGAGAACTCGGCCTTCGGCAGTGGCAGCAGGCGCAGCTTCAGTTCCGAGACCTGCATCCCGCCGCCGGAATTGATCGCCAGGACGGTCGAGACGATCGAGCGCTGGAGCTGCCCGAGCAGGCCGGGACTGCGCAGTCGGAAGAGGTCGAGCTGCTCGTCGAGATAGTCGATATCGGCCTCGGACAGCTCGCGGACGATCGCGAACTTGAAGGCGAGCCCCGGAATCAGACCCACCTCGTTGTCCACTTCCTTCAGCTTGTAGCCGGCGAGACCGAGCAGCTTCAGCATGTCCGAGCTGTCGTCTTCCCTGGCGGCTGCGACGAGCGACGACGGTGACGGCGGCATCACATAGTCGAGGGCCGAGCCCACGATGCCGGCGGTCCAGGAGAACGCATCCTGTGTCGCCGCCCAGAGCCTGCCGATGGTCTTCGGCCGGTCGTTGATCAGGTCGGTCGGCTCGCGGAGCGGTGCCTGCTGGGCCGCCACCGGCTGCAGCGTACCAAGGCCGATCAGGAGCGCGACGAGCGCGACGCGGGTGGTCGTCATCATCTCCTCACCGCTCCATCGGCGTCAGCGTCAGTGCATGATGGCGCATGCTTTCGCGCCGCGAATCGTCGAGCGCGACGAGACCCTCGCTGATCATGTAGCCGTCTGGCCCGATCGCGCGCTCGCGCGTCAGTTCGGTGATCAGCTCGCGCAGTCCGGCGACCGGGCCCACCCCCTTGTAGTCTTTCACGTGCCGGCGTTTCACATAGACGAAGAGGGGCCGCACGTACGGATACTCGCGCGTGGCGACGGTCGCCTGCGAAGCCTGGGCACCATCGAGCGGCAGGGTCTTGACGATATCGCTCATCTTCTGCGCGATGTTCGAAGGCAGAATCGCGACCGTGCCGGCGGGCGCGTCGGTCAGCGCCTGGCGAGCGCTCGCCTCGAAGGGGTACCCCACCTCGACGATACGGCCGTCGCTGCGCAGGGCCACGCACTGATTGACCCGGCTCTCCGCGGTGAAGATCGTGCGGATCTCCGGGATCAACCGGCAGGCGCCCTGCAGGAAGCGGTCCTCGAAGAATCCGCGGGAGCCGAGCCCGGGAGCCGGCATCACGACGCGGATCGGCAGGTCGGGCAGATCCTGGTCGATGTCACGCCAGCGCATGAAGCGGTTCGCCAGGAACTCGTCGTCGTGCGGGATGTCCCGCGCCATGGCGCGGTACAGGTCCAGGAGCTTCAGCCCGTAGTCGGGATCGCCGCGCGGCGCCGCGAGCACCAGGGCGCTGTAGCCGATCTGGATCTCGATGATCTCCCCGACCCCCCGCTGGCGGCATTCCTCGAATTCCTCGCCGCGCATCCGCCTGGACATGGCAACCACGCTCGGCGAGTCCGGGGCGGCGGAGCGACAGAACGCCTTGATGCCGTTGACCGTGCCGCGATATTCCTGCTGCGGCGCGACGATGACCGAGGCGCTGACGAGCCGACCGGTCGCCGACTCGACGAAGGGGGCGAGGAACGTCGATCCGACGATCTTCATCGGTGCCTGTGCTGACGCCGGCGATGCGACCAAGAGGGCGATGCCCACCCAGATCAGATGGCGCCACGCGCCGGTGCCACTCGCATGCCGCACTGTTCGCCCCTCGCAAAGCCGTCCTGCCTGCATGCGGGCCTCCCGTGCACTTTTCGTTCTCAAGTCACTGACCCGGGCCCGAAGCTGCGGCATAGTAACCGTAAGCGCTGCTCCCTCACAATCACTCGCGCACGGCGTTCGTTTCTTTATCCGCCGAGAAGCGCACGCTCCAGCCGTTGTCGGTCTCCTGCGGCGTGGGTGGCGTCCTCGTCGAGGACGATGCGGCCGACGCGCATGACGCACACCCGGGCGGCGACGGCCAGGATCGCGGCATTCTGTTCGGCAATGATGACGGTCGTGCCGGAGGCCGCGATCCAGGTGAGACGCTCCAGGAGATGGTCGATGGTGGCCGGCGCCAGTCCCAGGGTGGGCTCGTCGAGCAGCAGCAGTCGCGGCAGGTTCATCAGCGCCCGCCCGATCGCCAGCATCTGTTGCTGGCCGCCGGAGAGCTGCCAGGCCAGCGTGCGGTCCTTCGGGGGTAGCTGCGGGAACAGCTCGTAGACCGCCTCGACCCGTCGCCTGCGCTCCGCCGCGTCGGCGCGGCAGACGGCGAGCAGGTTGTCGCGCGCCGACATCGCGGGGAAGACGCGCCGGCCCTCCGGGGCGTAGCCGATGCCGAGCGCCGCCCGGCGCTCCGGGGCGAGCCCGAGCAGCGGCCTGCCGTCGAGGGCGGCGCTGCCCGCGGCCGCCGGCAGCAGGCCGACGAGCGCCTGGAGGAGCGTCGACTTGCCGGCACCGTTGACGCCGAGCAGGGCCACGATCTCCGACCCTTCGGCCGCGAACGTCGCGTCCGTCACGACCCGGCCCGCGCCGCGATCGACGCAGAGGCCGGAAACGGCGAGACGCGGCGGCGGTGGCACGGCTGCCGGGGCGGGGGGCGGCGCGGCGACCGCGCCTTCGCCGGTGGTGCTCACGACGCCGCCCGCGCGGCGATGCCGCCGCCGATATAGGCCGAGACCACGTCCGGGTCGTTGCGCACCTGTTCCGGCGTGCCGATGGCGATCAGGCGGCCCTGGTCGAGGCAGGCCACGCGATCGGCGAGCCCCAGCAGGAAACCGAGATTATGGTCGACGATGATCATCGCCAGCCCGCGGGTCTTGAGGGCGCGCAGACGCTCGGCGAGGTGCGCCTGCTCGGGCTCCGACAGACCCGCGGCCGGCTCGTCGAGCAGCACCAGCTCGGGGTTGCGCGCCAGCGCTCGCGCCAGCTCGACGCGACGCTGCAGCGCCGGCGCGAGGGTGCCGCCCGGCCGCATCGCCACGGCGGCGAGGTCGAGCGCCTCCAGGATCGCCGCCGCCTCGCCGCGCGCCCGCCGGAGGCGCCGTTCGGTGCCGATCGCGAGCAGCGTGCCGAGCGGACCGCCGGGCAGGTCGCCGAGGCGGGCGGCCGCGACATTGTCGAGCACCGTCATGTCGGGGTGGAGATGGACCGTCTGGAACGTCCGCGCCACGCCGTGCCGGGAGATCACCGACGGCGGCCGCCCGGTCAGGTCCTCCCCGGACACCACGACGCGACCTTCGTCGGGCGCCGTCATCCCAGTGACGACGTCGACCAGCGTCGTCTTGCCCGAGCCGTTGGGGCCGATCAGCCCGAAGATCTCGCCGCGCGCCACCTTCAGCGTGACCCCTTCGAGGGCGACGACGCCGCCGAAGCCCTTGGCCACCCGCTCCAGCGACAGGACGGGGCGCGTCGTCGCCAGCAGCGAGCGGCCGGGCGCGCGCAGCGTCGCGAGCGGCCGCGGCAGCGCGGGGCCGGGCAGCCAGCGTCGGCGCAGGCGCTCCGCCGTGCCGATGATGCCTTCGGGAGCGAAGAGGATCGTCGCCAGCAGGACCGCGCCGAACACCAGCAGCCGATAGCCCTCCAGCGCGTGCAGCCATTCCGGCACCAGCACGACGACGAAGGCGCCGAGGATGGCCCCGGAGGTCCGCGCCACGCCGCCGACCACGACGACGACGAGGCACCGGATCATGATGTCGAAATCGAGGACCTCGGGCGAGACGACGCCGATGGAATGGACCTGCAGCGCGCCCGCGAGGCCGGCGATGCCCGCACTCGCCAGGAAGGCCGCGAAGCGCAGGCGCGCCGCGGGCGCCCCGGCGGCGATCGCCGCGAACGGGTCGGTGCGCACGAGATCGAAGGCGAGGCCGACGAGGCTGCGGCGCACCTGATAGAGGAGGAGCCCGACGACGGCGACCAGGATCCAGACGAATACCATTCCGTCGCGGCCGTCGAGCCGCTGGTCCCACAGCATCAGCTCGCCGATGCCGGCGAGCCCGTTGGCGCCGCCGGTCAAGTCGATCCAGCCGACGGCGAGCACGAACAGCACCTGGGCGATGCCGAGCGTCGCCAGGGCGAAGTAGTGCGTGCGCAGGCGCAGCACCGGGGCGGCCGCGAGGGCGGCCATCGCGGTGGCGACGAGGACGGCGGCGGGCAGGGTCAGCTCGCCGGTCCAGTCCCACTGCAGGGCGGCCAGTGCCGCGACGTAGGCGCCGACGCCGAAGAAGGCGCCCTGGGCCAGCGAGAAGGCGCCCGCGAGGCCGAAGACGAACTGGTAGCCGATGCCGAGCAGGGCGTAGACGCCGACCTGGGTCAGCAGCCGCACCGGGTAGGACGCCTCCAGCGGCAGCATGAAGGCGGCCAGCGCACCCGCCGCGAACAGCAGCGGCAGGCGGATTCCCTCGGCGAACCAGAGTAGCGGGCGGGTCACGCGCGCCGTCCCGCGGTCTCGCCGAGCAGGCCGGTCGGCCGGAACGCGAGGATCGCCAGCAACGCCACGTAGAGCAGCACCTCGGCGGCGAGTTGCGACACCGCGGCGGCGACGAAGGATTCGAAGAGGGCGATCAGCAGGCCACCCAGCACCGCCCCGCCGATCCGGCCCCAGCCGCCCACGACGACGGCGATGTAGGCCTTCAGCATGAAGTTGGCGCCGTCGCCGGGGCTGATGAAGAACTGGTTGGCGACCAGCAGCCCGGCCGCGCCGGCGAGCGCGGCGCCGAGCGCGAAGCTGACGGCGATCAGCGGCACTACGGGAACGCCGAGCGCGCGGGCGATCTCGGGATCCTGGGCGGTCGCCCGCAGGCGCCGGCCGAGCTGGGTGCGCTCGATCAGGATGTGGACCAGCAGCACCAGGATGGCGGCGGCGGCCACCACCGCCAGCGACTGGCGCCCGACCACCGCCTCGCCGACCTCGACGGCGCCGTCGGCCAGCAGCGGCGGCGCGCCGCCCGGCTCCGGACCGGCCAGCCGCAGCACGGAATTCTGCAGGATGATGCCGAACGCGATGGTCGAGACGAACACCGCCGTCGGCGGCCGCCGGCGCAGCGGGAAGTAGGCGACGGCCGACAGCAGCAGCCCGATGGCGCCGGTCGCGACGGCGACCAGCGGCAGCAGCACGATCCCCGGCACGGGGAGGAGGGGCGCGAGCGCGATGGCGAGGAAGCCGCCGGCCACCACCAGCTCGCCCTGGGCGAAGTTGACGGCGTTGGTGGCGTTGAGGACGAGGACGAAGCCGAGCGCCACCAGCGCGTAGGTGGCTCCCAGCGAAAGCGCGCTGACGATGAGCTGCAGGAGGTCGGACATCGGCGCGCTCAGCCGGTTCCCGCCGCGTTGACGTAGCGCCGCGCGACGCGCGGGGTGCGGTCGCGGCCATCGTAGCAGACGATGACCGCGTCGTGGGCCATGTTGCCGGCGCCGTCGGAGCGGTAGGTCATCGCCAGCCCTTCGTAGCGCCCGGCCGCCAACGCTCGCCGCACCGCCTCGCCGTCGCGGGCGCCGGCGGCGACCGCGGCCAGCACCATGGCGACCCCGTCGTACTGGGCGAGCGCGAAGGCGTCGGGCTCGACCTGGAAGGCGGCGCGGTAGTCGGCGACCCAGCGGCGCACGGCGGGGGCGTCCTCGGAGATCGGCGAGGCACCGCTCTCGGCGCATACCCCGGCCAGCTCCGCCGGCTCCAGGAGCGCGACGGTCGCCGGCTGGTGCATGGCCGATCCGGCGACGATCGGCAGGCCGAGGCCGAGGGCCGCGGCCTGCCGCACGAGGCGGGCGCTCGCCTCGGCATGGAGCTGCAGGACCAGCACGTCGGGCCGGGCCGCCCGGACCTTGGTCAGGACCGGCGCCATGTCCTTCACGGCCGGCGCGAGGCCCTCCTCGACGACCACCGCGGCGCCGAGGCGCGCGAAGACGTCGACCAGGTGGCGATGGCCGCTCTGGCCGTAGGCGGTCGTCTGGTAGACCAGCGCGACGCGGCGCCTGCCGAGATCCTCGACCACGTAGCGGGCCTGCGCCGTCTTGACGACCGCGTCGCCCGGGAAGAAGCGGAACACCCAGGGGTTGCCGCGCTCGGTGATCTCGGCCGTGCCCGACACGGTGATCAGCGGCACGCGGGCCTCCAGCGCGGCCGGCAGCAGCGCCAGCATCTGGGTGCCCAGCATCGGCGCGACGACGGCGGTCGGCGCCTCCTGGCGGCGGGCGCGGGCGAAGGCGTTGAGGGCGGCTTCCGGCGACGTCGCCGTGTCGATGACCTCATGGCGGACCGTGACGGACGCCGCGGCGGCGCGAAATGCCAGCAGGGCGCCGTTGCGCTGGCTCGCACCTTCCAGCGCCAGGAAGCCGGTCAGCGGTACCAGGACGGGGATGGTCGCGGTCGTGTCGGCGTGCGCGCTCCCGGCGACGAGGAGGGCGGCGATGGTCGCGAGGATGCGGGAGCTGGGCATCGATTCTTGGAATCTTCTTGCGGCCGCCGATGGAGGCGGAGAGTGGGCGGGCGTGCGCAGCCGTGTCAACCGCCCAGGCCTGTGATGCCCGTCACTGCGCGGCCCACCTGAATCGCCGAAGATTATCTTAGTACCCGCTCCCCAAGCGGGTTGCGGCCCGGGTTCCCCGACCGGGGCCGCCGACTCCGTCGCCCCTCCTCCCCAGACGGAGCTATCGCCCCGCGGTGCCGCTTCCCCCCGGCCGCCGCGGGGCGAACGTTTCACCCGGGTCAGAGCCAATCCGGATCGAATTCGGCGACGGCGCCGCCGCCGGCCATGACCGAGCGCAGGTCGGCCGTCGCCAGCGGCATCTCGTGCTCGGCATAGAAGCGCGCGGTCGCCAGCTTGGCGCGGTGGAACGGCTCGTCCTCGCCACGCTCCAGCGCGCGTGCCGCGGCGGCGGCGGACCGGGCCATCATCCAGCCGCCGGCGACCGTTCCGAGCAGCCTGAGGTAGGGGACCGCCGCGGACGCCGCCCGCCGCGGGTCCGCGCGGACGGACGCCAGCATCTGCCGGGTGGCGGTCTCCAGCGCGTCGACGCCCTCGGCCAACGACCGGCCGATGCCGTTCCCGCTGCAGTCGGCACGCATGCGGGCCATGAGCGATGCGGCCGCCGCGCCGCCGTCGCGCGCCAGCTTGCGGAAGACGAGATCGTTCGCCTGGATGCCGTTGGTGCCTTCGTAGATCGGGGCGATGCGTGCGTCGCGCAGATGCTGGGCGGCACCCGTCTCCTCGATGAAGCCCATCCCGCCATGGACCTGGACGCCCGTCGAGGCGACCTCGACCCCGAGGTCGGTCGACCATGCCTTGACCACGGGAATCATCAGGTCGACGAAGGCCTGGTGGCGGGCGCGCTCGGCCGCGTCCGGATGGCGCTTGGCGTGGTCGAGAGCGGCGGCGACGGTGTAGGCGAGCGCCCGCGCCGCCTCGACGCGGGCGCGCATCGACAGCAGCATGCGCCGCACGTCGGGGTGGCGGGCGATGGCGACCGGTGCCGGATCGGGCGAGCCGAGCTCGCGGCTCTGGATGCGGGCCAGCGCGTGGCCGCGCGCCTGCTGGTAGGCGCGCTCACCGATCGCGACACCCTCCAGCCCGACCGACAGGCGGGCGTTGTTCATCATCGTGAACATGTACTCGAGCCCGCGATTCTCCTCGCCGACGCGGAACCCGACCGCGCCGCCGCCATCGCCGAAGGCCAGCACGCAGGTCGGGCTGGCATGGATGCCGAGCTTGTGCTCGAGCGAGACCGTGCGCACGTCGTTGCGCGCGCCGAGCCCGCCGTCGGCCGCCACGAGGAAGCGCGGCACGATGAACAGCGAGATGCCGCGCGATCCGGCCGGTGCGTCGGGGGTGCGCGCCAGCACCATGTGCACGATGTTCTCGGCGACGTCGTGGTCGCCCCAGGTGATGAAGATCTTCTGGCCCGTGATGCGATAGCGCCCGTCGCCGTCGGGGACCGCGCGGGTGCGGATCATGCCGAGGTCCGAGCCGGCCTGCGGCTCGGTCAGGTTCATCGTCCCGGTCCAGGTGCCGGCGATCATCTTCGGCAGGTAGGTCGCCTTCTGCGCCGGGCTGGCATGATGCGACAGCAGGTCGATCGCCCCCTGGGTCAGCAGCGGGCAGAGCGAGAAGGCCATGTTCGCCGAGGCCCACATCTCGCCGACGGCGGTGCCGACCAGCCAGGGCAGGCCCTGGCCGCCATGCTCCGGGTCGAACGGCAGGCTGTTCCAGCCGGCGTCGACGAAGGCGCGGTAGGCCTCGCGGAAGCCCTGGGGCGTGCGCACCACGCCGTTCTCCAGCCGGCTGCCCTCGCGGTCGCCGCTCGCGTTCAGGGGCGCCAGCACGCCGGCGGCGAAGCGGCCGGCCTCCTCCAGCACCTGGTCGACGAGGTCGGGCTCGGCGCCCTCGGCCCCGGGCAGCCGGGCGACCTCGCCCAGGCCGGCGACATGGCGCAGCACGAAGCGCATGTCGGCGATCGGCGCGACGTAGCCGCTCATGGCGCCGCTCCCCTCACAACACCTTGCCCGGATTCATGATCCCGAGCGGGTCGAGCGCGCGCTTGACCTTGCGCATCAGCTCGATCTCGACCGCGCTCTTGAACTGCGGCAGCAGGTCGCGCTTGAGGCGGCCGACGCCGTGCTCGGCCGAGATGCTGCCGTTCATGCCCTGGACGACGCGGTGGACGATCTCGTTGAACTCCTCCCAGCGGGCGAGATAGGCCTTGGTGTCGGCGCCCGGGGGCTGGCTCAGGTTGAAGTGGATGTTGCCGTCGCCGATGTGCCCGAAGGCGACGACGCGGATGCCGGGCAGCCGCTCCTCGACCCGGCGGGTCGCCTCGTCGAGGAAGTCGGCGACGCGCGACACCGGCACCGCGATGTCGTGCTTGATGCTGCCGCCCTCGTGCTTCTGCGCCTCCACGATGCCCTCGCGAATCCGCCAGAGCTGGGCCGCCTGCTGGGCGGAGGCGGCGATGGTGCCGTCGAGCACCAGCCCCTGGGCCATGGCGGCGTCCAGCAGCTTGTCCATGGTGGCCGCGATGTCGCCGTCGGGCACGCTCGACGACATCTCCAGCAGCACGTAGTGGGGGTAGGGGGCGGCCAGCGGGTCGGTCACGCCCGGCACGTGGCGCATCGAGATGTCGAGGCCGATGCGGGGGATCAGCTCGAAGGCGGTAAGCTGATCGCCCGACGCGGCGCGCGCCATGGCGAACAGCTCGAGTGCCTGGCGGTGTCCCGGCAGCGCCACGAAGGCGGTGCGGATCTCTCGCGGCTTGGGGAAGAGCTTGAGGACGGCCGCGGTGACGATACCGAGCGTGCCCTCGCCGCCGACGAAGAGCTGTTTCAGATCGTAGCCCGTGTTGTCCTTGCGCAGGCCGCGCAGCCCGTCCCAGACCTGTCCGTCGGGTAGCACCACCTCCAGGCCCAGCACGAGGTCGCGGGCGTTGCCGTAGCGCAGCACCTGGATGCCGCCGGCGTTGGTCGACAGGTTGCCGCCGATCTGGCAGCTCCCCTCCGCGCCGAGGCTGAGCGGGAACAGCCGGTCGTGGCGGTCGGCCTCGGCCTGGACCGCGGCCAGGATGACGCCCGCCTCGACCGTGATCGTGTAGTTGATCGGGTCGACCGCGCGCACGCGGTTCATGCGGCCGAGCGCGAGCACGATGGCCTCGCCGGTCGCGAACGGCACCGAGCCGCCGCACAGCCCGGTGTTGCCGCCCTGCGGCACGATGGCGATGCCGTTGGCGGCGCAGATGCGCACGATCTCGGCGACCTCGGCGGTGGCGGCCGGGCGGACCACGGCCGGCGCCTTGCCGACGAAGAGGCCGCGCTCGTCCCTGAGGAAGGGGGCCATGTCGCCGGGATCGTCGATCCACCCCTTCGGGCCGACGATCGCGCGGATCGCGGCGAGGGCGTCGGGCGGCACCGGGCGGGGCATCACGGTCATCGGGCGTCTCGTGGAGCGGTGGGCGCGGGCACTCTAATCGACTTGCGACATGGGCGCATCGTCGTCGCGCGGCGCCGCTGCCCGCCGCAGGCGGTCGTTGATCGCCTCGCCCAGGCCGTACTCCGGGATCTCCATCACGGCGATCGCCCGGACGGCCGCGCCGTCGAGCCGCCGGAGATGGGCGAACAGGTTGGCGGCGGCCTCGGCCAGGTCTCCCGACGGGCTGAGGTTGAGGGTCGCGGCCGCACCCTCGGGCGGGCGCGGGCCGAAGGCGAGCAGTGCCTCGTCGGCCGCGACCGTCCGGGCGCCTAGCCGGACCGGCCGGACCGGGGCGTAGTGGCTGGCGAGCTGTCCCGGGGCGGCGGGGCGGGCGGGGTCCGGCGCCGCCGTGGCCAGCGGACCGCCGAGTGCCGCCTCGATGGTGCCGCGGGCCAGCCCGCCCGGGCGCAGCAGCGCGGGCTCCGGCCCGGTGAGATCGAGGACCGTCGACTCGACGCCGATGCGGCAGGGGCCGCCGTCCAGCACCAGCGCCACCCGGTCGCCGAGGCCCTCGGCGACGTGGGCAGCCGTGGTCGGGCTGACGCGGCCCGAGCGGTTGGCGCTCGGGGCGGCGACCGGCCGGTCGACCGCGGCGAGCAGGGCGAGCGCCACGGGATGGTCGGGAACCCGCACCGCGACCGTGTCGAGGCCGGCCGTCGCCAGCAGCGAGACGCCGCCCGCGGGCCGGCGCGGCAGCACCAGGGTCAGCGGCCCGGGCCAGAACCGCCGGGCGAGGACGCGGCTGCGGGCGTCGAGCACGGCGATCCGGTCCGCCGCCGCGACGTCGGGCACATGGGCGATCAGCGGGTTGAAGCGCGGCCGGCCCTTGGCGGCGAAGATGGCGGCGACTACACGATCGTCGGTCGCGTCGCCGCCCAGCCCGTAGACCGTCTCGGTCGGGAAGGCCACGAGCGCGCCGGCACGCAGCAGCCGCACGGCCTCGGCGAGCGCTTCGGGGTCGGCGGCGGATCGGATCGCCGGCAGGCGGGGGAGGTTGCGGGGCACGGAGGCTAACCTTCCTTGCCGCGCCGTCGCCGGCAAGGGCGGAACATGCGACACAGTCCGCGATTGACGGAATCGCGGTGCTTTGGTGTGGTCCGCCGCGTGACTGTCGGCTGCGAACGCCTCGCAGATGGCAGGCTTTCACGCGTGACCGCCCGGGGGGGCGTCGTTGTCGTCGACCGTATCCGTCGCCATCGCCGCTCCCGCGGCAGGCGCACACCGTGCCACCCTCTGGACCGCGGCCATCCTGGCCGCGGCGGCGGCGGTGCTGTTCGCGCTGCATCGGCCGCTCGCCGGCGGCTGCTACGGGTTCGTCGACGACTATGTTCTGGTCGAGGGCGGCCGGGTATTCCCGGACTGGCCGCTCTGGGCCTGGGTGGCGCGCGACGGCCGGCCGCTCTACGGCCTCATCCTCAACCTCGCGCTGCAACCCGTCGGCGGCGTCTGCGATCTCGCGTTGGTGCGCCTGCTGAACCTCGGGCTGGAGGCGGCGATCGCGGCACAGCTCTACGCGCTCGCCGCGCGGTCCGGCTGGCCGCGCGGGGCGGCGGCCGCCGCAGCCGCGATGCTGGTGGCGCTGCCGGGGTTCGCGGTCGCGACGGCCTGGGCGACGCTGATCGGGCCGCTGGTCGCGATCGTCCTGGCGCTGGCGGCGGCATCGCTGGCGACGACGGCCGCCGGAGGACGGCCCGGATTGTTGCGCCTCGCCGCAGCGGCGTGCCTGCTCGCGCTGGCGCTCGCCATCTACCAGCCCGGGGCCATGGCGTTCGTGCCGGGGGTGGCGATCGCCCTGGTGCGCCGCCCGGCGACGCGGGAGACCCTGCGCGACGGGCTGTTGCCGGCGGCGCTCGTCCTGGTCGCGGTGGTCGCGGCCTATGCCGTCTTCTTCCTGTTGCTGCCCCACCTGGTGCCGGAGGTCGGGCCCTCGCGCCGTACGGCGCTCACCCGCGATCCCTGGGCGAAGCTGCTCTGGTTCATCGGCGTGCCGTTGCGCCAGGCGCAGAACCTCTTCAACCTCCAGCCGGTGCCACGCTTCGGCTACGCGGTCGCCGGGCTGATCGTGCTGGGCGCCTTCCTGCGCCAGGGCAGCGTGCGGCCGACGATGGCGGCACTGGCCGTCCAGGGAGGGGCGGTGGCGCTGGCGTTCCTGCCCAATCTCGTGGTGGCCGAGAGTTGGCCCTCGTTCCGCGCCAGCCTGCCGATGGCCATGACCATCGCCGTGCTCGTGGCGGCCGCGCTCGTCGCGGTCGGCGAGCGGATCGGCGGGCGGTGGGGCGCCGGCATGGCCGGCCTGCTGGTCGCGATGCCGGCCGTCTGGGGGCTGCTGGCGATGTCCGCCGCGGCCGATCGCGGGATCGTCCGCCTGCAGCGCGAGGAATGGGCCCAGCTCGTCGGCGCGGTGCGGCCGCTGCCGGCCGCAGGCGGGCGGCTCGTGGCGCTGCTGCCCGCGGGGTCGGTGCCGGCATGCGCCCGATGGCAGCGCTTCGACGAGTTCGGCCTGCCGTCGACGGCGCGGCCATGGGCCGCCGCGGCCATGCTGCGCCACGCCTGGATCGAGACGCATGGCGACGCCGTGCCGCCGCGGTTCCACGTCGTCGCTCCCGGCGGCATGCCACCCCCTGCGGCGACCGTCATCGACATGGCGAGCCTGCTGGCCGCGCGCTCGCCGCAGATCTGCGATCGCTGAAGGCGGGCGATCAGGCCGGTTTCGCGCCGGGAACGCCGTCCTCGATGGTGAAGGCGGCGATCGGGCGTACGGCGGAGGCCGCATCGAAGGCGTCGTCGACGCCCATCAGCTCGGCCCGGCAGGCCTTGGCGTCCAGGGTCATGGCGACGTAGCCCCGCTTGTCGCCGCGGGCGTAGCGGATGTGGGGATTCTCGGCGAGCCCGGTGCGGATGGCGTTCTCGCTCGGCCCCTGGGAGGTGATCGAGCTACCCACCAGCTCGCTGGCGATGGTCGGCGAGGCGGGGTCGGCGAAGTCGCGCTTGAGGTCAGCCACCCAGAACGCGTGTACGTCGCCGCCGATCACCACCGGGTTGGACGGGCGATGGGCGGCGATCGCGGACAGCAGCCGGCCGCGCGCAGCGGGATAGCCGTCCCACCCGTCGAGCCAGTAGGCGCGCTCGGGTCCGGCCCTGCGGTCGAGCTCGGCCATCAGCGTCTGCTGCGCCACGACGGTCCAGCGCCCGCGCGCCTGGCGCAGCGCGCCGTCGAGCCATGCCTCCTGCGCCGCCCCCAGCATGGTGCGGCCGGGCGCAATGCGCTCGGGGCAGTCGGTCGCCGGCCCGGCGCCGACCGGGCCGGTGCCGCAGGCATGCGCGGCCCGGTACTGCCGGTCGTCGAGCAGCATCATGTCGACGAGGTCGCCGAAGCGGTAGCGGTCGTAGATGCGCATGTCGGGACCGCGCGGCGCCGCCGCCATCGGCAGCGGCATGTGCTCCCAGAAGGCGCGGTAGGCGGCGGCGCGGATGCGCAGGAACTGGCCGGGATCGCTCGTGCGCGGCGAGTGGTCGCCCGCATAGTCGTTGGCGACCTCGTGGTCGTCCCAGACGGCGAGCCAGGGGAAGGCGTGGTGGGCGGCCTGGAGGTCGGCGTCGCTCTTGTAGAGCGCGTAGCGGTCGCGGAACTCCCAGAGCTCGGTCGGGATCGCGCCCAAGTGCTTGCGGACGTGCCGCCGGCCCCAGGACATCTCGTAGATGTAGTCGCCGAGATGGACGACGAGGTCATGATCCTGCGCCGCCATGTGGCGGTAGGCGGCGTAGTAGCCGTGCTCGTACATCTGGCAGGACGCGAAGGCGAAGCGGAAGGACGTGGTGGCGGCGCCTTCCGCCGGCGCGGTGCGGGTGCGCCCGACCGGGCTGATCGCGCCGCCCGTGCGGAAGCGGTACCAGTACCAGCGGCCGGGAGCGAGGCCGGCCGGCTCGGCATGGACCGTGTGGCCGGCCTCGGGCACCGCGGTGAAGGTGCCGCGGGCGGCGATGCGGGCGAAGCGCTCGTCCTCGGCCAGCTCCCACTCGACCGCGACCGGTGCGTCCGGCATGCCGCCGCCCTCGAGCGGCTCGGGTGCCAGCCGGGTCCACAGGACGACGCGGTCCGGCCGCGGGCAGCCCGAGGCGACGCCCAGCGTGAAAGGCTCGCGGGCGGCGGCCCGGCCGCCCCGCAGGATCGCGAACGGCGCGAGCGCCGCCGCTCCGGCGAGCAGCCGCCGGCGCGAGATCATCGCCGTGCCCGGGCGGCGAGCGCCAGGTCCGGCCGGTCGGTGGTGACCTGGCGGATCGGCTGCGCCATCCAGTGCCCGATCTCGTCCGGCGTATTGGGCACCCAGACGCCCAGCCGCTCGCCGCCGGCGCGCTCCAGGCAGAACGCCAGGGACGGCGCCAGCAGGGCCTTCTCGACGGCGACGCAGCAGTCGCCGAAGGCGAGGAAGCGGTCGAGCGCCGGGCCGAGGCCGCCCAGCATCTCGGCCGAGCGGCGGTCCACCGACGCGACCAGTCGTGCGTCCGGCCAGATCGCGCGCACGGTCTCCAGGATGTGCGGCATGAACGAGGTGACGCGCACCTGGCGTTCGAGGCCGCGCGCGCGCACGGCATTCACCACCTTGCGCTCCAGCCCGGGATAGA
>JADZBA010000467.1 GCA_020852355.1 Alphaproteobacteria bacterium
GCCTCGCGCGGCCGGCGGTCGAGACCCTCGGTCCAGCCGAACACCTCGCTGACGCCGTAGGCGGCCGAGCCGGCCAGCACGGGGACGGCCAGCATTCCCGTCGCGATGATGCCGGCCGCGAACAGGATGAACGTGAAGGGGCCGGCGATCGGACGCAGCGCCTCGGCCGCCTGGGCGGACGTCTCGATCTCGGTGACGCCGGCGGCGTGCAGCGTCGCCGCCGTGGCGAAGATGATGAACAGCGCCACCAGGTTCGAGACCCCCATGCCGACGATGGTATCGGTGCGGATGCGCGCCAGCTCCGGCCCGGCGTCGCCCGGCGCGATGCAGAGCGCCTTGACGTGGCGCCGGCGCAGCTCCTCGACCTCCTGGGCGGCCTGCCAGAAGAAGAGATAGGGACTGATCGTCGTGCCGAGGACGGCGACGACCGCCATGGCGTGCGGGCCGTCGAGGACGAGATGCGGGACGAGGGTGCCGTAGAGCGCGGTTCCCCAGGGCACGTTCGCGGCGAGCACGACGGCCACGTAGGCGAACAGCGAGAGCGTCGCCCATTTGAGCATGGCGGCGTAGCGCGCATAGCTCATGAAGGTCTCGAGCAGGATGCAGACGACGGCGAACAGCACGACCCAGAGCAGCTCCGGGCCGCCGACCAGCAGGCCCAGCGCGGCCCCCATGGCGCCGAGGTCGGCACCGAGATTGATCACGTTGGCGACGAGCAGCAGGAGCACGACCGCGCGCAGCAGCCACGGCGAGTAGTGGCGGCGGAGGTTCTTGGCGATGCCGAAGCCCGTCACCCGACCGATGCGGGCGCTGACCGCCTGGATCACCGCCATCAGCGGAAAGCTGAACAGCATGGTCCAGGCGAGGCCGTAGCCGAACTGGGCGCCGACCTGGCTGTAGGTCGCGATGCCGCTGGGATCGTCGTCCGCCGCGCCGGTCACCAGGCCAGGCCCGAGGCTGCGCAGGAACCCGCCCTGCTTCGCCGGCGGGGCGATTGCGATCGCCGGCGATGAAGCGCCGTCCTTGGTCGTCTCGGAACGCGCGTCCGTCACCTGCACCACTCCATGCGTCCCGCCCCGGCCCAGATGCGCACGATGCCGACCGCGGGCATGGCGGTCGGGAGATTGTGCCACGAGGAGCCGGTCGAGGGGACCGCCACGCACCCGGAGTCGCGCGACGCTGCGCCCCATTCGCAGTCGCAGAGCCCTGCGCCAGCGGCCGCGACGATGACCCCGTCGCGCCTGTGCCGGCGCCGCGATTGCTGCCATGCTGCGCCGAGAGGGAGGCGGCCATGGGAACTTCAGTCGGAGCCCGAAGCGGCACGGTGGCGCGGTGCCGGGTCGTTCTCGCGCCGGCGGCGATACTGGCCGGACTGCTGCTGGCGCCCGGATCGTCGCAGGCGTTCGAGCCCTTCTTCCCGACCGAGCCGGCGGTCGAGCCGACCGTGCCGGTGTGGCGCCAGGCGATCTACAAGACCATCACCAACGAGACCATGGCGAACATCGCCGACGTCGCGCTGTTCGTCGCGTTCTTCGGCGCAACGCCGGCCGCCGCCGCCGGCTTCTTCGCGGTCAACATCGCCACCCACACCACCGTCTACTATGGGCACGAGCTGGCGTGGGGCTATCTCGGCCCCGACGTCACCGACGAGAACCAGCTCCGCATCGCCGTGGAGAAGACCGCGTCCTACCGCGTCGTCAGTGCGGTGCGGCACTACGCGCTCGGCAACTTCCTGGGCGGCGGCGGCGCGGCGGTCTCGCTGACCTACACGGTCGCCGCCGAAGTGGTCGACGCGGCCGTCTACTTCACCAACGAGACGCTGTGGTGGATGTTCGGCCCGCCGGTCATCCGCTGAGGCCCGCCAGCGCCAGACGGATGGTCTGGCGGCTGCGGAACAGGACGGCCTCGCGCCATTCCTCGGTGTCCGGGTAGAAGGCCTTGCGGATCTGCGCCTTGATGGCGCGGGTCTGCGGCGCGTCCCATTCGGCATTGGTGTAGACGTGCAGCCAGTGGTCGGCACGCAGCGCCGGGCGGACATGGGTGTCCGACGGATAGGTCCCGTACTCCAGCGCGATGAAGGTGAAGCGGTCGCCCAGCCGCTCCTCCAGCAGGCGCGCGCAGAAGCCGTGGCGGGCGCCTGCCGTGGAAGTGCCGGCGAGCGGCTCGGTCACCGAGTCGCCCCACCAGGCCTTGGCGCGCGCCGCGGCGGGCGAGCCCGGCTCGTGCACGCAGATGAGCTCGCCGTAGCCGTGCGGCCCGATGCCGGTGTGATAGTCGATCGCCGCCACGCGCCCGCGGCCCGCGATCGCGTAGTCGTCGACGATGCGCCCCAGCGTCCGGTTCGCCCAGGTCGGGCCGCTGCCGCCGTAGAACAGGCCCTTGGGATGCTTGTACTGCCCGCCGCTGACGGCGACGGCGAAGGCGGTCTGCCCGTTCTCCTGGCGGAAGGCCGCGAGCTTCGCATCCGCCGCCGCTCGCTCCGGCCCCTCCAGCGCGGGCGGCAGGATGGCGTCGGCGAGCGCGTCGTAGCCGGGATTCTCCGGCAGCGGCCTGGTGAAATCGACGAAATTGCGGTTGAGGTCGACCCCCTCCTCCGTCACCCGCCGGATCCAGGCGAAGCCGTGCGGGTTGATGGCGTGGATCACCAGCACGGCGGTGGCCGGCGCCAGCCGGCGTTCGCCCGCGAGCCAGTCGATCTCGCAGCCCGAGCCGCAGAAGCCCTCGACCCCGTGGGTGGCGGAGATCAGGATCAGGACCTTGGCGGCATCCTGCGGGCCGATCCAGGCACAGTCGGTGGTGAGGGTGCCGCCGTCCGGCCCGCGGTTCGGGTTGTCGTAGCTGCGCACCGGTGCCCGGATCGCCGCCGCCGTCTCGCGGAAGCGCCGGCGGGCGTCGGCATAGTCCGTGGAGAAGGCCATCCGCGCCGCGTGCAGCTCGTCCATATCCGTCCCTCCGGGAAAGCCGTCCTTGGTAGCGGAGGCGGCCCGGCCGCGCCACCCCCGCTTGCCCTGCACCCGCGCGGTCGCTATCTGCTGGTCGATGAACATGGATCCCATCCACGTCGTGGGCGGCGGGCTGGCCGGCAGCGAGGCGGCATGGCAGATCGCGCGCGCCGGCGTGCCCGTCATCCTGCACGAGATGCGGCCGGTCCGCGGCACCGAGGCGCACCTGACCGACGGGCTGGCCGAGCTGGTCTGCTCCAACTCCTTCCGCTCCGACGACGC
>JADZBA010000468.1 GCA_020852355.1 Alphaproteobacteria bacterium
CACCAGCACCGGGGCGATCGTGTCGAGGGCGCCGTCGCGCCAGGCCCGGAAGAAACAGCTCCGCCGTCCGGTGTGGCAGGCGACCCCGTCCTGGTCGACCAGGACCAGCAGGGCGTCGCCGTCGCAGTCGACCCTGAGCTCGACCAGGCGCTGGACCTGGCCGGAGGTCTCGCCCTTGCGCCACAACCGGCCGCGCGAGCGCGACCAGTAGCAGACGCGCCCGGTCGCGACCGTCTCCAGCACCGCCTCCTGGTTCATCCAGGCGAGCATCAGGACCTCGCCGGTGTCGTGCTGCTGCGCCACCGCCGCGACGAGGCCGCGCTCGTCGAACGCGATGGCGGCCAGGAGAGGCTGGCATGCCTCCTGCAATTCTCGCCGGGAGGGTGTCGGGGGCTCGGGGGCTCGGGTCATCGGCGGTTGGTCCTGGTCGGTCCCGGCGGTGGCTGGTTTGCCTTGCACGCGCGCCGTGGCTATCGTTATTCAATTGTCCATCGCTCGACGGGATCCGTCCCCCGGAGATGGACGAGGCGGGGGACAGGGCTGCGGCAGGAGCGAGATAAAGCATCAACCAACTCACCAGGGAAGGTCTGTCTGATGAATAAGCTCAGCGTTCTTGCCGCGGGTGCAGCGCTCGCGGTCGCCGCCGCCGCACCGGCGCAGGCGGGCAAGACATTGGACGCAGTGAAGCAGCGGGGGCAGCTCATCTGCGGTGTGAGCCAAGGGACCGCCGGCTTCTCGCGCCCGAACAACCAGGGCGCCTGGGAGGGCCTCGACGTCGACTTCTGCCGTGCCGTCGCCGTCGCGATCCTGGGCGATGCCAGCAAGGTGCGCTACGTCTCGACCACCGCCGCCCAGCGCTTCCCGGCGCTGCAGTCGGGCGAGGTCGACATGCTCTCGCGCACGACGACCGCGACGCTGACCCGCGACACGGTCAACGGCTTCAACTTCGCCCCGGTGACCTTCTACGACGGCCAGGGCTTCATGGTGCCCAAGAAGCTCGGCGTGAAGAGCGCCAAGGAGCTGAACGGCGCCACCGTCTGCGTCTCCCCGGGCACCACGACGGAGCTCAATCTCGCGGACTATTTCCGCGCCCAGAAGATGCAGTTCAAGCCGGTGGTCATCGAGAAGGTCGACGAGATCCGCTCGGCCTACTTCAGCGGCCGCTGCGACGTGTACACGACGGACGCCTCGGGTCTCGCCTCGCTGCGCGCCGTCGACGCGCCGAACCCCGAGGACCACGTCATCCTGCCGGAGATCATCTCCAAGGAGCCGCTGGCGCCGACCGTGCGGCACGGCGACGAGGAGTTCGCCGACATCGTCCGCTGGTCGGTCTACGCCACGATCGAGGCCGAAGAGCTCGGCATCAGCTCGAAGAACCTCGAGCAGATGCTGAAGAGCGAGGATCCGGCGATCAAGCGCTTCGTCGGCGTCACCCCGGGCAACGGCAAGGCGCTCGGCGTCGACGAGAAGTGGGCCTACAACATCATCAAGCAGGTCGGCAACTACGGCGAGATCTTCGAGCGCAACGTCGGCAAGGGCACGCCGCTGAAGCTCGAGCGCGGCCTCAACGACCTGTGGACGCGGGGCGGCCTGCAGTACGCGCAGCCGTTCCGGTGATCCTTCCGATCGCCTGAAACGGGCGCCGCCGGCTCGGGGAGGGGCCGGCGGCGTTCCCAGGGAACGATCGCGGACGGACACGAAGGGGGATGCGCATGGCCGTCCAGTATGGCGGGCGTCCGGCCGGCGGGACGCATTGGCGGCTCTCTTGGAACGATCGGAACGTCCGTTCGATCGTCTATCAGATCGCTGCGCTCGCCGCCGTGGTGGCGGGCGTCTGGTACTTCGTCGACAATACTCTGGAGAATCTGCGGCGCCTGGGCCTCGCGTCCGGCTTCGGCTTCATGGACCGCGAGGCGGCGTTCCCGATCGGCGAATCGCTGATCGACTACACGCCCGCCGACACCTACGCGCGGGCGTTGCTGGTCGGGGTGATCAACACCCTCTACGTGTCGGCGATCGGCATCATCCTCGCCACCGTCCTCGGTACCGTCATCGGCATCGCGCGGCTGTCGCGGAACTGGCTGATCGCCAAGCTGGCGTCGGTCTATGTCGAGATGACGCGCAACACCCCGCTGCTGCTGCAGCTCTTCTTCTGGTACATGATCTTCCTGGAGCTGCTTCCGCCCGCCCGCCAGGCGCTGCAGCCGGTGCCCGACGTCTTCCTCTCCAATCGCGGGGTGCGCTTCCCGGTGCCGGCCGCCGCCGACGGGTGGTCGCTGATGGGTGCCGGCGTCGTGATCGGCGTCGTCGGCGCGATGATCCTGTCGTCCTGGTCGCGCAGGCGTCAGGCCGCGACGGGCCAGCAGTTCCCGGTGGTGTGGGCCGGGCTCGCCGCGATCGTCGGCTGCGGCGTCGTCGGCTGGCTGCTCGGCGGCGCGCCGACCGCGCTCGACCGGCCGGCATTGCGCGGCTTCAACTTCTCCGGCGGCGTCGAGGTGTCGCCGGAATTCGTCGCCCTGCTGCTGGGGCTGGTGATCTACACCGCCGCCTTCGTGGCCGAGATCGTCCGCGGCGGCATCCTCGCCATCTCCCAAGGGCAGACCGAGGCCGCCTCCGCGCTGGGGCTGAAGCGCGGCATGATCCTGCGCCTGGTGATCCTGCCCCAGGCGCTGCGGGTCATCATCCCGCCGATCACCAGCCAGTATCTCAACCTCACCAAGAACAGCTCGCTGGCGGTGGCGATCGGGTTCCCCGACCTCGTCCATCTCGCCAACACGGCGATCAACCAGACCGGCCAGGCGATCGAAGGCATCGCCATCATCATGGCGGTGTACCTGACCATCAGCCTGTCCATCTCGCTCTTCATGAACTGGTACAACCGGCGCGTGGCGCTGGTGGAGCGCTGAGCCATGGCCGAGATCGCGCACGGCGGCACCGCCGCCCCCGCCATCCGCCCACCGGTCATCGAGATCGGCGTCCTCGGCTGGATGCGGAAGAACCTGTTCGGCAGCGTGCCGAGCACGCTGCTGACCATCGTCGCCGCCTACATGATCGTCATCACGGTGCCCGGCATCATCGACTGGGCATTCCTGCGGGCGGTGTGGGTGTCGGACACTTCGGCCGCCTGCAAGGCCCCGGGTGCGGGCGCCTGCTGGGCCTTCATCGCCGACAAGCACCGGCTGATCTTCTTCGGCACCTATCCCTACGCCGAGCAGTGGCGACCGCTGATCGCGACCGCCATCCTGCTGGCGATGATCGTGGGAAGCTGCGACCGCCGGCTGTGGAACCGCTGGCTGCTGGCATGGTGGGCCGGCGGCCTCGTGGTCTGCAGCGTGCTGATGTGGGGCGGGGTGCTGAGGCTGACCTACGTCTCCAACCTTGACTGGGGCGGCCTGCCGCTGACCCTGGTGCTGTCGGTCGTCGGCTGCGTCTTCGCCTTCCCGCTGGGGATGGTGCTGGCGCTCGGCCGGCGCTCGCACATGCCCATCATCCGCTGGCTCAGCGTCGGCTACATCGAGCTGATCCGCGGCGTGCCGCTGATCACCGTGCTGATCACCGCTTCGGTGATCTTCCCGCTGTTCCTGCCGGCCGGCGTCAACATCGACAAGCTGCTGCGCGCCCAGGTCGGCATCATCCTGTTCGAGGCGGCCTACATCGCCGAGATCGTCCGCGGCGGCCTGCAGGCGGTGCCGCGCGGCCAGCACGAGGCCGCGGACTCCCTCGGCCTCAGCTACTTCAACAAGCAGCGCATGATCGTCCTGCCGCAGGCGCTCCGCATGGTCATCCCGCCGCTCGTCGGCAACTTCATCGGCCTGTTCAAGAGCACGACCCTGGTCATCGTCATCGGCCTGTTCGACCTGCTGAACAGCGCCAAGGCGGCCCTCACCGACCTCAACTGGCGCGGCTTCTCGATCGAGCTCTACATCTTCACCGCGGCGATCTATTTCATCTTCTGCTACTCGATGTCGAAATACAGCCAGGCGCTCGAGCGCGACCTGAACAAGGGGACCCGGCGATGACGAACGAGGCGACCGCACGCCGCCAGGATCTGGGCGGCGAGGTGATGATCGAGATGCGCCAGGTGAACAAGTGGTTCGGCGAGTTCCACGTGCTGAAGGACATCAACTTCGAGGTCCGGCGCGGCGAGCGGGTGGTGGTGTGCGGGCCGTCGGGCTCCGGCAAGTCGACGATGATCCGCTGTGTCAACCGGCTGGAGGAGCATCAGAAGGGGCAGATCATCGTCGACGGGGTGGAGCTGACCAACGACGTCAAGAACGTCGAGCAGATCCGCCGCGAGGTCGGCATGGTGTTCCAGAGCTTCAACCTGTTCCCGCACCTGACCGTGCTGGAGAACCTGACGCTGGCACCGATCTGGGTGCGCAAGATCCCCAAGCGCGAGGCGGAGGAGACCGCCATGCAGCTCCTCGAGCGGGTGAAGATCCCCGAGCAGGCGCTGAAGTATCCGGGCCAGCTCTCGGGCGGCCAGCAGCAGCGCGTGGCGATCGCCCGCAGCCTGTGCATGAAGCCCAAGATCATGCTGTTCGACGAGCCGACCTCGGCCCTCGACCCGGAGATGATCAAGGAGGTGCTGGACGTCATGGTCCAGCTGGCCGAGGACGGCATGACCATGGTCTGCGTCACCCACGAGATGGGCTTCGCGCGTACCGTCGCCGACACCATGATCTTCATGGACAAGGGCGAGATCGTCGAGACGGCGCCGCCGGGGCCGTTCTTCAACGATCCCAAGAGCGACCGCACCCGCCTCTTCCTGAGCCAGATCCTGCGCCACTGACCGCGGCGCCGCGCAGGTGACCGGGGGCGGCTTCGGC
>JADZBA010000469.1 GCA_020852355.1 Alphaproteobacteria bacterium
GCGCTCGTCGTCGGCCTGGCGGAGGCGGCGTGGCTGCCGGCACGGGGCGGCGTCGCGGTGCTGCTCGACGTCGCCGGGGCGCGCGACGCGGTGGCGGCGGCGGCACCCCTGGTGGTCCACGCGCCGGCGACGGCGCGGCGGCTCGGCGTCGAGCCGTTCCCGGCCTTCGACCTCCTGGAGCTGTTCGCCTTCGTCCGCCCGGCCGAGTTCTGCGTGCCGACGCCGCGCGGGGTCGCGGCGGCGGTCGGGCTGCCCGAGCCCGAGGACCGGCTGGAGGCTGCCCGCCTGCTGCCGCGTGCGGCCGCCGCGCTGCTCGCCGATCTCGCGCGAGACGGCGACGGCGAGGCGCGCGCCATCGCGCGGGCGATGGGCCGCGGCGGCTGGATCTGGGCGCCCGCCGTGCTGGCCGCGCTCGGCGAGGCCCGCGACCCGGCGGCGGCCAACGTCGCCGGGCTGGAGGTATGGCGGCGCCTCGGCGAATGGTCCGAGCACGCGCCCGAGCCGCCGTCCGGCAGCCTGCCGGTCGGGGTCGAGGAGGCGGCGGCGCGCCTCGCCGCCATGCTCGGCCCCGGCGCCGAGCAACGGCCGCAGCAGGTCGCCTACGCCCATGCCGCGACGGGGGCCTTCGTGCCCCGCGAGCGCGAGGGCGAGCCCGCCGTCGTGCTCGCCGAGGCGGGCACCGGCGTCGGCAAGACGCTGGGTTACCTCGCGCCGGCGACGCTGTGGGCGGAGAAGAACGACGGTGCGGTGTGGGTCTCGACCTACACCCGCAACCTGCAGCGCCAGATCGACGACGAGCTCGACCGGCTGATTCCCGATCCCATCGCCAAGGCGCGCCGCGTCGTCGTGCGCAAGGGCCGCGAGAACTATCTCTGCCTGCTCAACTTCGAGGAGGCGGTGGGTGCCGCCCGCGGCCGGCCGGCCGACGCCATCCCGCTCGGCCTGATGGCGCGCTGGGCCGGCGCCTCGCGCGACGGCGACATGGTGGGCGGCGACTTTCCCGCCTGGCTCGCCCAGCTCGTCGGTCGCGGCCGCACCATCGGCCTCTCGGATCGTCGCGGCGAATGCGTCTATTCCGCCTGCCCGCACTACCATAAATGCTTCATCGAGCGCAGCGTGCGCCGCGCCCGGCGGGCCGAGATCGTCGTCGCCAACCATGCGCTGGTGATGATCCAGGCGGCACTCGGCGGCATGGACGACACGCTGCTGCCGACGCGACTGGTGTTCGACGAGGGCCACCACGTCTTCGATGCCGCCGACGGCGCCTTCGCGTCCCATCTCTCCGGCCTGGAGACGGCCGACCTGCGCCGCTGGCTGCTCGGCGCGGAGGGCCGGCGCAGCCGCGCCCGCGGCCTGCGCCGGCGCATCGAGGACCTGATCGCCGGCGACGACGGTGCCGAGCGGGCGCTGGAGGAGACGCTGGCCGCCGCCGGGGCGCTGCCCGGCGAGGGCTGGCTGGCGCGACTGGCCGGCGGGCAGCCGCACGGCGCGGCCGAGGACTTCCTGGCGCATGTCCGCCAGCAGGTCCACGCCCGCACCGCCGAGCGCGACGGCGCCTACGGCCTGGAGGCCGACGTCTGGCCGCCGGTGGAGGGCCTCGTCGAGGCCGCCGAGGCGCTGGAGCGGGCGCTGGGCCGGCTGGCGCGGCCGATGCGCGCGCTGGTCGAGCGCCTGAAGGCCCTGCGCGACGACGAGGCGGAGGAGGTCGACACCGCCACGCGGCTGCGCCTGGAGGCGGTGATGCGCGGCCTCGTGCGGCGCGTCGAGAGCGAGGTCGCGGCCTGGCAGGGGATGATGCGCGGCCTCGCCCACGACACCCCGCCCGAGCTGGTCGACTGGCTGGCGATCGAGCGGATCGACGGGCGCGAGGCCGACGTCGGCATGTACCGCCACTGGATCGATCCGACGCGGCCCTTCGCCGAGGCCGTGCTGAAGCCGGCGCACGGCGTCGTCGTCACCTCGGCGACCCTGACGGACGGCACCGGCGACCCGGACGCCGACTGGGCGGCGGCCGAGGAGCGCACCGGCGCCCGCCATCTCATGCGGCCCGCCGTGCATGCCCGCGTGCCCTCGCCCTTCGACTATCCGCGCCAGACGCGCGTGCTGGTCGTCAACGACCTGCGCAAGGACGACATCGACCAGGTGGCGAGCGCCTATCGCGCCCTCTTCCTGGCGGCCGGCGGCGGCGGGCTCGGCCTGTTCACCGCGATCGCCCGGCTGCGCGGCGTCCACCATCGCATCGCGCCGGCGCTGGATGCCGCCGGCATCCCGCTCTACGCCCAGCATGTCGACGGGCTCGACACGACGACGCTGGTCGACATCTTCCGGGCGGAGGAGGAGAGCTGCCTGCTCGGCACCGATGCGGTCCGCGACGGCGTCGACGTGCCCGGCCGCTCGCTGCGTCTGATCGTCTTCGACCGCGTGCCCTGGCCGCGCCCGGACATCCTGCACAAGGCCCGCCGTGCGGCCTTCGGCGGCGCGGCCCACGACGAGCGGCTGACCCGCTTCCGGCTGCGCCAGGCCTTCGGCCGGCTGATCCGGCGGGCCGACGACACCGGCGTCTTCGTGCTGCTCGACCGCGCCTTCCCGTCGCGCCTGCACAGCGCCTTTCCCGCGGGCGTGATGGTGGAGCGCGTCGGCCTGGCCGAGGCGGCCCGGGCGACGCGCGCCTTCCTGCGCGGCCCCCAGGTCAGCGGAGCAGGGACAGCGCCACCGACAGGGTGATGAAGGAGACGGCGGTGGTCGCCAGGATCGCCGACGAGGTGCCGGCGACGTAGACGCCGTAGCGCAGCGCGATGACGAAGGCGAGCGCGCCCGTCGGCAGGGCCGACATGAGGACCGCCGCCACCGCCCACTCGCGCTCCATCGGGAAGACGCGAAAGGCGAGCCAGGCGGCGAGCAGCGGCTGCAGCACGAGCTTGCACAGGACGATCCAGGCGAGCTCGCCGCGGCCGCCGGCGAGCGGCTTGCCGACCATGAAGAGGCCGATGGCGAACAGCGCGCCCGGCCCCGCGGTCGCGCCCATCAGGTCGCAGAAGGTGGCGACCGGCCGCGGCAGCGCCAGCCCCGCCGCGGAGACGGCGAGGCCGGCGGCGGGTGCCAGCAGCAGCGGATTGGTGGCGAGCGCGCGGGCGACGTCGCGCACCACCCGGCCGCCGTCGCGGTCGCGCCGGCCGATCTCGGTCACCGCGACGGCGAGCGCCATGGCGACCGCGGCGTTGAAGACGGTGGCCACGACGGCGGGCAGCGCGCGGCCGGTGCCGAAGGCGGTGAGATAGAGCGGCAGGCCCATGTAGCCCGTGTTGGCGAAGCTCGCGGCCAGGCCCTGCAGCCCCTGGCGGGCGAGGTCGGGCGGCGCGAACAGCCGGCCGGCCGCCGTGCCGAGCGCGTAGGTCGCGAGGAAGGCGCCGCCGAAGGCCGCCAGGAACGGCAGGTGGAACACCTCGGCCACCGGGACCCGCGCCATCGCCGCGAACAGCAGCGGCGGCAGGGCGAACCAGTAGACGAAGCCGTTCAGGGCCTCGCTCGCGGCAGGGCCCAGCAGACGGGCGCGGCCGGCGCCGAATCCCGCCGCCATGATCGCGAACACCGGCAGCACCACGTCGACGACGGCGTCCATCGGCCTCCTCGGTCGGCTTGACAAGCAGTGGCCGATCTCGCACACCCGCCGCCGGCCCCCCACGGAACCGGATGACGCGATGATCTCCCAACAGGATGCGCTGATCTACACGATGGTGATGGTCTCGGCCGCCGACAGCGTGATGACCGACGCCGAGCTCTCGACCATCGGCGAGATCGTCAGCCATCTGCCGGTGTTCCGCGACTACGACCGCAACCGGCTGACGAAGACGGCGGCCGACTGCGCCGACCTGCTGCAGGGCGAGGACGGCCTCGATGCCGTGCTCGGCAAGATCAAGGCGGCGCTGCCGCCCAAGCTGCGCGAGACCGCCTATGCGCTGGCCTGCGACGTCGTCGCGTCCGACGTCCGCGCCAGCCAGGAGGAGCTGCGCCTGCTGGAGCTGATGCGCCACGGCTTCGACGTCGACCGCCTGACCGCCGCCGCCATCGAGCGCGGCGCGCGGGCGCGCTACGCACGCGGCTAGCCCCTCAGGTCAGCGTCTCCAGCATCCCCAACATCAGCTTCGCGCGCGGCTCGAAGGACGAGTAGTAGGCCTGCTCGTAGTCGGTGTGGGCGCCCTTGCCGTCGACGCCGAGGCCGTCCAGCGTCGGGATGCCGAGTGCGGCGGTGAAGTTGCCGTCGCTGCCGCCGCCGGTCACCGGCACGTCCTGCAGCGCGAAGCCGATCTCGGCCGCGACCGCCTTCGCATGCTCGAAGAGGGCGGCGATCCCCGCGTCCTTGGTGTAGGGCGGCCGGTTCATGCCGCCGGTCACCGTCACCGTGACGTCGGGCTCGTCCACCGTCAGGCCGAGGATGCGGGCCGTCATCTCCTCGCCGATCGCCGGCGTCGGCACCCGGAGGTCGACCTCGGCGGTGCAGAACTGCGGCACGACGTTGACGCCGGTGCCGCCCGCGACCAGGCCGACATTGGTGGTGATGCCGCGGCCGTAGTCGGTCATCGCCTCGACCGCCAGGATGATCTTCGCCATGGCGCGCACGGCGCTGCGGCCGTCCTCGTGGCGGGCGCCGGCATGGGCCGGCCGGCCCTCGATCTTCACCACGAAGCGGCCGACCCCCTTGCGCGAGGTGACGATCTTGCCGCCGTCGCGCGCCGGCTCGGTCACCAGCACGTACTTGTTCCGGCGGGCCTCCGCCTCGATCATCGCGCGCGACGTCGGGCTGCCGACCTCCTCCTCCGGCACGAACATGAAGGTGACCGGCAGGGGCGTCCGGCGCCCGGTGCGCACGAGATGCTGGTAGGCGTAGTAGGCGAGGTAGGCGCCGCCCTTCATGTCGTAGATGCCGGGCCCGAAGACGACGTCGCCCTTCTTCTCGAACCGGAGCTGGTCGATCATGCCGATCGGGTGGACCGTGTCGATGTGGGAGAGCACCAGGATGCCCGGCCCGTCGCCGCCCCAGGGCGTGCGCGCCTTCAGCACGTCGCCGTAGCCCTCGCGCCCGGGCGTGCGCTCGATGACCGCCCCCAGGCGGGCGAGCGAGGCCTGGACATGGTCGGCCATGCGGTTGACCGCGGCGGCGTCGTGCGACGGGCTCTCGATCGACACCCATTCCCGGATGCCCTCGAGGATCTCCTCGGCGCTGATCACGGGCTCGTTGCGCGATGCGTCGTTCATCGAAGGCGGCTCCGGCAGGGGCGGTGGGAAGGGGCGGGACCTTGGCATGCCCGCCGCCCCAGGGTCAAAGCACGCCTACCGCGCCAGCTCGCCGCGGATCTCGGCCGCCAGCCGCACGCCGACCCCGACCATCGCGAGGCCCGCCACCGCGTCCAGCCAGCGGCCGGCACGGGCATAGGTGCGCCGCGCCGGGCCCGTCGACAGGGTCAGGGCCACCAGCGAGTACCAGGCGGTGGACTGCACCGCGACGACGGCCAGGACCGCGCCGTAGAACCAGCCGGGCACGTCCGGCGGCACCGCGACGATGAAGAGGCTGGTCCAGAACACCGCCGACTTGGGGTTGCTCAGCGTCGTCAGCAGGCCGGCCAGGAACGGCGCCTGCGCGGCGCGGCGCACCAGCGGAATCGGCCGCCCGTCCGGCGCGGGCCGCAGCGCCGCGAGCAGCAGGCGCGCGCCGACATAGAGCAGGTAGGCCGCCGCGACCATGCGCAGCAGGCGGTAGAGCCAGCCCGCCTCGAGCAGCAGCAGGCCGACGCCCGCGAGGCTGGCGGTCACCCACAGCAGCGAGCCGGCCGCCACGCCGGCCGCGGCGCGCAGGCCGTGGCGCCGCGAACGCGCCGCCGCGAGGTGGCTGATGACCAGGACGTTCGGCCCCGGCAGCATGGCCGAGGCGATATGGAGCAGGGCGAGGCCGGCGAGCGCGTGCAGGGGGTCCATCGGTCGGTCCTGGGAAGGGAACTGTGGAGATCGAGCCTATCGCCTGCCCGGCCGTCGCGCGAGCCGGCCTTGCGGCGGCCTCGGCGTCGGTCTAAGGGCTCCGCCGCGATGGACCTCTACCGCGCGGCGCTGCCGCTCCTGCGTGCGCTGCCGGCCGAGCCGGCGCACGACCTGACGCTCCGGCTGCTGGAGAGCGGCCTCGTGCCGGCGCCACGGACGGCGCCCGATCCGGAAGCACTGGCGATCGTGCTGTGGGGCCGGCGCTTCCCCAACCCGGTCGGCCTCGCGGCGGGGTTCGACAAGGACGCGCGGGTGCCCGACGCGATGCTCCGCTTCGGCTTCGGCTTCGTCGAGACCGGCACCGTCACGCCGCTGCCGCAGGCGGGCAATCCCAGGCCGCGGCTCTTCCGCATCCCGCGCGACGCCGCCGTCATCAACCGCTTCGGCTTCAACAACCGCGGCCTCGCCCACTACGTCGCGCGGCTGCGGGCGCGCCGCGCCGCGGGGCGGCGGGGCATCGTCGGGGCCAATGTCGGCAAGAACAAGGAGCAGAGCGATGCGGTCGCCGACTACGTCGCCGGCGTCACCGCGGTCGCCCCCTTCGCGGACTATCTCGTCGTCAACGTCTCCTCGCCCAACACGCCGGGCCTGCGCGACCTGCAGCGCCGGGCGCCGCTGCTGGAACTGACGGGCGCGGTGCTGGCCGCCCGCGACGCCGCGGTACCGGCCGACCCGCCGCCGCTCCTGCTGAAGGTGGCGCCGGACCTGACCGAGCGCGAGTCCGACGACATCGCCGCCGTCGCGCTGGAGAGCGGCGTCGACGGGCTGGTCGTCGGCAACACCACCATCTCGCGCCCGACGGCGCTGGGCCCGCCCCACGGCGGGGAGGGCGGCGGCCTCAGCGGCCGGCCGCTCTTCGCGCTGTCGACCGCGGTGCTGCGCGACCTCTACCGCCGCACCGGGGGGCGGCTGCCGATCGTCGGCGTCGGCGGCATCTCCACCGGGGCGGGGGCGTACGCGAAGATCCGCGCCGGCGCCTCGCTGGTACAGCTCTACACCGCGCTGGTGTTCGAGGGGCCGGGGCTGGTCGCGCGCATCAAGGCCGAGCTCGCCGCCCTGCTGGCCCACGACGGCTTCACCCGCATCGCCGACGCCGTCGGCGCCGACCATCGGTAGGCGCGGCGGTGCGCCGCATCGTCATCCTCGGCTGCTCGGGCGGCGGCAAGTCGACGCTGGCGCGGGCGCTGGGCGCGCGGCTCGGCCTGCCGGTCGTCCATCTCGACGTGTTGTTCTGGCAGCCGGGCTGGAAGGAGAGTGAGCGGGCGCCGTTCCGGGCGCGGCTGGCCGATGCGCTGGCCGGCGACGGCTGGATCACCGACGGCAACTTCGCCAACACGTTCGACCTGCGCCTGCCGCGTGCCGACACCATCATCTGGATCGAGCAGCCGCGCCTGCTCTGCGTCGCCAGGGCCCTGCTGCGCGTCGCGAGGTACTACGGACGCAACCGCCCCGACCTCGCCCCGGGCTGCCCGGAACGGCTCGACCTCGCCTTCCTGCGCTACATCTGGCGCTTCCGGCGGGACACCGAGCCGAAGGTCTGGGCCGGCATCGCCGCCCATGGCGGGCACGCCCGGCTGGTGCGCCTGGCGGGGAACCGCGCGATCGCGGCCTTCCTGGCGTCGGTTGCGCCGGACACCGACGGCGTGGCACAAACCGCGGCCTCCCAACGATCCGCCGGCCCATGATCACCGTGCACGACGACATCTCGGCCATCGCCGAGCGCTACGACGGCTTCATCCTCGACCTCTGGGGCGTGCTGCACGACGGCACCAGGACCTATCCGGGCGTGCCCGAGGCGATGCGCCGGCTGCACGACGCGGGCAAGCGCATCGCACTGCTGTCGAACGCGCCGCGCCGGTCGGCCCAGGCGGAGAAGCGGGCGGTCGAGCTCGGCGTGCCGGCCGGCAAGTACGACCTCGTCATGACCTCGGGCGAGGACACCTGGCACCATTTCCGCGACCGTCCCGACGACTTCTACCGCGGCCTCGGCCGGCGCTGCTTCCACATCGGGCCGGAGCGCGACGAGAACCTGTTCGACGGCGTCGACCTGGTGCGGGTCGACGATGTCGGCCGGGCCGACTTTCTCCTCAACTCCGGCCCCTGGGGCTACGACGAGACGCTGGCCGACCACGAGGCGCGGCTGCAGGCGGCGGCCGCGCGCGGCCTGCCGATGGTCTGCGCCAACCCCGATCTCATCGTCATGGTCGGCCTGCGCATCGTCATCTGCGCCGGCACCATCGCGCGCCGCTACGAGGAGCTGGGCGGCGTGGTGCGCTACCACGGCAAGCCCCACCGCGGCGTCTACGACCGCATGATGCCGGTGTTCGACGGCATCCCGCATGCGCGCATCTGCGCCATCGGCGACACGCTGCGCACCGACGTCGCCGGGGCCGCCGCCTTCGGCCTCGACTCGTTCCTCGTCACCGGCGGCGTCCATGCCGAGGAGTTCGGCATAGCACCGGGCGGCCGCCCGGACCCGGCGCTGGTCGAGGCGGCCTGCCGGCGCGAGGGGCATCGCCCGACGGGGGCGCTCGTCGGCTTCCGCTGAGCGTCGCGGGTGAGCCGGGCCGGCCTCCTCGCCCTCCTCGCCGCCGCGGCGATCGGCCTCGCGCGGCCGGCCGATGCCGCCCATGCCATCGCCATGCACGGCGAGCCGGCGCTGCCGCCGGGCTTCGCCCATCTCCCCTACGCCGATCCCGCGGCGTCGCGCGGCGGGCGCCTCGTCAGCGCCGCCGTCGGCTCCTTCGACAGCCTCAACCCCTTCGTCATCAAGGGCGTGCCGGCGCGCGGGCTGCGCCAGTACGTCTTCGAGAGCCTGCTGACGCGCAACGAGGACGAGCCGTTCACGCTCTACGGCCTGCTCGCCGAGGACGTCGAGACGCCGCCCGACCGCGCCTGGGTCACCTTCACCCTCAATCCCGCGGCGCGCTTCCAGAACGGCCAGCCGGTGACCGTCGAGGACGTCCTGTTCTCCCTCGACCTGCTGCGCCGCGAGGGCCGCCCCAACTTCCGCGCCTACTATGCGAAGGTGAGCGCGACCGAGCGCGTCGGGCCGCGCACGGTGAAGCTGGTCTTCGACGGCTCGGGCGACCGCGAGCTGCCGCTCATCCTCGGCCTCATGCCGATCCTGCCGCGCTCGGTCTACGGGCCTCGCGACTTCTCCCGCGGGTCGCTGGAGCCGCCGGTCGGCTCGGGCCCCTATGTCGTCGAGCGCGCGGAGCCGGGCCGCCGGGTGGTCTACCGCCGCGACCCGGGCTGGTGGGGACGCGAGCTGCCCATCCAGCGCGGGCGGTTCAACTTCGACGAGGTCCGCTTCGACTATTTCCGCGACGCCAACGTCGCCTTCGAGGCGTTCAAGGCCGGGCTCCTCGACTTCCGCATCGAGGGCAGCCCGGCGCGCTGGGCGACCGGCTACGACTTCCCGGCGATGGCCGACGGCCGCGTCGTGCGCGCGGAGATCGCGCACGGCCGCCCCTCGGGGATGATGGGCTTCGTGCTCAACGGCCGGCGGCCGGTGCTGGCCGACCCGCGCGTGCGCGCGGCGCTGGTCGATTCGCTCGACTTCGCCTGGGTGAACCGCATCCTCTTCCACGGCGCCTACCGGCGGATCGCCGGCTACTTCGACAACTCGCCGCTCGCCGCCGAGGGACCGGCGTCGCCGGCGGAACGGGCGCTGCTGGAGCCCTACCTCGCCACCCTGCCGCCGGACATCCTGGATCCGCCGCCGGTACCGCTCGACGGCGACGGCAGCGGCCAGGACCGCACCCAGATGCGCGCGGTCTTCGAGCGGCTGGCGGCGGCCGGGTGGCGCAGCCGCGACGGCCGGCTGGTGGAGGAGGCGACGGGCCGGCCGCTCGCCTTCGAGATCCTGCTGGTCCAGCCGGAATACGAGCGCATCGCCGTGCACTGGGCGCACGCCCTGCGTCGCCTCGGCATCGAGGCCGCAGTGCGGACGGTCGACAGCGCGCAGTACCAGGGGCGGCTGGAGACGTTCGACTTCGACGTCATCGTCAATCTCTGGGCGAACTCGCTGTCACCCGGCAACGAGCAGTCGTTCTACTGGAGCCGCGAAGCCGCCGCCTCCGAGGGCAGCCGCAACTATCCGGGCGTGGCGCACCCCGCCGTCGACGCGGTCATCGCCCGCCTCGTCGAGAGCCGCACCCGCGACGAGCTGACGACGGCCGCCCGCGCCCTCGACCGGCTGCTGCGCGCCGGCCGCCACGTCGTGCCGCTGTGGTACGAGCCGGTCGACCGGGTCGCGTGGGCGTCGCGGCTGCGCCGGCCCGAGCGGTCGCCGGCGACCGGGGTCGAGGTCGACAGCTGGTGGACGGCGCCGCGGTGACGCCCCGGCCGCCGGCCTACTTGTAGGCGATCGCCGCGCTCGACGGCCCGGTCAGGGGCATCACGTCGAAGCGGCGGAAGCCCGCCTCGCGGCACCAGCCGCGGAAGTCCTCGGCGGTGTAGTCGAAGGCGTCGCCGAACTCGATCAGCATGTTGAGCGACATCAGCAGGCCGAACGCGTTCTCGCGCCGCGCATCGTCGATCAGCGCCTCGATGACGACGAAGGCGCCGCCCTCGGGCAGCGCGTCGTAGGCCTTGCGGATCAGCGCCTTCTTCTTCTCGAGGTTCCAGTCGTGCAGGATCATCCCCATGGTGATCACGTCGGCCTTGGGCAGGGCGTCGGCGAAGAAGTCGCCGCTGGCCGCCGTGACCCGGTCCGCGAGCCCGGCCTGCGCGATCCTGCGGGTCGCGATCGGCGTGACGTTGGGCAGGTCGAAGCTGACGCAGCGCATGTGCGCCTGGGCGGCGGCGACCATGCAGGAGAGCTGGCCCGTCGCACCGCCGACGTCGCACAGCGTCCGATAGCGGGAGAAGTCGAAGACCCGGGCGAACTGGCTGAAATTGCCGGCCGAGATGCCCGACATCGCGTTCATGAACTGCTCCAGGCGCTCGGGCACCTGGTACAGCTTGGCGAACATGGGCTCGCCGGAATGCTTGGTCTCGTTCTGCGGCCGGCCGGTCCGCAGCGCCTCGGTGAGGGAGCCCCAGAATCCGTAGAGGCGCGCGTTGGCCATCTCGAGGATGCCGCCGATATAGCCGGGGCTGTCGCGATCGAGGAAGAGGGCCCCGTCCGGGGTGTTCGAGTAGCGCGCGGCCGGCCCGTCGCCCGTGCGTTCCAGCAGCTTCAGCGCTACCAGAGCGTCGGGAAAGTCCGGCACCGCCCGCGGGTCGAGGCCCAGCGCAGCCACCATCTCGGCGCCGGTCATCGGCCGCCGGGCGAGCTCGGTGAAGAGCCCGAGCTCGACGGCCGACAGCAGGGCCTTGGACGCGAAGAAGCCCATCCCGACCTGCATGATGTGCGACGGATCGCGTTCCGGCATTGCGCCCCTCCCCCGGAATGACCGATTCATTCGATGACCGGTTTCGTCGC
This sequence comes from Alphaproteobacteria bacterium, assembly GCA_020852355.1. Taxonomy (GTDB): domain Bacteria; phylum Pseudomonadota; class Alphaproteobacteria; order ATCC43930; family Allostellaceae; genus Allostella. Next base: position 11,462 of record JADZBA010000469.1, read on the forward strand.
GACATTCTGGCTGCACGGAACGGCGGCCGGCAAGCCCGGGCCGCCGTCCCGGGGCGGCCGGAGGCCGTCCGCGACACCGTTGATCCGTGACTCGGCCGTGCTCCGGAGCGATATTGAGGGCCAGAGGATCGCCGCCATGACCGATTTCCCCGCCAGGACCGTCGCCGACTGGGAGAAGCTCGCCCGCAAGGAGCTGAAGGACCGGCCGCTCGAGGACCTCGTGCGCGCCACGCCGGAGGGCATCCGGGTGAAGCCGCTCTACACCGCGGCCGACCTGGAAGGGCTGGCGACGCTGGGCGGGCTGCCGGGCTTCCCGCCCTACCTGCGCGGACCCCGGGCGACGATGTACACGGGCCGGCCCTGGACCATCCGCCAGTATGCCGGCTTCTCGACGGCGGAGGAGTCGAACGCCTTCTACCGGGCGGCGCTGGGCAGCGGGCAGATGGGCCTCTCGGTCGCCTTCGACCTCGCCACCCACCGCGGCTACGACAGCGACCATCCCCGCGTCGAGGGCGATGTCGGCAAGGCCGGCGTGGCGATCGACAGCGTCGAGGACATGAAGATCCTCTTCGACCAGATCCCCCTCGACCGCATGAGCGTGTCGATGACGATGAACGGCGCCGTCCTGCCGGTGCTCGCCATGTACGTGGTGGCGGCCGAGGAGCAGGGCGTCCGCCAGGACCAGCTCTCGGGGACGATCCAGAACGACATCCTCAAGGAGTTCATGGTCCGCAACACCTACATCTACCCACCCGAACCCTCGATGCGGATCATCTCGGATATTTTCGCCTTCACCAGCCAGAAAATGCCCAA
>JADZBA010000470.1 GCA_020852355.1 Alphaproteobacteria bacterium
GATGTCGCGGCTCTCGGCGGTCGGGAACAGCCAGTCGCTGGTGAAGGAGAAGAGGCAGAAGCGCGTCGCGGTGCCGCGGAAGGCGTTGGCCAGCACGCCGCCATGCTCGGCCGCGAGGTCGAAATAGTCCATGGCGCGCGTGATGTAGAGGTAGGAGTTGGCGTCGAACCGCTCGACGAAGGTCGAGCCCTGGTGGCGCAGGTAGCTCTCGACCTGGAAATCGGCGTCGAAGCCGTAGCTGAGGCCGGTGCGGTCCTGCAGCGCGCGTCCGAACTTGCGGTGCAGCGCCGGCTCGGAGAGGTAGGTGATGTGGGCGGCCATGCGCGCGACCGCGAGGCCGGCGCTGGGCCGGCGATTGCGCGCGAGGTAGTCGCCGCCGCACCAGTCCGGGTCGGCCATGATCGCCTGCCGGCCGACCTCGTGGAAGGCGATGTTCTGGGCGGAGTGGCGGGCGGCCGTGGCGATCGGCACGGCCGCGAACACGCGCTCGGGATAGGCGGCTGCCCATTGCAGCACCTGCATGCCGCCCATCGAGCCGCCGATGACGCAGAAGAGCTGCTCGATGCCGAGATGGTCGATCAGCAGCTTCTGCGCCCGCACCATGTCGCCGACCGTGATGACCGGGAAGGACAGGCCCCACGGGCGGCCGGTCGCCGGGTCGACGTCGCGCGGCCCGGTCGTGCCCATGCAGCCGCCGAGCACGTTGGCGCAGATGACGAAGTAGCGGTCGGTGTCGATCAGCCGGCCCGGGCCGACGATCATCTCCCACCAGCCGGGCTTGCCGGTGATCGGCTGGGTGTCGGCGACGAACTGGTCGCCGGTCAGGGCGTGGCAGACCAGGACGGCGTTGGCGCGCGCGGCGTCGAGCGTCCCATAGGTCTGGTAGGCGACGGTGAAGGGCCCGAGATCGACGCCGGAATCGAGACGCAGCGGCCGATCGCGTCCGAATTCGATGCGATGGCCGGGGAGATCGCGCAACGCCGGCGCGAGGGCCGGCTCGCTCAGCGGCACGCCCATCCTCGAGACTTTCCGAACGCTTCTGCAGCGGGCGCGGATCGATAGAAACCGTACCCCGGAATGTCAATGTTTTCTTTGCTTTCGCTGGTCCCCGGGACTATCAGTATCGCCCTTTCGCCCACCGCTCCCCGTACCGATGAACCAGGCGGCCGCGCCCAGTCTCGACGATCTGCGCCGACGCATCGATGCGATCGACGACGGACTCCTGGACCTCATCCATGAGCGCACGACGATCGTCGAGGCGATCGCCGCCGCCAAGCGTGCCTCGGGCAACGCTGCGGCGTTCCGGCCCGGGCGCGAGGCGGCGGTGATGCGCCGCCTGGCCGCCCGCCACAAGGGCCGCTTCGGGCTGGCCACGGTGGTGCGGCTGTGGCGCGAGATCATGTGCGAGTTCACGCGCCTGCAGGGCCCCTTCGCCGTCGCGGTCCACGTGACGCCCGAGGCGCCGGGCCGCTGGGACCTCGCGCGTGATCATTTCGGCAGCCAGACGCCGATGGCGATCCATCAGACGCCGGTCCAGGTGATCCACGCCGTCAACGACGGCAGCGCCACGGTCGGCGTGCTGCCGCCGCCGTCGGACGAGGCCGACGGCATGTGGTGGACGAGCCTCCTCGCCGACGAGCCGGGTGGCCCGCGGATCATCGCCCGCCTGCCCTTCGCGAGCGCCGGCAACGCCCGCGGCACGGGGCTCCAGGCGGTGGCCATCGGCAAGCTGCCGACCGAGCCGTCCGGGCGCGACCGCAGCTATCTCGCGATCGACATGGCCGACGACACCAGCCTGGGGGCGACGCAGCGCCGCCTGCACGACGCCGGCCTGCCGCTGCGCGGCCTCGTCGGGGTCGACCAGCCGCGCCTCGGCATCGTCCACCTCGCCGAGATCGACGACTATCTCGCCGACGACGACCCGCGGCTCGCGCGCTTTCGCGAGCTGTCGGCCAGACGCCTGCGCGGGCTGAAGGTGCTCGGCGCCTACGCCGTGCCGCTCGCGGAAGGCCCCGCCGCGTGACGCGCGGCACCCCTGCCGAGGAGCCTCCCATGACCGCGCCCGACGACGGCGAGACCCGCAGCCTCGCGCCCAAGCCCGGCATCCTCGACATCGCGCCCTATATCGGCGGCGAGCACTCGGTGCCCGGCGTCAACCGCGTGTTCCGCCTCGCCTCCAACGAGAACACCGCGGGGCCGAGCCCGAAGGCGCGCGCCGCCTACATCGCCACCGCGGGGGAGATCCACCGCTATCCCGACGGCAGCTCGGAGCGGCTCCGGACGGCGATCGGCAAGGCGCATGGCCTCGATCCCGCGCGCATCGTCTGCGGCGCCGGGTCGGACGAGCTGATCCAGCTCCTGACCAAGGCCTATGCCGGCGTCGGCGACGAGGTGCTGTACAGCCAGTACGGCTTCCTCCTGTACCCGATCGCCGCGAAGTCGGTGGGCGCCACGCCGGTGGCGGCGCCCGAGGCCGGCCTGCGCACCGACGTCGACGCCGTCCTCGCGCGCGTCACCGAGCGCACGCGCATCGTCTTCATCGCCAACCCGAACAACCCGACCGGCAGCTACCTGCCCCAGGACGAGATGCGGCGGCTGCATGCCGGCCTGCCCCGCGACGTGCTGCTGGTGCTGGATGCCGCCTATGCCGAGTATGTCGAGGAGGCGGACTACGATTGCGGCGTCGAGCTGGTCGACGCGGCGGACAACGTCGTCATGTCCCGCACCTTCTCGAAGATCTACGCGCTGGCCGGGCTGCGGCTGGGCTGGCTCTACGGCTCGCCCGGGATCGTCGACGTCATCCATCGGATCCGCGGCCCTTTCAACGTCGGGCTCGCCGCCCAGGAGGCGGGTGTCGCCGCGATCGCGGACGAGGCGTTCGTCACCGCCTCGCGCGCGGCCGCGACGCGCTGGCGCGGCTGGCTCACGGACGCGCTGCGCGCGCTCGGCCTGACGGTCCATCCGAGCGTCGCCAACTTCGTCCTGGTGCGCTTCCCGGCCGAGCCGGGCCGCGACGCCGCCGCGGCGCTCGCCTTCCTCAAGACGCGCGGTATCCTGGTGCGCGGCGTCGGCGGCTACGGCCTGCCGGACTGCGTGCGCGTCACGGTCGGCGGCGAGGAGGAATGCCGCGTCGTCGCGGCGGCACTCGGCGACTTCGTGGCGCACCGTGGCTGAGCCCATGTTCCGCCGTCTGGCGCTGGTCGGGATCGGGCTGATCGGGTCGTCGCTGGCGCGGGTGGCGCGGCGCGAGGGGCTGGCCGCCGAGATCGTGTGCTGCGCCCGGCGCGAGGCGACCCGCGACACCGCCC
>JADZBA010000471.1 GCA_020852355.1 Alphaproteobacteria bacterium
AGTCCGGCAGCGCCCCGGCGGCGAAGCCGACGCACGCCAGCGAGCCGATCGCCGCCTCGCCGTCGACGATGCGCATGCGCACGCGCCCGCCCTGGCGGTGGTAGAGGTCGGGATGGGCGGCGAGGAAGGCATTCGCCTCCGCATCGGGGCGGCCGGCGAAGCCGTCGATGAAATGATGGCCGTTGCGCTCGACATGGTCGAGGCCGAGCAGGTTCACCAGCGCCAGGTCCTGCTGCACGGAGACGCCCGCCTGCGTCGTCAGGTCCTCGGCCGACATGAAGTAGCGGCCCTCGCCATCGGCCGCGTTCCAGGCGCGGCAGCGCGCGAGGTTGAGGATCGACTTGTAGAAGCCCTTGCAGTTCTTCGACGAGACGCCGCGATATCCGAGGGCCTTCGCGGTGACGAACGCGCCGATCTCGCCGTCGGATTCGTCGATGATCACCGGCCGGTGGGCGGCGAGGGCCGCGACCGGCGCGGACAGCGCGTTCTGCCGCTTGATCGGCTGCTCGACATAGAGGATGGAGGCGAGCAGCCGGCCGAGGCGCGGCTCGGCCGCCATCGCCCGCCACAGCCCGACCACGGCGGCCGCATCCTCGTACTGCTCGTTGCCGTCGAGGGAGACCAGATACGGGTAGGGCTGGCGGTCGAGCACGTCCGCGATGCGCACGAGCCGGTCGACGTCTGCGGCGACGTTCCCGCCGACCTTCAGCTTGTAGTAGCGATGGCCGTAGCCGGCGACGACCTCCTCCAGCGTCTCGGGCAGCCCGTCCCCGACCCTGGTGCCGGCATCCTGGTCGGCGGCGGTGATCGGATCGACGAGGCCGACGGTATGGCGCACATGGATCCGCTCGCCCGGGGCGAGCCCTTCCAGGAAGGGCTCGAAGATGAAGCCCGCGAGATCGGGGGCGACGGGGTGCGGCTCGATGCCCAGCAGGTTGCGCCGCACCGCCGCATAGAACGGAATGCCGAGCAGCCGGCAGGCGGCGTCGGCGATCGCGCGGTCGAGCATCGCCGGGCCGTAGCCGGCGACCAGCGGCGGCAGGCCGCGGCGGGCACCCTCGGCGATCTGCGCGCCGTAATGGTCGGCCCACAGCCGGAAGGGCGTGCGCGGCGTGGCCGCGCGATAGAGGTCGCCGGCGATGGCGAGCGCGGCGCGCAGCTGGTCCAGGTTCTGGGCGTCCGACAGGGCCGGGTTCTTGTCGAACCACTTGGCGCCGAGCGCCTCGGCCGCCACACCCCACCCCGAGCGGCCGTCGGCGAGGCGCACGCGCACGCGCGCCACCGCCTGGCGGCCCTGGGTCACCGTGATGACGCCGAAGCGGAACGGCAGGCGCAGACGGTAGGGCCACTCGTAGAGACGGATCTCCTCGACCGCGACGGCGACCGCGCTCAACTGCGCCATGCCAGCGTCTCCTCGATGCCACGCAGATAGCCCGCCGCACGCGCCGCGGCACCCGGCCCGTCGGGAACGTAGTCGAACGGCTCGACGGCGATCCATCCGGCATAGCGCTGCCGCTGCAGCGCCGCGAGGATGGGTGCGAAGCGTTCCTCGCCCTGGCCCGGGCCGCGCCGATTGCGGTCGTTGACCTGGACATGGGCGACGAGGCCGGTCGGCAGCCAGCGGTCGATCAGGGCCGCGACGGGCTCCGTCTCGGCGGCGCCCGCGGCGCTACAGTCGATCATGGTGCGCAGCGCGGGATTGCCGACGGCGCGCACGATCGCGGCGGCCTCGGCGACATCGTTGACGAAATTGGCGTCGGGCGGCGCCAGCGGCTCCAGGCAATAGACGACGCCGGCGCGCGCCGCCTCCTCGCCCGCCGCGGCGAGCGCGTCGACGGCCCGGGCCCGCGCCGCTGCCGCCCCCGGGCCCTCGGGCAGGCGCCGCTGCGCCGGCGAGCCGTGCACGAGCACGTCGCCGCCGAGTTCGGCGCACAGGCCGACGAGCCGGCGCATGACGTCGATGGTCGCCGCCCGCACCGTCGCGTCGTCGGAGGTGATCGAGAGACCCGAGGGCCTCACCAGCAGCCAGTGCAGCCCCGAGACCCGGATTCCCTCGGCCTTCGCCGCGTCGACGATGCCCCGCCGGATCGCCGCATCGAGGAGGTGCGGCCGGTCGCCGAAGGTGAAGGGCGCCACCTCCAACCCGTCATAGCCGAGCGCCGCGGCGAGCGCGCATTGCCGGTCGAACGGCAGCGCCGCGATCACCTCGTTGCAGAGCGACAGTCGGAACGGCTTCACGACGCCACCCGGACCACGACGCCCTCGGCGGCCGACCGCCGTGCCGCATCGAGCACGCGGGCGAGGCCGACGCCGCATTCATCGAGGCCGGCGACCGGCGCAGCGCCGATGGCGATGCAGCGCAGGAAGTCGGCCAGCTCGGCCCCGACGACGGCGACGGGATCGGCGGCCGCGACGTCGAGCCGGTCGCTGCCGGCGAATTCCGGCTGCCAGAGCCCGTCGCGCAGCGCGTGACGGACGCTATGGCGCACGAAGGTCTCGGCGGCGAAATCGATCTCGATCGCCCCCTCGCTGCCGCTCACCTGGATCTCCTTCGACGTGATCGCGCCCGCGACCACCGCGTCGGGCCAGCGACCGGGCTGGACATAGCCCGTCTCGACATGGGCCACAACGCCCGACGGATATTCGAGCGTCAGCAACGCCAGGTCCTCGAAGCCGCGCCCGAAATGATCGCGGGTGATGCAATGCACGGCCGCCGGATGCGCGCCGACCAGCCAGGCGAACAGGTCGACGAAATGCACCGCGTCGTTGAGCAGCGCGCCGGAATCGCCGCGCGCACGCTTGAATCCGGCGAAGACCCCCTTGAGGA
>JADZBA010000472.1 GCA_020852355.1 Alphaproteobacteria bacterium
CGCGCTCGTAGATCGTGCCGAGCGCGTTGAAGTCCCAGTTGTTGTAGTACCAGAAGGTCCCCGGCGGATGGCTCCCCCTGGCCGGCCGGGCGGCGGCCATCGCGGCGGTCTCGTAGAGCGCGGGGTGGTAGATGCCCGAGCGCGCGGCGAGCAGGTCGTGGACCGTCGCCTGCTTCTCGACGGGCGTCAGCGCCGGCGGGTCGTCGTCGATCCCGAGATCCGCGATCATCGACCGCAGGTCGATCCTGCCTTCGGCCACCGCGATGCCGACGAGGGCGCTCAGCAGGCTCTTGCGGCCGGAATGCAGGTTCGAGGGCGTCGCCGTGTCGCCCCATTCGGCGACGAGGCCGCCGTGGCGGACGATCATCACCGCGGCGGTCGGCGCGACGCGGCGCGACCAGTCGCGGGCCCGAGCGAGGCCGTCGGCCGACCAGCCCGGCACCTCGGCCGGCGCCGGCTCCCAGCATGCGCCGGGGAAGCGATCGGAACCGCGAAGAGAACGAGTGCCGCGAACGCGGCGACGACGCGCATGGACCCGCTCATGGCCACCCCCCGCCGGGCGCCCTACCCGGCCATCACGTCGAAGGCGATGGAGATGCGGCGCTCGGCGCTCTCGAACGGGAAGGTGCGGTGGTAGAGCCAGGACGGGAAGAGCAGCATCGCCCCTTCCGTCGGCTGCACCGATCGCGTCGGCGGCTCGCCGGCGACCGGGAAGACCGCCGGCGGGCGGCCGAGCTCGATCCAGCCGGCGGTGGCCCCGGCGCCGATCGCCGCGGGCACGCGCACGTAGTAGACGCCGCTGACGATCGCCGAGGGATGGATGTGGGCGAGCTGCGCGCCGCCCGCTTCGAGCACCGTCGCCCAGGCGTAGACGGAGACGTTGCGCGGGAAGCGCGCGAACCAGGGATGGTCGGCCCGGCCCGCCACCCAGCGCTCGACGGCGCCCAGGATGAGGCCGCGGAGCGCCAGGAAGGGCGGCGTCGCGTGGCGCAGCAGGTTGCGCGTCTGGTAGCCGCGGCGCGTCGTCGTGGCCGCCGGCTCCCAGGCCAGCGTGCGGTCCGCCTCGATGCCGGCGACGAGCTCGGCGTGGAATGCGGCACGGTCGGCGAAACCCGCCGGCAGCGAGGGCTGCACGACGGCGGGCAGCCGGTCGAGCGCCAGCAGCGCCGCCGCCTCGTCGTGCCGCCCCAGGGCCGAGAGGGCGATGGCCTCCAGCGCGACCGGCTTGGCGGCCCGGGGCTGGCGGGCACGGACGCCGCGCAGCAGCGCCAGCGCCTCCTCCCCGCCGCGCCCCTGCGCCAGCAGGATGCCGGCCAGCGCGACCGGAGCCAGCGTGTCCTCGGGCGCCAGCGACAGCGCCAGGCGCGCCTCGCGCTCGGCCTCGTCGAGGCGGCCGAGCTCCGCCAGGGTTCCGGCGAGCTGGGCGTGCAGCCGGCCGGTGCCGGGTGCCGCGGCGATGGCGGCGCGCCATTCCGGCTCGGCCGCTGCGAAGTCGAGCGCCTCGGCGAGCGCATCGGCCAGCAGCGCCCGCCACGGCCCATGGGCGGGCTCGATGGCCACCGCCGCGCGCAGCTCGCCCAGCGCCTCCTCCGGCCGCTCGGCGCGGCGCAGCACCCGCCCGCGCACCGCGCGTGCCGTGGCCAGCGCCGAGGGCACCGCCGCGGCGGACGCGACGGCGGCGTCGGCATCCGCCAGGGCCCCGGCGACGTCGCCGGCCGCCAGCCGCACCTGGGCGCGCACGACCCGCGCGTCGCCCTGGCGCGGGTCGGCCGCGATCGCGAGCTCGGCCTCGGACGCGGCATCGGCGACGCGGCCCTGGAGGAGCCGCAGCGCGGCCAGCGTCGCGCGGGCCGGCGCATGGGACGGGTCGGCCGCCAGCGCGGCGGCCAGCGCCGCCTCGGCCTCCGCCAGCCGGCGCAGCTGCAGCAGCGCCACGGCGCGCCCGCGATGCGCCGCGGCGTCGCCGGGGGTCGCGGCCAGCGCGACGTCGGCGGCGGCCAGCGCCTCGGTCCAGCGGCGGGCCGCCAGCGCCCGCTCGGCGGCGGCCACGCTCATTTGCCGGCGAGCCGCTCGTGCACGACACGGTCGCCGGGGCGGATGCCCAGGCGTGCCGCGGTGCCCGCCGCCAGCTCCAGGGCCGCGCGCGCCGGGCCGTCCGACGGCCGGCTGTCGAGCGTCTGAGGCGGCACGTTCTCGATGATGTTGATGATCCGCCCGTCCGCCTTCAGGAACAGCATGTCGAGCGGCACGTAGGTGTTCTTCATCCACATCGCCAGCGGCGCGTCCTCCTCGTAGACGAACAGCATGCCGCGATCGGGCGCCAGCGACCGGCGATACATCAGCCCCTGCATCTGCTGCGCGTTGCTGAGCGCCAGCTCGACGGTGAAGGCGTGGCGCCTGCCGTCGGCGGTCTCGATCGCCAGCGGCGAGGTGGCGAAGCCGACGAGCTGGGCCGCGGCGGGTACCGCGAGCAGGACGAACGCGGCGGCGACGAGGCGGCGACGAGTCCAGGCGATCATGATCTCCTCATAGCCGAGCGGCGGCCGGCGCGGAAGGCGGCCGGCCGTCGCGCCCTCAGGGCGCCAGGACCGCGGCGATGGCCGCCCGCACCTCTTCGCGCACCGGTCCCGGACGTGGCGCATCCGCGATCGTCGTGAACCAATGGTCGGGCGGGTTGCGGCCGCGGCTGTGGTGCCAGTCGAGGGCGCGCAGCACCGCTTCCGCCGGCTGCGGCAGCGCCTCGGGCAGCGGGTGGCCGGCGATCGTCGCCCACACCCCGACCCAGCAGCGCGCCACCGACCATGGGTTGTAGCCGCCGCCGCCCAGCACCAGGACGCGCGGCGCCAGCGGCAGCAGGCTGCCGACCGCATGCCACAGCGCATTGTTCGACAGCGACAGCCGGCTCTGCGGGTCCTCCTCCAGCGCGTCGGCGCCGCACTGGATGACCAGCGCCTCGGGCGCGAAGCGCGTCCCCAGCGGCAGCAGGGCGTCCTCGACGATCGCCCGGAGCTCGCTGTCGTTGAAGCCGGGCGGCACCGGCAGGTTGCGCGCCATGCCCTCGGCGCGGTCGTCGAGGGCGCCGCTGTAGGGCCAGCGGCCGGCCTCGTGGATGGAGATGGTCAGCACGCCCTCGTCGTCGGCGAAGGCGTCCTGCACCCCGTCGCCATGATGGGCGTCGAGGTCGACATAGAGGACGCGCTCGAGCCCGCGGTCGCGCAGCGCCAGGATCGCCAGCACCGGGTCGTTGAAGAAGCAGAAGCCGCTCGCCCGATCGCGGCGGCCGTGATGCGTCCCGCCCGCGGGGTTGTAGGCGATGCCGCCGCCGGCGATGCGGCGCACCGCCTCCAGGCTGGCACCGACCGACGTCGCCGGGCGGCGGAAGACCTCGGGAAAGACGGGATTGCCGCTGCAGCC
>JADZBA010000473.1 GCA_020852355.1 Alphaproteobacteria bacterium
AGCCCGGCAGCGGCGGCGCCTTCGCCTGGGCGCAGCTCAACAGCCTGCCGGCCGACGGCTACACCCTCATGGGGATCAACCTCCCGCACATCTTCCTGCAGCCGATGTCCGGCGACGTCGGATACCGGACCGAGGACATCGCCCCTGTCTACCTGTTCCAGGCGACGCCACACGCCCTGGTGGTCACTGCCGGCAGCCCGATCGCCTCGCTCGAAGACTTCATCCGGGTCGCTCGGGAGCGGCCGGGGGGCGTGACCGTCGCCGGCACCGGGCTGCACACCGCCAACCACGTCGCCCAGCAGCTCTTCGACCGCGCGGCCGGGATCGCCACCCGCTATGTCGCGCTGACCGGCACCGGGGCGACCATGGAGGCGCTGCTCGGCAAGCATGTCGACGCGATGTGGAACTTCACGACCGCCGGCGTCGAACTCAAGGGCAAGGTGCGGCTGCTCGCGGTCGCGATGGGCGAGCGCCACCCGCTCTTCCCCGACGTGCCGACCTTCGACGAGAAGGGCATCGCGCTGCGCGGCGGCGCGGAGCGCGGCGTCGCGGTGCCCAAGGGCGTCCCGGCGGCGATCCGGGCCCGCCTGTCGGAGCTGTTCGCCGCGATCAACCACGACCCCGCCTACCGCAAGGCCATGATCGACGGTGGCTACGTGCCGATCGACATCGACCATGCCGCGCTCCCCGTCTACATGGCGACCTGCACCGAGCAGTTCCTGGGGGTCGCCGACATCCTCGGCTTGCGGCGATAGGCGTCGTGCCGGCGGCGGGCCGGCTTGCCCCGCCCGGGCATTCGCGCTAACAAGCGGCCCTCGCGACGCCCGGCGACCCGCCGCGCGCCGCTTTTCATCGCCATCGGCCCGCCCTGCCGGGCCCTTCAGCCGCATGCGAGGAATCCCTCATGGCTCGCGGAAAGATCGCTCGCAACAAGATCGCCCTCGTCGGCGCCGGCCAGATCGGCGGGACGCTGGCTCTCCTCGCCGGGCTCAAGGAGCTGGGCGACGTCGTGCTGTTCGATGTCGTCGACGGCGTTCCCCAGGGCAAGGCGCTCGACATCTCCCAGGCGGCCCCGATCGAGGGCTTCGACGCGACGTTGGCCGGCGGCAGCGACTATTCGGTGATCGCCGGCGCCGACGTGGTGATCGTGACCGCCGGCGTCCCGCGCAAGCCGGGCATGAGCCGCGACGACCTGATCGGCATCAACACCAAGGTGGTGACCCAGGTCGGCCAGGGCATCAAGGCGCATTGCCCCGATGCCTTCGTCATCGTCATCACCAACCCGCTCGACGCCATGGTGTGGGTGATGCGCGAGGCGTGCGGCCTGCCGCACAACCGGGTCGTCGGCATGGCCGGCGTGCTCGATTCCGCCCGCTTCCGGCATTTCCTCGCCGAGGAGTTCAAGGTCTCGGTCGAGGACGTCACGGCCTTCGTGCTGGGCGGGCACGGCGACACCATGGTCCCTCTGGTGCGCTATTCCGCCGTCGCCGGCATCCCGGTGCCGGACCTGGTCCGCATGGGCTGGTCGACGCAGGAGCGCATCGACAAGATCGTCCAGCGCACCCGCGACGGCGGCGCGGAGATCGTCGGGCTGCTGAAGACCGGCTCCGCCTTTTACGCGCCGGCCTCGGCCGCCATCCAGATGGCCGAGAGCTACCTGCGCGACAAGCGCCGCCTGCTGCCCTGCGCGGCGTGGCTGTCGGGCGAGTACGGTGTGAACGGTCTCTATGTCGGCGTGCCGGTGATCATCGGCGGCGGCGGGGTCGAGAAGGTGGTCGAGATCGCGCTGACGGCCGAGGAGAAGGCCATGTTCGACAAGTCGGTGGGTGCCGTGAAGGGCCTCATCGACGTGACCAAGGGCATGATGCCGGCGTGATGCCGGACGGCCGGCGCGCCCGTCGTTGCAGCGCAACAGAAACTTGTTAGATTAGCCGCCCCGCGTCGCCCCTGGCGTTCCGCCAGGGGCGGTGCCGCTGCGGGCGCCCGGTCCCGGCCGCGCCCATCTCGCGTCCCGGCCCAACAGAATGGTCCCGCGATGAACATCCACGAGTACCAGGCAAAGGCGCTCCTGCAGAAGTACGGCGTCGCCGTGCCGCGGGGCCAGGTGGCTTACACCGAGGAGGAAGCCGTCACGGCGGCTCGGGCGCTGGGCGGCCCGGTCTGGGTCGTGAAGGCCCAGATCCATGCCGGCGGCCGCGGCAAGGCCGGCGGCGTCAAGGTCGTCAAGTCCGAGGCCGACGTGCGCGCCGCGGCGGCGAAGATGATCGGCATGACGCTCGTCACCCATCAGACCGGCCCGGCGGGCCGCGAGGTCAAGCGGGTCTATGTCGAGGAGGGCTGCGACATCGCCCGCGAGCTCTATCTCGGCATGCTGATCGACCGCGGGACCCAGCGCATCACCGTCATGGCCTCGACCGAGGGCGGGATGGAGATCGAGGAGGTCGCGGCGGCGACGCCGGAGAAGATCGTGAAGGTGGCGATCGACCCCGCGACCGGCTTCCAGGCCTTCCATGCCCGCAAGCTCGCCTATGCGCTCGGCCTGCAGGGCAAGCAGGTGGCGGCCGCCGTGAAGTTCATGACGGCGATGCACGCCGCCTTCGTCGGCCTCGACGCCAGCATCGTCGAGATCAACCCGCTGGTCGTCACCGGCGCCGGCGAGCTGATCGCCCTCGATGCCAAGATGAACTTCGACGACAACGCCCTCTACCGCCAGCCCGAGGTCGCGGGGCTGCGCGACGAGGACGAGGAGGACCCGACCGAGCTGGAGGCCGGCCGGCACGGCCTCAACTACGTGAAGCTCGACGGCAACATCGGCTGCATGGTCAACGGCGCCGGGCTCGCCATGGCGACGATGGACATCATCAAGCTCTACGGCGGCCTGCCGGCCAACTTCCTGGACGTCGGCGGCGGCGCCACCAAGGAGCGGGTGACGACCGCCTTCAAGCTCATCCTCTCCGACCCCAACGTCGAGGGCATCCTCGTCAACATCTTCGGCGGGATCATGCGCTGCGACGTCATCGCCGAGGGCGTGGTGGCGGCGGCCAAGGAGGTCAGCCTGCACGTGCCCCTGGTGGTACGGCTGGAGGGCACCAACGTCGACCTCGGCAAGAAGATCCTGAAGCAGTCCGGGCTCGCCATCACCTCGGCGGACAACCTCGCCGATGCGGCCGAGAAGATCGTCAAAGCGGTGAAGGAGGCAGCCTGATGTCGATCCTCGTCGACGCCGGGACCAAGGTGATCTGCCAGGGCTTCACCGGCGCCCAGGGCACCTTCCATTCCGAGCAGGCGATCGCCTACGGCACCAAGATGGTGGGCGGCGTGACGCCCGGCAAAGGCGGCACCCGCCATCTCGACCTGCCGGTCTTCGACACGGTCGGCGAGGCGGTGGCGAAGACCGGGGCGAACGCCTCGGTCATCTACGTGCCGCCGCCGTTCGCCGCCGACGCCATCCTGGAGGCGGTCGATGCGGAGATCCCGCTGATCGTATGCATCACCGAGGGCATCCCGGTGATCGACATGGTGCGCGTGAAGCGCGGCCTGTCGGGGTCGAAGAGCCGGCTGATCGGGCCGAACTGCCCCGGCGTCATCACCCCGGACGAGTGCAAGATCGGCATCATGCCGGGCCATATCCACCTGCGCGGCAAGGTCGGCATCGTCTCGCGCTCGGGCACCCTGACCTACGAGGCGGTGGCCCAGACGACGGCGGCCGGCCTCGGCCAGTCGAGCTGCGTGGGCATCGGCGGCGACCCCGTCAACGGCACGAACTTCGTCGAGGTTCTCGAGATGTTCCTGGCCGACGACGAGACCCAGGCGATCATCATGATCGGCGAGATCGGCGGCTCGGCCGAGGAGGACGGGGCGGCGCTGCTCAAGTCGGCCGGGCGCAAGAAGCCCGTGGTCGGCTTCATCGCCGGCGTCACGGCGCCGCCGGGCCGGCGCATGGGGCATGCCGGCGCCATCATCTCGGGCGGCAAGGGCGGGGCCGGGGACAAGATGGAGGCGATGCGCTCGGCCGGGATCGCCGTCGCGGACTCCCCGGCGGCCCTCGGCACCACCATGTTGAAGGTCCTGAAAGGCTGATCGCCGCCGTGGGGGCCGGCGGCCTGGAGATCGTGATCCGTGAGCGTTGACCAAAGCACGTTCCTGTCGGGCGCGAACGCGCCCTTCATCGCCGAGCTCTACGAGCGCTACGTGGAGAATCCCGGCGCGGTCGATCCCGGCTGGGCGCAGTTCTTCCGCGGCCTCGAGGACGACGGCGCGGCCGTCCTCCAGGATCTGAAGGGCGCGAGCTGGGCGCCGCGGGCGGGCGGCATCATCGCCCATGTGAACGGCCATGCCGCCGCGGCGGCGGCAGCGGCCGCCGCCGCGGCCGGCCATATCCGCCCGCCGCTGGCCGACGCCGCCGACGCGACGCGCCAGGCGATCCAGGCATCGGTCCGCGCCCTGATGCTGATCCGCGCCTACCGCGTGCGCGGCCACCTCATCGCCCGCCTCGACCCGCTCGGCCTCGAGCAGCGGCCGATGCATGTCGACCTCGACCCCGCCAGCTACGGCTTCGAGGAGGACGACTGGGACCGGCCGATCTACATCGACCGGGTACTCGGCCGCGAGACGGCGACCCTGCGCCAGATCGTGCAGATCCTCCGCGACACGTACTGCGGCCACGTCGCGGTCGAGTACATGCACATCGCCGATGCGGAGGAGCGCGTCTGGATCCAGGAGCGCATCGAGGGCGAGCGCAACCAGACCGACTTCACGCGCGAGGGCAAGCGGGCGATCCTGGAACGGCTGACCGCGGCCGAGACGTTCGAGCGCTTCCTCGATCGCCGCTACACCGGCACCAAGCGCTTCGGGCTCGACGGCGGCGAGAGCCTGATCCCCGCGCTCGAGCAGATCGTCAAGCGCGGCGGCCAGCTCGGCGTGCGCGAGCTGGTCCTCGGCATGCCCCATCGCGGCCGGCTGAACGTGCTCGCCAACTTCATGGGCAAGCCCTTCGCGGCGATCTTCTCCGAGTTCCAGGGCAACGCCGCCAAGCCCGACGACGTCCAGGGCTCGGGCGACGTCAAGTACCACATGGGCACCTCGTCGGACCGCGAGTTCGACGGCAATGTCGTCCACCTGTCGCTGTCGGCCAACCCCTCGCATCTCGAGGCGGTCAATCCGGTGACGCTCGGCAAGGTCCGGGCGAAGCAGCGTCAGCGCGGCGACGTCGAGAAGAACCAGGTGATCGGCCTGCTGATCCATGGCGACGCGGCCTTCGCCGGCCAGGGCGTGGTGCCCGAGACGCTGATGCTGTCGGAGCTGCGCGGCTACCGCACGGGCGGCACGATCAATGTCGTCGTCAACAACCAGATCGGCTTCACCACCGCGCCGGCGTACGCGCGCTCGGGCCCCTACTGCACCGACGTCGCCAAGATGGTCCAGGCGCCGATCTTCCACGTCAACGGCGACGATCCGGAGGCGGTCGTCCATGTCGCGCGCATGGCGACCGAGTTCCGTCACCGTTTCAAGCGCGACGTCGTCATCGACATGGTCTGCTATCGCCGGCACGGGCACAACGAGAGCGACGAGCCGGCGTTCACCCAGCCCTTGATGTATCGCCAGATCGAGAAGCTGCCGACGGCGCGGCAGATCTACGCGGAGCGGCTGGAACGCTCGGGCATCGTCCAGCCGGGCGAGGCCGACGCCATGGTCGAGCGATTCGCCGCCATGCTCGACGTCGAGTTCAACGCCGCCAAGAGCTACAAGCCGAACAAGGCCGACTGGCTGGAGGGTGCCTGGACCGGCCTCGGCGTCGCCACCGCCGACGACCGTCGCGGCGAGACCGCCGTGCCGCTCGACACGCTGAAGGAAATCGGGGTCGCGCTGACGCGGGTGCCCGACGGCTTCGACGTCAACCGCAAAATCGTCCGCCAGCTCGACGCGAAGCGGCGGATGATCGAGACGGGCGAGGGCATCGACTGGGCGACGGGCGAGGCGCTGGCCTTCGGGACGCTGTGCGCCGAGGGCCGGCCGGTGCGGCTGTCGGGCCAGGACAGCGGCCGCGGCACCTTCTCGCAGCGCCATGCCGTGCTGATCAGCCAGACGAACGAGGAACGCTACGTCCCGCTGAACCACGTGAAGGACGGGCAGGCGACGTTCGAGGTGTGGGACAGCCCGCTGTCGGAAGAAGCGGTGCTCGGCTTCGAGTACGGCTTCTCGCTCGCCGACCCGCAGGGCCTCGTCCTCTGGGAGGCGCAGTTCGGCGACTTCGTCAACGGCGCCCAGGTCATCATCGACCAGTTCATCAGCTCGGGCGAGAGCAAGTGGCTGCGCATGTCCGGCCTCGTCCTGCTGCTGCCGCACGGCTACGAAGGGCAGGGGCCGGAGCATTCCTCGGCCAGGCTGGAGCGCTTCCTGCAGATCTGCGCCGAGGACAACATGCAGGTCGTCAACCTGACGACCCCGGCCAACTACTTCCACGCCCTGCGCCGGCAGATCCACCGGACCTTCCGCAAGCCGCTGGTGGTCATGACGCCGAAGTCGCTGCTGCGGCACAAGCGGGCGACCTCCACCCTGGCGGAGCTCGGCCCGGGCAGCTCGTTCCATCGCGTGCTGTGGGACGACGCCGACCTCGGCACGGCCAAGAAGATCGTGGCCGACGGCAAGATCCGCCGCGTCGTGATGTGCAGCGGCAAGGTCTATTACGACCTGCTGGAGACGCGCGAGGCCAAGGGCGTCGACGACGTCTACCTGATGCGCCTGGAGCAGCTCTATCCGTTTCCGGCGGAGACTCTGGCGGCCGAGCTGAAGCGCTTCCCGAAGGCCGAGATGGTGTGGTGCCAGGAGGAGCCCGAGAACATGGGTGCCTGGCACTTCGTCGACCGGCGGATCGAGGCGGTGCTGGGTGCGATCGGCGCCAAGGCGAAGCGGCCGGTCTATGCCGGGCGGCCGCCGTCGGCCTCGACCGCGACGGGCCTGCTGCGCCGGCACGTCCAGGAGCAGGACGCGCTGGTCGGCGCCGCCCTCGGCCTCCAGGCGGTCGGGGGCAAGGTCCCCGACCGCGCCGCCTGAACGCGCATCCGATTCCAGCGAGGTAGAGAATGGCGACGGAGATCAAGGTCCCCGCCCTCGGCGAGTCGGTGACCGAGGCGACGGTCGCGCGCTGGCTGAAGAAGGTCGGCGAGGCGGTGAAGCAGGACGACCCGCTCGTCGAGCTGGAGACCGACAAAGTCACCCTCGAGGTCAACGCCGCCGCCGCCGGCGTGCTGTCCGACATCGTGGCCGCGGAGGGCGCCACGGTCGAGGTCGGCGCCCTGCTCGGCACGATCAGCGAGGGCGCGGCCGCACCGGCGGCCAAGACCGGAAGCGCGCAGCCCGCGCCCGCCACGCCCGCGGCCCCGAAACCCGAGGCGGGGAAGCCCGAGCCCGCGAAGGCGGCGTCGCCGACGGTGGCTGCGTCGCCGGCCGCGCGCAAGATGACGGCCGACCGCAACATCCCGAC
This sequence comes from Alphaproteobacteria bacterium, assembly GCA_020852355.1. Taxonomy (GTDB): domain Bacteria; phylum Pseudomonadota; class Alphaproteobacteria; order ATCC43930; family Allostellaceae; genus Allostella. The sequence continues at coordinate 7,484 of JADZBA010000473.1, forward strand.
CGAGGCGGTGCCGGCGACCGGCAAGGGCGGCCGCGTCACCAAGGAGGATGTCGTCAACTACCTGGAGAAGCTGCCGGCGGCGCCCGCCGCGGCGGCGCCTCCGGCCCCCGCGCCGGCGAAGCCGCCACGCGAGGCGGGGCCGCGGGAGGAGCGGGTGCGCATGTCGCGCCTGCGCAAGCGCATCGCCGAGCGCCTCAAGGAGGCGCAGAGCACGGCCGCCATCCTGACCACGTTCAACGAAGTCGACATGACGCGCGTCATGGCGCTGCGCGAGCGCCATCGCGACGGCTTCGAGAAGAAGCACGGCGTCCGCCTGGGCTTCATGTCGTTCTTCCTGAAGGCGTCGATCGCGGCGCTCAAGGAGCTGCCGGCGGTCAACGCCGAGGTCGACGGCGACGAGATCGTCTACAAGAACCATTACGACATCGGCGTCGCCGTCGGCACCGAGCAGGGTCTCGTGGTGCCGGTCGTGCGCGACGCCGACCAGCTCTCCTTCGCCGACATCGAGAAGACGATCGGCGCGCTCGGCAAGAAGGCGCGCGACGGCAAGCTGACGCTGGAGGACCTGACCGGCGGCACCTTCACGATCTCCAACGGCGGTGTCTACGGCTCGCTGCTGTCCACGCCGATCCTCAACCCGCCCCAGTCGGCGATCCTCGGCATGCACAAGACGATGCAGCGTCCGATGGTGATCGGCGACCGCATCGAGGCGCGGCCGATGATGTACCTCGCCCTCTCCTACGACCATCGCATCATCGACGGGCGCGAGGCCGTGACCTTCCTGGTTCGGGTGAAGGAGCACATCGAGGATCCCGAGCGCCTGCTGTTCGACCTCTGAGGAGCGCCCCATGGCCGAGGAGACCTTCGACCTCGTCGTGATCGGCGGCGGGCCCGGCGGCTATGTCGCCGCGATCCGCGCCGCCCAGCTCGGCATGCGCGTGGCGTGCGTCGAGAAGGATGCGACGCTGGGCGGCACCTGCGTCAATGTCGGCTGCATCCCCTCCAAGGCGCTGCTCGATTCCTCCGAGAAGTTCCACGAGGCGGTGCACGGGCTGGCCCGCCGGGGCGTCAAGGTCTCGGGCGTCGAGCTCGATCTGCCGGCGATGATGGCGTGGAAGGACAAGGTCGTCGCCGAGAACACGCGCGGCGTCGACTTCCTCTTCAAGAAGAACAAGATCGAGCGCCTGCGGGGCGTCGGCACCATCGCGGCGGCCGACCGCGTCGTGGCGCGCCTCGCCGACGGCGGCGAGCGGACCCTGGCGACGCGCAACATCCTGATCGCCACCGGCTCGGAAGTGATGACGCTGCCCGGCGTCGCGATCGACGAGAAGCGCGTGGTCTCCTCGACCGGCGCCCTGTCGCTGTCCGCGGTGCCCAGGCACCTCGTCGTGGTCGGCGGCGGCTATATCGGGCTCGAGATGGGCTCGGTGTGGCGCCGTCTCGGGGCCGAAGTCACCGTCGTCGAGTACCTCGACCGCATCACCCCGGGCATGGACCTGGAGGTCGCCAAGGGGCTGCAGCGCGTGCTGGGCAAGCTCGGCATGAAGTTCCGCCTGGGTACCAAGGTGACGGCGGCCGACGCCGCCGGCGAAGGCGTCCGGCTGACGGTGGAGCCGGCGGCCGGCGGCACCGCCGAGACGATCGCCTGCGACGTGGTGCTGGTCGCGATCGGGCGGCGCGCCTACACCGCCGGCCTCGGCCTGGAGGCGGTCGGCATCGTGCCGGACGCGCGCGGGCGGGTGCCGATCGACGAGCATTTCCGCACCTCCGTCCCGGGCATCTGGGCGATCGGCGACGTGGTGCGCGGTCCGATGCTGGCGCACAAGGCGGAGGACGAGGGCGCGGTGTGCGCCGAGATCATCGCCGGGCAGTCGGGCCATATCGACTACGACGCCATTCCCGGCGTCGTCTACACGTGGCCCGAGGTCGCGACGGTCGGCAAGAACGAGGAAGAGCTGAAGGCGGCCGGCGTCGCCTACAAGGTCGGCAAGTTCCCGATGACCGCCAACGGCAGGGCGCGCTGCGTCGGCGACACCGACGGCTTCGTGAAGATCCTGGCCGATGCCCGCACCGAGAAGATTCTGGGCGTCCACATCATCGCCGCCGACGCCGGGACGATGATCGCGGAATGCGTGCTCGCCATGGAGTACGGGGCCTCGGCCGAGGACATCGCCCGCACCTGCCACGCCCATCCGACCCTGAACGAGGCGGTGAAGGAAGCGGCGCTCGCCGTCGACGGCCGCGCCCTGCACATCTAGCCGCCGCCGGCACCCGGGTCGGCGCGCCCATGCCCGACCTCGCCGGCCTGGGCGGGCTGCTCCTGGGCGAGGTGACGGTCCTCCAGTACGTCCTGGTCATGGCGGTCGCGCTCGCCGCCTCGGTCGTCGGCGGCCTCGCCGGTTATGGCCCGGGCCTCGTCCTGCCGCTGGTCCTCGTGCCGACCATCGGCGCGGAGGCCACTGTGCCGGTCATCGGCATGTCCGCCTTCTTCACCAACGCCAGCCGATTCTGGGTCTTCCGCGCCCATCTGCGGCTCCGCCCCGCGATCATCGTGTCGCTGGCGGCCCTGCCGGGCTGCCTGCTCGGCGCCTGGGGCTACGCGCAGCTCCACGGCCGCGGGGCGGCCATCGTCATCGGCGCGATGCTGATCGCGATGGTGCCGCTGCGCCGCGCCATGAAGCGGCTGGACTGCCGCCTGTCGGAGCCGGGGATGGCGCTGGCCGGCGCCGGCTACGGCGTGCTCGTCGGCGGCACCGCCGGCTCGGGGGTGGTGCTGCTCTCGATCTTCATGGCGGCCGGGTTGGCGGGGCCGGCGGTGATCGCCACGGACTGCGCCGTCACCCTCGTCACCTCGCTCGCCAAGACCGCCATGTTCCAGGCGACCGGTGCGATGCCGCCCTCGTCCTGGGCGATGGCGCTGCTGATCGGCGCGGCGACGACGCCCGGCGCCTTCGTCGCCCGCTGGCTGGTGCGCCGCTTTTCCGCCGGCTTCCACTCCGCCGTCCTGGAAGGGGCGATCCTCGTCGGCGGCGGCATCCTCGTGCTGCGCGGCCTGCTGGGCTGATGCGGCGGGTGCTCTACCCCTGCGCCCGCGGGTGCGCGCGGTTGTAGACCTCGACGAGACGGGCGGTGTCGACGTCGGTGTAGCGCTGGGTGGTCGACAGCGAGGCGTGGCCGAGCAGCTCCTGGATGGCGCGCAGGTCGCCGCCGGCGGCCAGCAGGTGGGTGGCGAAGCTGTGGCGCAGCGCATGCGGCGTCGCGGTCTCGGGCAGGCCCAGCGCGCGGCGCAGGTCGCGCACGCGGCGCTGCACGACGGCGGGCTGCAGCGCGCCGCCGCGCGCGCCGAGGAAGAGCGGCCCGTCGCCGCGGTAGGGGCAGAGGCGGAGATAGTCGGCGACCGCCGTGCGCACGGCCGGCAGCACGGGCACCCGCCGCTCCTTGCGGCCCTTGCCCAGCACCGTCAGCGTCTCGCCGAGCGGCGCTGCGCGCCGCGGCAGCGCCAGCGCCTCGCCGATGCGCAGCCCGCAGCCGTAGAGCAGCGACAGCAGGGCGACGTCGCGCGCCGCGATCCATGGGCGCGCCGCATCGTCCGCGACCTCGAGCAGCGCCGCGGCGCCGGCCGGCGCCAGCGCCTTCGGCACCGAGCGGGGCAGCTTCGGCGCGCGGACCGCGGCCAGCGCCGGGGCGTGGCCGAAGCCGCGCCGGTCGAGGAAGCGCACGAAGCCGCGCACCACCGAAAGCGCGCGCGCGGTGGAGGTGCGCGCGTAGCCGTCGCCGGCGCGCCGGGCCAGCCAGGCCCGGAAATCGGCCGGGCGCAGGGCGAGCAGATCCGCCAGCGACGGCGGCCCGCCGAGATGGTCGGCGAGGAAGTCGAGGAAGGCGCCGAGGTCGCGGCCGTAGGCGGCCAGCGTGTGCGGCGAGGCGCGGCGCTCGGCGGCGAGCCACGCCGCCCACGCGGCACGCGCGTCGGCGAGCGTCGCAGCCGCCGCGGTCACGTCGGCGGCAGGTCCAGCCAGGAGCGGATCGAGAGCGCGCCGACCTTGCCGAGGAAGCCGAGCAGCTCCGTTCCCTGGCCGGGATGGAAGCGCTCGGGATCGCGCGAGCCGATCGCCAGCAGGCACGCCGGCGCGCTGCCGCTGACCGCCAGGCGTACGATCGCCTCGGAGCGCACCAGGCCGGCGCCGGAGCCGAACAGCCGCGCCTCGCCGACGATGTCGTCGCGCAGCAGCACCTCGCGGCCCGGTCCGAACAGCTCCGCCACCGCGCCGACCGGCAGGCCGGCGAGGCCGTGGGCGTCGGTGCGCGGCAGGCGGCCGTCCGGCGTCTCGACGCACAGCATCACCACGTCGACGTCGAGCAGCAGCGCGAGGTCGGTCGTCAGCGTATGCACGAGATGCTCGAAGGTGCGCGCGCCGAGCAGCGCCAGGGCGGCGTCGTGGATGCGCGACTGGCTCTGCATGTTGGCGCGGGTGGCGGCCAGGAGCGCGCGCTGCTCGTCCTTGACGCGGCGGACCTCGGCCTGCAGCCGCATCAGCATGAATTGCTGCATGTCGACGATCGCCTCGCCGCGCTGCGGCGCGGGCGGGGTCAGGACGGCGACGAGGTCGGGATGGCGGACCAGGAAGTCGGGGTGCGTGCGCAGGTAGGCCGCGACGCGCGCCGCGTTGATCGGCGGCGGATTGATCTGCGAGGGGGCGGCCGTGGTGCCGGCCGCCGGATCGGGGCGCCTGTCCGCCATCGCGCGGGCTCTCCCCCCGAGCCTATTCCGCAGCCGCCTTGGCGGGGCGCAGGATGGTCTGGCCGGTCTTCGCCCAGTCGGCGAGGAAGGCCGCCAGCCCCTTGTCGGTCAGCGGATGATGGAACATCTGCCGCAGCACCGCCGGAGGCAGCGTCGCCACATGCGCGCCGAGCTTGGCCGCCGCGGTGACGTGGCCGGGATTGCGCACGGAAGCGACCAGCACCTCGGTGCGGATCGCGGGATAGCGGCCGTAGATCGCGCAGATCTCGGCGATCAGCGCCATGCCGTCGGCGCCGATGTCGTCGAGCCGGCCGACGAAAGGCGAGACGAAGGTGGCGCCCGCCTTGGCCGCGAGGATCGCCTGCGGCGCCGAGAAGCACAGCGTGACGTTGACCATCGTGCCTTCGTCGGTCAGCGCCTTGCAGGTGCGCAGGCCGGCCGGCGTCAGCGGCACCTTGACGGCGACGTTGCCGGCGATGCGCGCCAGATGCCGCCCTTCCGCCAGCATCGTCTCGTGATCGGTCGCGGCCACCTCGGCGCTGACCGGGCCGGGCACCACGGCACAGATCTCGGCCACCGTCTCCAGGAAGTCGCGGCCGGTCTTGGCGACGAGCGAGGGATTGGTCGTCACGCCGTCGACGAGGCCGGTCGCCGCGAGGTCGCGGATCTCGGCGATGTCGGCGGTATCGATGAAGAACTTCACCCCTGGCGTCCTCTGTGGCAATGGCAGGCGGCGACGCGTCGCAAGGCGTCGACTCAAGGGCTGGAATTTATCCGATGCCGCAGGACCGCGCCAGTTCGCCCTGTGCCGCGGCGGTCGCGCCGCGCCGCCGCGTGGCGGTCCTGTTGCCGCTGCCGCTGAAGGGCGCCTACGACTACGCCGTGCCCGAGGGGATGGCCGTGGCGCCGGGCGACTACGTGGCCGCGCCGCTCGGCGGCAACCACTATGTCGGCGTGGTATGGGGCGAGGCGGCGGGCGACGTCGGCGAGGCGCGGCTGAAGCCGATCGTCGAGCGCTTCGACGTGCCGCCGCTGCCCGAGGTCCACCGCCGCTTCGTCGAACGCGTCGCCGCCTACACGGTGACGCCGCCCGGCGCCGTGCTGCGCCTGTCGCTCGGCCCGGTCGCGGCGCTGGCGGCGGCATCGCCGACGGTGGCCTACCGCCTGCCGGCGGCGGCGGCGGACGCCGACGGGCTGCGCATCACGCCGTCCCGCCGCCGCGTGCTCGACGCGCTGGCCGACGGCATAGCGCGGCCGCTCGGCGATCTCGCACGCGCGGCCGGCGTCGGTACCGGCGTCGTCCACGGGCTCGTCGCCGCCGGCCGGCTCGAGACGGTGCCGGTCGCGGCCGACCGACCGCCGCCGGAGCCGGACTGGCGCCGGCGGGGGCCCGAGCTCTCGCCGGAGCAGACGATGGCCGCCGCCGACCTGCGCGCCCGCATCGTCGACCATCGCGCGGGCACCGTGCTGCTCGACGGCGTCACCGGCTCGGGCAAGACCGAGGTCTACTTCGAGGCGATCGCGGCGACCCTCGCCGCGGGCCGGCAGACGCTGGTGCTGGTGCCGGAGATCGCGCTCACCGCGCAGTGGCTCGACCGCTTCGCGCGGCGCTTCGGCGTGCCGCCGGTCGAGTGGCATTCCGAGGTCTCGTCGCGCGACCGGCGGCGCAACTGGCGTGCCGTCGCGACCGGCGGCGCGCGGGTCGTCGTCGGCGCGCGCTCGGCGCTCTTCCTGCCTTACCGCGATCTCGGCCTGATCGTCGTCGACGAGGAGCATGACGGCGCGTTCAAGCAGGAGGACGGCGTCATCTACCAGGCGCGCGACATGGCGGTGCTGCGCGGCCACCTCGCCGCGATTCCCGTCGTGCTGGTGTCGGCGACGCCGTCGCTGGAGACCGTGATCAACGTCGAGACCGGCCGCTATGCGGCGGTGCGCCTGCCCGACCGCCACGGCGGCGCGACGATGCCGGAGATCCGCGTGGTCGACCTGCGCCGCGACCGGCCGGAGCGCCAGCGCTGGCTCTCGCCGCCGCTGGTGACGGCGATCGGCGAGACGCTGGCGGCCGGCGAGCAGACGCTGCTGTTCCTCAATCGTCGCGGCTACGCGCCGCTGACGCTGTGCCGCGCCTGCGGCCACCGCCTGGAGTGCCCGTCCTGCACGGCCTGGCTCGTCGAGCATCGCCTGGCGGGCCGGCTGCAGTGCCATCACTGCGGCTACTCCACGGCGCTGCCGCGCAACTGTCCGGCGTGCGGCGAGGAGGACACGCTGGCCGCCTGCGGGCCCGGGGTCGAGCGTCTCGCGGAGGAGGCGGCCGCGCGCTTCCCGGCCGCCCGCATCGCGCTCGTCGCCAGCGACACCCTGACCGGCCCGCGCGCGATCGACGCGCTGGTCGAGCAGGTGGCGCGCCACGAGGTCGACCTTCTGATCGGCACGCAGGTGGTCGCCAAGGGCCACCATTTCCCGCTGCTCACCCTGGTCGGGGTGGTGGACGCCGACCTCGGCCTCCATGGCGGCGACCTGCGCGCGACGGAGCGCACCTTCCAGCTCCTCCACCAGGTCTCCGGCCGTGCCGGGCGCGCCGACCGGCCGGGCGTCGTCCTGCTGCAGACGCTCGATCCCGCCCACCCCGTCATGCGGGCGCTGGCGGCGGGCGATCGCGACGGCTTCCTCGCGGCCGAGGCCGACGGCCGCCGCCGCGCCGGCATGCCGCCCTTCACCCGGCTGGCCGCCCTGATCCTGTCGGGTCCGAAGGCGACCGACGTCGACCGCGCCGCCCAGGCGCTCGCCCGGGTGGCGCCGGCCGACGCCGACCTCACGGTGCTGGGTCCGGCGCCGGCACCGCTCGCCGTGCTGCGCGGCCGGCATCGCCGTCGATTCCTGGTGAATGCGCCGCGCAACGCGCCGCTGCAGGCGATCCTGCGCGACTGGCTGGGACGCGTTCGATTGCCCGGCAGCGTCCGCTGCCAGGTCGACGTGGATCCTTACAGCTTCCTCTAGCGTTGAACCGCCGTTGCGTTGCCAGCCACCCGACCGGCCGCTAACGTTCTCGGCGCCGGCAAGGGGGCCGCGGGAGGAAGCGATGATGCGAAGCGTGATGACGGCGTTGGCGGCGGTGGCGCTGCTCGCAGGCTGTGTCGAGGAGCGGGCCCATGTCGGCGGCCCGAGCTACGCCGCCGCGGGGGTCAGCGACGGCTATGTCCAGCAGCTCCCGGAGCCGGGCGCGCTGCTGGCTCAGGGCAGCGCGCTGGAGATCGTCGACGCCGACTATGGCGAGCGCGGCCGCTACTGCAACGCGGAGCGGCGCATCGCCCGCGAATGCAACGGCCGCCGCGGGTGCGAGATCGAGGTCGGCAACCATCTCTGCGGCGATCCCGCCCCCGGTGTCGTCAAGGAGCTGCGACTGCGCTTCTCCTGCGAGGGCCGGCGCCGCTCCGACGAGGACTATGTGCGCGCCCGCGAGGGCCAGCGCATCCGCCTGGAATGCGAACGCGGCCGCGGCGAGGCTTTCGTCTCCGGGCGTCCGTCGCCGGGCGGTCCCGGCTATGGCCCCGGTCCCGGCTATGGCCCCGGCCCTGGCCGCAGCGACATCCGTGTCGTCGATGCGCGCTACGGCGGAGGCGGCCGCGAGTGCAACGCGACGGGCGCCGTCGCCAGCCGCTGCGACGGGCGCAACCAGTGCTCGGTGCGTGCCGACAACAACCTCTGCGGCGACCCGGCCTACGGCCAGCCGAAGAGCCTGACGATCACCTATGTCTGCCGCGGCGCGCAGCGCTACGCGGCCGGGCGCGAGGGGCAGCGCGTCGACCTGGGCTGCTGATCGCCGACGCCTTCCCCGGCGCCTGCGGACCGCGGCGCTGCGCCGCGGTCCGGCGGCGCGGCGGCCATGTTGCAACGCCGCGGGGCGTATGTTATCGAACCGGCGCGTTCGGGCGGGGCGACCTGCACGACGGGTGTGCATTGCCTGTTTCGGCACTCCCGATCAAACGCAGTCTCCCAACCGCCAAAGGGAAGGTGTCGTGGCCGCCAATGCGTCAGTATCCGCCGGGCTGGCCGAGCGCTACGCGAGCGCGCTCTTCGAGCTCGCCGACGAGCGCAGGGCCCTCGACACGGTCGCGCGCGATCTGCAGCAGCTCCGCGTCATGCTGGCGGAGAGCGCGGACCTCGCCCGCCTCGTCCGCAGCCCGGTGCTGAGCCGCGAGCAGCAGGCCGCCGCGATCGAGGCGATCGTCGTCAAGGCGGGCTTCGACGATCTCACCCGCAAGTTTCTCGGCCTGCTCGCGCGCAACCGGCGCCTCTTCGCGGTCGGCGCGATGATCCAGGCCTTCCTCGCCGAGCTGGCGCGTCGCCGCGGCGAGGTGACGGCGCACGTGACCTCGGCGCAGAAGCTGTCCGACGGGCAGCTCGCCAGTATCACCGACGCGCTGCGCCGCGCGGTCGGCAGCAAGGTTTCGGTCGACCCGTCGGTCGACCCGTCGCTTCTGGGTGGGCTGATCGTCCGCGTGGGCTCGCGGATGGTCGATTCCTCGCTCCGCACGAAGCTGCAACGTCTCGAGCTCGCGATGAAAGGGGTCGCGTGATGGAAATCCGTGCGGCGGAAATCTCCGCCATTCTCAAGGAGCAGATCGCCAATTTCGGGGCGGAGGCCGACGTCGCGGAGGTCGGGCAGGTGCTGTCGGTCGGCGACGGCATCGCGCGCGTCCACGGCCTCGACAAGGTGCAGGCGGGCGAGCTGGTGGAGTTCCCCGGCGGCATCCGCGGCATGGCGCTGAACCTCGAGACGGACAATGTCGGCGTCGTCATCTTCGGCGACGACCGCACCATCAAGGAAGGCGACCTCGTCAAGCGCACGGGCTCGATCGTCGACGCCCCCATCGGCAAGGGCCTGCTCGGCCGCGTCGTCGACGCGCTCGGCAACCCGATCGACGGCAAGGGCCCGCTCACCGACGTGAGGCGCACCCGGGTCGAGGTGAAGGCGCCCGGCATCATCGCCCGCAAGTCGGTGCACGAGCCGATGCAGACCGGCCTCAAGGCGATCGATTCGCTGGTGCCGGTCGGCCGCGGCCAGCGCGAGCTGATCATCGGCGACCGCCAGACCGGCAAGACCGCCGTCATCATCGACACCATCCTCAACCAGAAGAAGATCAACGACGCGGCGACCGACGATTCGCAGAAGCTCTTCTGCATCTACGTGGCCGTCGGCCAGAAGCGCTCGACCGTCGCCCAGATCGTCAAGACGCTGCAGGATACGGGCGCGCTGGAGTACTCGATCGTGGTCGCCGCCACCGCGTCGGAGCCCGCGCCGCTGCAGTTCCTGGCGCCCTACACCGGCTGCGCCATGGGCGAGTTCTTCCGCGACAACGGCATGCACGCGGTGATCTTCTACGACGACCTGTCGAAGCAGGCCGTCGCGTATCGCCAGATGTCGCTGCTGCTGCGCCGTCCGCCGGGCCGCGAGGCGTATCCGGGCGACGTCTTCTACCTGCATTCCCGCCTGCTCGAGCGCGCGGCCAAGATGTCGGACGCCATGGGCAAGGGCTCGCTGACGGCGCTGCCGGTCATCGAGACGCAGGCCGGCGACGTCTCGGCCTACATCCCGACCAACGTCATCTCGATCACCGACGGCCAGATCTTCCTGGAGACGAGCCTCTTCTACCGAGGCATCCGTCCCGCGATCAACGTCGGCATCTCGGTCCGCCGCGTCGGCTCCGCCGCCCAGATCAAGGCGATGAAGCAGGTGGCCGGCCGCATCAAGCTGGAGCTGGCGCAGTTCCGCGAGATGGAGGCGTTCTCGCAGTTCGCTTCCGACCTCGACGCTGCGACCCAGCGCCTGCTCGCCCGCGGCTCGCGCCTGACCGAGCTGCTGAAGCAGGCGCAGTACCAGCCGATGCCGATCGAGGAGCAGGTGGTGTCGCTCTTCACCGGCGTGCGCGGCTTCCTCGATCCGCTGCCGCTCGCCGCGGTCGGGCGCTTCGAGCTGGGCCTGCTCGCCGACCTGCGGTCGAGGGCGCCCGACATCCTCGGCGCGATCCGCGGGGAGAAGGAGATCTCGAAGGCGACGGAAGACAAGCTGACGGCCTTCATCCAGGCCTACGGCAAGACGTTCGTCGCCTGATCCCGGCCGGCACACGCAGACCCCCGGGCACGCATGCCAAGCCTCAAGGACCTCCGGGTCCGCATCAACAGCGTCAAGTCGACGCGCAAGATCACCTCGGCCATGAAGATGGTCGCGGCCGCCAAGCTGCGCCGCGCCCAGGAGCAGGCCGAGGCGGCGCGGCCGTTCGCCGAGCGGATGGAGCGGATGCTGGCGTCGCTCGCCGGCAGCCTGGCGTCGACGGACGGCGCCTCGCCGCTGCTGGCGGGCACCGGCAGGGACCAGGTCCATCTCCTGGTCGTCGCCACCGCCGACCGCGGCCTGTGCGGCGCGTTCAACTCGTCGATCGTCCGCGAGGCGCGCCGGCAGATCCGCACGCTGCTTTCGGCCGGCAAGACGGTGAAGGTCCTGTGCGTCGGCCGCAAGGGCCGCGACCAGCTGCGGCGCGACTACGACCGGCTGATCGTCGACACGATCACCGACTTCCAGCGGCCCCGCCTCAGCTACGAGGGTGCGGCGAAGATCGCCCAGCGCATCGCGGCGATGTTTGCGGCGGGCGAGTTCGACGTCTGCACCATCATCTACAACCGCTTCCGCTCGGCGATCGCGCAGATCGTGACGGTGGCGCAGCTCGTCCCGTTCTCGCCGCCCGCGAAGGCGGCCGCGGTCGAGGCGTCGGGCGAGGCCCAGGCGGTCTACGAGTACGAGCCCGACGAGGAGCAGATCCTGGCGGAGCTGTTGCCGCGCAATCTCGCGGTGCAGGTCTACCGCGCGCTGCTGGAGAACAATGCCAGCGAGCAGGGCGCGCGGATGACCGCGATGGACAACGCGACGCGCAACGCCGGCGACATGATCGGCAGGCTGACGCTGGTCTACAACCGCTCGCGCCAGGCTGCCATCACCAAGGAACTGATCGAGATCATCTCCGGCGCCGAGGCGCTCTAGAGCGCCGCCCGGACAGGACGTAAGGGAGCAGATCATGGCCGTAGCCCAGGCGGAGACGCGGAACAATCTCGGCACCATCACCCAGGTGATCGGCGCCGTCGTCGACGTGAAGTTCGACGGCGAGCTGCCGCCGATCCTGAGCGCGCTGCACGTCGAGCACCAGGGCAAGCGCCTCGTGCTCGAGGTGGCGCAGCATCTGGGCGAGCACACCGTGCGCACCGTCGCCATGGACACGACCGACGGCCTCGTCCGCGGCCAGGCGGCGGTCGACACCGGCGCGCCGATCTCGGTGCCGGTCGGCCCCGAGACGCTGGGCCGCATCATCAACGTCGTCGGCGAGCCGATCGACGAGCGCGGCCCGGTCAATGCCAGGATGTCGTCGCCGATCCATCGCGAGGCGCCGCCCTTCATCGAGCAGTCGACCGAGGCGCAGATCCTCGTCACCGGCATCAAGGTCGTCGACCTGCTGGCACCGTACGCCAAGGGCGGCAAGATCGGCCTGTTCGGCGGTGCCGGCGTCGGCAAGACGGTGCTGATCATGGAGCTGATCAACAACGTCGCGAAGGCGCACGGCGGCTATTCGGTGTTCGCCGGCGTCGGCGAGCGCACCCGCGAGGGCAACGACCTCTATCACGAGATGAT
>JADZBA010000474.1 GCA_020852355.1 Alphaproteobacteria bacterium
CCGGCGGCCGGCCGCGGCGCGCGCCTGAGCGACGGCGTGCCGGCCGGCCCGCCGCGCGACACCTCGTACATCTGCGTCGTCGACCTCTGTGGCAACACCGTGTCGGCGACGCCGAGCGACGTGTCGTTCGAATCGCCGGTCGTGCCCGGCACCGGCCTGGTGCCGTCGTCGCGCGGCTCGCAGTCGTGGACCGCGCCCGGCCATCCCAGCCGCCTGGCGCCGGGCAAGCGGCCGCGCCTGACGCCGAGCCCGGCGCTGGCCGTGGCGCCCGGCCGCTTCGTGCTGCCGGTCGGCACGCCGGGCGGCGACGTGCCGCTGCAGGCGATGGCCCAGGTGCTGCTCAACATGCTGCTGTTCGGCATGGATCCGCAGGACGCGGTCGAGCATCCCAGGGTCGCGACCTACAGCTTCCCCGACAGCTTCGAGCCGCACGACTATCTGCCCGGCCGGCTGTGCGTCGAGGCGCGCATCCCGCGCGCCGTGGGCGAGGCCCTGGCGGCGCGCGGCCACGCGGTCGCCTGGTGGCCCGACCGGATCTGGCGGGCCGGCGCGGTCTGCGCCATCCATGCCGATCTCGGCAGCGGCATCCTGACCGCCGGCGCCGATCCGCGCCGGCCGGGCTACGCGCTGGGCTGGTGAGCTACAGCACCTCGTGGAAGCCGATGGCGACCCGGTCGGGGGCGCGGGCGGCGACGCCGACGAAGGTCGCGGTCTCGAGCCAGCGCAGCGCCGGGTCGCTGGTCTCGAAGCGCGGCGCGGTGCGGAAGCGGTAGCTGTCGAGCGGCACCGCTTCGCCGCGCGACATGCGGGCGACGATTTCGGGCGGTGCCACCCGCAGCCCCTCGTTCCGCACGTAGACCCGGGCGCCGCCACGCGCCTGGATGGTGTAGCGGGCGACCACCTCGATGGTGCCGTCGGGGCGCACGATCTGCCAGTCGGCGCCGCCCGGCAGGATCTCGCCCTCGAGCCGCGGCCCGTGCACCTCGCCGCCCAGGATGTCGATGATGCGGCGATGGCCGCGCGCCGTCATGCCGAGATCCTGGATCGGCGCCACGCGCGCCTTGATGGCGAAGGCGAAGCGCAGGGCCGGCGCGGTGGCGATGAAGCTGTCGATCTCGTCCATGTCCCTGTCCTCACGTTCCGCGCGGCTTGCCCAGCAGGTGGTCGGAGATGATGCGCTGCTGGATCTCGGACGTGCCCTCGAAGATCTTGGTCAGCCGGGCATCCCGCCAGTAGCGCTCGACGGCGTGCAGGGTGGTGTATCCGGCGCCGCCGAAGATCTGCAGCGCCTCCGAGGTGACGCGCTCGGCCATCTCCGAGGCGAACAGCTTGGCCATCGCCGCCTCCTTGTCGCAGCGCCGCTTCTGGTCGATCTCGTCGCATACGAAATGGAGCAGCTGGCGCGCCGCCTCGATCTCGGTCGCCATGCGCGCCAGCCGGAAGCGCGTGTTCTGGAACTCGCCGATCGCCTGGCCGAACTGGCGTCGCTCCTGGGCATAGGCCGTGGCGTCCTCCAGCGCGCCGCGCGCCAGGCCGATGGCCCGCGCCGCGGTGTGGGCGCGCGCCCGCTCGAGGCCGGCCGAGACGTAGTAGAAGGCGCGGCCTTCCTCGCCGATCAGCGCCGAGCCGGGCAGCCGGCAGTCGTCGAAGGCAAGCTCCCAGGTCTTCCAGCCAAAGTAGCCGATCTTGGGGATCGGGGCGCCCTTGACGCCGGGCGGCAGGGTGCCGCGCGCCTTCTCGATCAGGAACGACGACAGGCCGACATGCTTGCCCTTGCCCGGCGGCGGGTCGGAGGTGCGGGCGACCAGCATGATGTAGTCGGCGCCGTCGGCGACGGTGCACCAGTACTTGCTGCCGTTGATCACCCAGTCGTCGCCGTCGCGCCGCGCGCGGCAGGCGATGGCGCCGAGGTCCGAGCCGACCGCCGGCTCCGACATGGCGGCGGCGCCGAGGAACTCGCCACGCGCGGCGCGCGGCAGGAACACCGCGCGCTGCGCCTCGGTCATGCCGCGGCCGGCGCTGAGGCCGTTGCCGCGCGCGATCAGGGAGGCGACGCTCATCCAGGCCCGCGCCAGCTCCTCGGTGATCAGGCAGTACTCGAAGACGCCGAGCCCCAGCCCGCCATGCTGCTCGGGGATGACGATGCCGAAGTAGCCCATCTCGGCCAGCTTCCGGATCAGCTCGGGCGGGATGTCGCCCTTCTCGGGGTCGAGCCGGTTGGCGACCGGCAGCACCTCCTTCATCGCGAAGGCGCGCGCCGCCTCCTGGATCAGCCGTCGCTCGTCGGTCATGTGGCCCATGAATCGCTTCCTCGTGCATTCGCCCGGCAGGCGCTAGTCTACGGCTCCCCGATGCCGTTTCGGAGTCCCTCATGCCCAAGGCCCTGTCGGCCCTGCTCGCCGTGCTGCTGCCCGTGGTGTTGTCCGCGCTGTCGTCCGTGCTGTCGTCGGTCCAGCCGGCACGGGCCGAGGAGTGGCCGGCCAAGCCGATCACCGTGCTGATGGGCTTCCCGGCCGGCTCGGGAGTCGACGTCGTCGCCCGCCTGCTGCAGCCCTCGCTCGAGCAGTCGCTCGGCCAGCGCCTGGTGCTCGACTACAAGGCCGGGGCCGGCGGCAACGTCGCGTCCGAGGTGGTCGCCAATGCCCGGCCCGACGGCTACACCTTCCTGCTCGGCACGGCGGCGACGCACGGCGTCAACCCGGCGCTCTATCCCAGGCTCGGCTTCGACGTCGAGGCCGACTTCACGCCGATCTCGACCCTGGTCGACGTCTCCAACGTGCTGACCGTCAACCCGCAGGTGATCGACGCGACCTCGGTGCGCGACTTCATCGCCAGGGTGAAGGCGGCGCCCGGCAAGTACAACTACGCCTCGACCGGCAACGGCACCGGCACGCATCTCGCCTTCGCCGAGTTCAACGCCAAGGCCGGGCTCGACATGGTGCACGTGCCCTATCGCGGCGGCCCCGATGCCATCCAGGCCGTGCTCAAGGGCGACGTCTGCTGCATCTTCAACCAAGTGCAGACGGTGCTGCAGCACTGGCGTGCCGGCAAGGTGCGGCTGCTCGGCGTGACCACCAGGAAGCGCGTGGCGGCGATCCCCGACGTGCCGACGATCGACGAGGCCGGGCTGCCCGGCTCCGAGAGCTACACCTGGTTCGCGATCTTCGGGCCCAAGGGGCTGGACGGCGCGATCGCCGCCAAGCTCAACGCCGCCATCAAGACGGCGCTCGACGATCCCGAGACCCGCCGGAAGCTCGCAGAGCTCGGCAACACGCCGCGCTGGGAGACGCTCGAGCAGTTCCGCGCGACCGTGCGGCGCGACCGCGCCAAATGGGCCGAGGTCGTCAAGGCCGTCGGCGCCAAGGTCGACTGAGGAGAAGCGCCGTCATGCAGACCAGCCGCGATCGCATCCTGACCACCCATGTCGGCAGCCTGCCGCGCAACGCCGTGCTGAGCGACCTGCTGATCCGCGACGAGGCCGGCGAGGCGATCGACCGCGGCGAGCTGGCGCGCCAGGCCGAGGCCGCCGTGCGCCACGTCGTCGCCCGCCAGATCGCGGCCGGCGTCGACATCGTCAACGACGGCGAGCAGCCGCGGGTCGGCTTCCAGACCTACGTCGCCCAGCGCATGACCGGCTTCGGCGGCGAGTCCAAGCGGCCGCGGGCACCCGACTACGTCGAGTTTCCGGCCTGGGCGGCGCAGCTCTCGCGCCGCTTCCCGCGCCGCAGCAAGGTCGGCAACGCGCCGCAGGCGGTCGCCGCCGTCTCCTACGACGACCTGTCGGCGGCCGAGGAGGAGTGCCGGCTGTTCCGCGGCACGCTCGACGCGCTGCCGCGGCCGCCGGTCGAGGCGTTCATGACCGCGGCCTCGCCCGGCATCATCGCCACCACCCTGATGAACGCCCACTACGACAGCCACGAGGCCTACGTGTTCGCCCTGGCGCGCGAGATGCGCAAGGAATACGAGCTGATCGCCGGCCGCTTCCTGCTGCAGATCGACGCCCCCGACCTCGCCATGGAGCGCGCCATGCTGTTCCAGGACAGGAGCGAGCGCGAGTTCCTGGCGATCGCCGAGCTGCACGTCGCGGCGCTCAACGAGGCGCTGGCCAACGTGCCGCGCGAGCGCGTGCGGCTGCATTGCTGCTGGGGCAACTGGGAAGGGCCGCATCTGCACGACATCGCCATGGAGAAGGTGCTGCCGGTGCTGTTCGGCGCCCGGGTCGGCGGCCTCAGCATCGAGTTCGCCAACCCGCGGCACCAGCACGAGTACGCGGCGCTGAAGCAGGCCAGGCTGCCGCCCGAGTTCGTGCTGCTGCCCGGCGTGATCGATTCGACGACCAACTTCGTCGAGCATCCCGAGGTCGTCGCCAGCCGCATCTGCCAGGCGGTCGACGCGGTCGGCGACCGCGAGCGGGTGATCGCCTCCAGCGACTGCGGCTTCGGCACCTTCGCCGGCAGCGAGTACGTCGCCGAGGACGTCGTCTGGGCCAAGCTCGCCGCCTGCCGCCAGGGCGCCGACCTCGCCAGCAGCAGACTCTGGTCCTGAGCGAACGGTTCCCGACCCCCTCCGCCTCGCGGCGCTCGGAGTCCGAATTCCTCCCTGCGCGCCGCGCGGGGAGGTGTCGCCGTCCTACGGCGACGGAGGGGTCGGAGGCCTGTGGCCCATGACCCCTCCGCCCCTACGGGGCACCTCCCCCTCGCGGGTTCCGCGAGGGGGAGGATGCATCAGGCGGCGGCGTCCTCGCGGATCATCGCGGCGCCCTTCTCGCCGATCATGATCGTGGGCGCGTTGGTGTTGCCGGTGGTCAAGGTCGGCATCACCGAGGCGTCGATCACGCGCAGCCCCTCGACGCCGCGCACCCGCAGCCGCGAATCGACCACGGCGCGCGGATCCTCGCCCATGCGGCAGGTGCCGACCGGGTGGTACAGGGTGCTGCCGGTGCGCCGCGCATAGGCCAGCAGGTCGCTGTCCGACACCAGGTCGGGCCCGGGCTGGATCTCGCCGCGGCTGTGCTGCGCCAGCGCCGGCGCGGCGAAGATGCGGCGCACGTGGCGCACGCCCGACAGCAGCGCCCGCTCGTCGGTGCGGGTCGACAGGTAGTTCGGCCGGATCGCCGGACGGTCGAACGGATCGGCCGAGGCGGCCATGATGGTGCCGCGGCTGTCGGGCTTGACGACGCAGATCACGCAGC
>JADZBA010000475.1 GCA_020852355.1 Alphaproteobacteria bacterium
CGAGGATCTCCTGGAAGGCACCGGCCAGCTCTTCGGGCGGGTGCCGGGCGGGCTCGCGATCGCGGTCGTGATCGTCGGCGCCGTGCTGGGCGCGATCACCGGGACGGTGGCTGCCTCGGTCATCGCCATGGGCATGATCTCGCTGCCGGCGATGCAGCGCTACGGCTACAACATGCAGCTCGCGACCGGCGTGATCGCCGCGTCCGGCACCATCACCCAGCTCATCCCGCCGTCCCTGGTGCTGATCGTGCTGGCCGACCAGCTCGGCCGTTCGGTCGGCGACATGTATCTGGGCGCGATCGGCCCCTCCATCCTGCAGATCCTGCTGTTCATGGCGTTCATCGCCGGGGTCGCCGTCTTCCGGCCCGGCTGGATGCCGCCGCTGCCGCCGGAGGCACGCGGCGTCCGCGGCTGGCCGCTGATCCGGCGCGTCCTGTGGGGCATGGTCCCCTCGATCGTCCTGATCTTCCTGGTGCTGGGCACCATCATGCTCGGTCTCGCGACGCCGACCGAGGCGGGGGCGATGGGCGCGGTCGGTGCGGTCGCGCTGGCGGCGCTGCACGGGCGCCTGTCCTGGACGCTGGTGAAGCAGGGCATGGACACCACCATGCGCATCACCTGCATGGTCGTCTTCATCCTCGTCGGATCGACGGTGTTCAGCCTCGTCTTCCAGGGCGTCGACGGCGGGCTGTGGATCGAGCACATGCTGAGCGGCCTGCCGGGCGGCGCGGTCGGTTTCCTGATCTTCGTCAACGCCTTCGTCTTCGCGCTCGCCTTCTTCCTGGACTTCTTCGAGATCGCCTTCATCATCGTGCCGCTGCTGGCGCCGGTGGCGCAGAAGCTGGGCATCGACCTCGTGTGGTTCGGGGTGCTCCTGTGCGTGAACATGCAGACGTCGTTCATGCACCCGCCGTTCGGCTTCGCCCTGTTCTACCTGCGCGGCATCGCGCCGGCGAGCGTGCTCAGCCGCGATATCTACTGGGGGGCGATCCCCTGGGTCCTGCTGCAGCTCATGCTGGTCCTGGTCGTGATCTTCTGGCCGGAATCCGTGACCTACTGGCTCGACCACGGGCCGGCGGTCGATCCGAGTACGATCCGGATCGACGTGCCCTTGCCCGACGCGGGCGCCCCGGTCGTCCCGCTCGACATCAAGTGAGCGGGGCGACCGGGGGCCGGCGTCAGCGTACCGTCTGCGCGGCGGTGAAGGCGAAGTTCTCGTACGAGTTCTCCGACACGCGGAACCACAGGAACTCGTCGTCGCGGAACTTCCGCCACGATTCGTAGACCTTCTTGAAGTTGGCGTTCTTCGCCGAGGTCTCGTCGTAGATCTCGTTCGCCGCCTTCCAGGCCGCGGCCAGGATGTCGCGCGAGAACGGGCGGAGCTGCGCGCCCGCCGCCACCAGCCGGCGCAGGGCCTGCGGGTTCAGCGTGTCGTACCTGGCGAGCATGTCGCCATAGGCTTCCGCGCATGCCGACTGGAAGGCCGCCCGGTAGGCCTCCGGCAGCTTGTTCCAGGCGTTGAGATTGACGAAGGCGGAGAGCTGGGCCTGCCCCTCCCAGAAGCCGGGATAGTAGTAGTAGGGCGCCACCTTGTAGAGGCCGAGCTTCTCGTCATCGTAGGGGCCGACCCACTCCGCGGCGTCGATCGTGCCCTTCTCCAGCGCAGGATAGATGTCGGAGGCCGCGAGCTGCTGCGGCACCGCGCCGAGCTTCGCGAAGATCATCCCGGCAAAGCCGGCGATCCGGAACTTCAAGCCCTTCAGGTCGCCGAGCGACTTGATCTCCTTGCGATACCAGCCGCCCATCTGCGCGCCGGTGTTGCCGCAGGGGAAGCTGAGCACGTTGTACTGCCTGAAGAACTCGCGCATCAGCTCGAGCCCGCCGCCGTGCAGCATCCACGCGCTCTGCTGCCGGGCGTTGGGGCCGAACGGGACGGTCGTGTCGAACGCGAAGGTCGGATCCTTGCCGACATAGTAGTAGCTCGCGGTCTGCGCGCATTCGACCGTCTCGTTCTGCACGGCGTCGAACGCCTGCAGCGCCGGCACCACCTCGCCCGCCGCGAAGACGCGGATCTGGAACTTGTTGTCGGTCAGGGCCGCGACCCGCTTGGCGATCAGCTCGGCGTCCCCGAACAGCGTGTCGAGGCTCTTGGGGAAGCTCGACGTCATGCGCCAGCGGATCTCCGGCGCCGACTGCGCGACGGCCGGTGCGGCCAGCGTGGTGGCAAAGGCGGTGGCCGCGCCAGCGACGCCGCCGCCCAGAAAACTGCGCCGTTCCATGGTGTTTCTCTCCCGGATGGGACAAGGGTAGGGACGCGGACCACGCAGGCGGCGGGGAGCGTCCGGCGAGCGAAAAAATGGCACCCCGCGCCGGGGCGGGCAAGATGGCGCCGCGGCGACGAGGCCGGCAGCGATCCGGCCGTCGTCACCCGCGCGGCGCGACCGTCACCGACGCGTCGCAGCCCGGGCGGCGACCCAGTCCTCGACGACGCCGAGCGCGTCCGGCTGCCAGGGGCGCATGTCGTAGTACTCGATCTGCTGGCGATAGAGGTCGAACACGCGCCGCAGCTCGCCGATGGGCTCGGCATGCTCATCGACGCGCAGGTCGACCAGCGGATAAGGCTGGCTGCGATAGACGACCAGCGCCGCCGAATGCTGGCCGCCATGCTGGCCGCCAGCGTCGCGCCCGGCCTCCAGCGCCGCCATCAGGCGTGCCTCGAGGTCGTCCCCCGCGGTGGCGCGGAAAGTCGCGGCCATGGCGGAGGCGGTGCGCTCCGAGATCAGGCCGTTGCCCATGGCGAC
>JADZBA010000476.1 GCA_020852355.1 Alphaproteobacteria bacterium
CTCCTCCGGCCGCATCGGGTCGCGCGCGATCTCGGTCACCAGGGCCACGTTCTCCCGCGCGGTGAGGCTCGGCACGAGATTGTAGAACTGGAACACGAAGCCGACATGATCGCGCCGATAGAGCGTGAGTCCGCGGTCGTCGAGGGCACCCAGCTCCAGGCCCTGGAACCAGACCTGCCCCGACGTCGGCCGGTCCAGGCCGCCGATGATGTTGAGGAAGGTGGACTTCCCCGAGCCGGAGGGGCCGAGCAGGACGAGGAACTCGCCCTGCGCCGCCTCGAAATCGACGCCGCGCAGCGCATGTACCGCGATCGCGCCGGTGACGTACGTCTTCGTCAGCCCCCGCGTGCGAAACACCGGCTCCGTCATGCGCGGCTCCGTTCCCGCGCCTCGCCGCCGGCGAAGTCGACGCCGATGGCGCGCGCCCTCACCCTGGGCCGCCGTTGCCCAGCCGCGCCAGGCGATGGGCGGCGTCGGCGTTGAGCGCGCCCGGCGGGGCCGTGCCCTTCAGGACCGCCGCGACCTGCCGCACCGTCTCCAGCGCCTGGTGGGCGATGGCGCCGGGGGTGAGGCCGCCGATATGCGGCGTCGCCAGCACGTCCGGACGGGCGGCCAGGTGCGGCGAGGGCATCTGGTCGGCCGCGCGTCCGACGTCCATGGCCGCCCCGGCGATCCGGCCCGCATCGAGGGCGGCCTCCAGCGCCGCCTCATCGACGAGGTTGCCGCGGGATGCGTTGACGAGGAACGCCGTCGGCTTCATGCGCAGCAAGGCGGCGCCGCCGATCAGGTTCTCGGTCTCCGCCGTCGCCACCGCCAGCGGCACGACGAAGTCGGCTTCCGCCAGCAGCGTCGGCAGCTCGGCCGGCTCGACGCCGACGGGCGCGATCGGGACGTAGGGATCGTAGACCAGGATGCGCGCCTCGAACGGCGCCAGCAGGCGCGCCAGCCGCCGCGCGATCGTACCGTAGCCGATGATCCCGACGACGCTGCCGCGGATCTCGCGGCCGATGCGCGGCGCGGGCGGAACGCCGGCATGGTAGGCGGCCGCGTACGTCGCCGTGCCCCGGGCGAGCGCGATCATGGCGCCGACGATCCACTCCGCCACCGCGGTGGCGAAGCCCGGGCTCGCCTGGGTCGCGAGGATGCCGTTGCGGCTGGCCGCCGCGACATCGACGTTGCGGACGTCGACGGCACAGCGGACGAAGGCGACGAGACGGGGCATGCGGTCGAACAGCTCGGCCGGGCCCGGCGTCTGCCGATCGGACACGACGACGTCCGAATCGGCCGCCGCCACGACCAGCTCGTCCGGGGTCAGCGGCCGATCGTGGGGATTGCGGCGCAGCGTACCCAGGGCGGCCAGCCCTGCCTCGGCCTCGGCGCCGTAGTAGAGCCGCCGCGCGCTGTCGGGGTGGGTCAGGAAGATCGTCGGCATTTCACCTCGCATCGGCCGTTCGTCGCCCGTCCTATGGGCGGATTGTTGGCAATCCCGCGGTCATGCTAGCGTCTCGCCGATAAGAACGCCGCCCCAGAGCGGCACCGGGAGGAGACAGCATGCTCATTCAACGCGTCGTCCTGGCGGCCGCGGCGGCGGCCATGCTCTCGTTCGGCGCGGCCGCACCGGCGGGCGCGCAGACCAAGATGGTCATCAAGGCGAGCGACGTTCATCCCCTGGGCTATCCGACCGTCGAGGCGATCGTGCGCCTCGGCAAGAAGCTGGAGACCCAGACCAACGGGCGCCTCACCATCCAGATGTACCCGTCGATGCAGCTCGGCGGCGAGAAGGAGATGATCGAGCAGGCGCAGGTCGGCGCATTGCAGATCGCGCGGATCAGCGTCGGCCCCGTCGGCACCATCGTCGACGAGCTCAACGTCTTCAACATGCCCTTCGTGTTCCGCGACTCCAAGCACATGGAGAAGGTGATCGACGGAGAGATCGGTGCCGAGCTGCTGGAGAAGATCAGCACCAACCCGCAGACCCGCCTGATCGCGCTGGGCTGGATGAACGCCGGCTCGCGCAACGTCTACAACACGCGCAAGCCCATCCGCAGCCTCGACGATCTCAAGGGGCTCAAGATCCGCATGATGGGCAACCCCATCTTCGTGGACACCATGAACGCGCTCGGCGGCAACGGCATCGCGATGGGCTTCAACGAGCTCTACAACGCGATGCAGACCGGCGTGGTGGACGGCGCCGAGAACAACCCGCCGACCTACATCGCCCAGAACCACTACCAGGTCGCCAAGTACTTCTCGATGACGGAGCACCTGATCATCCCCGAGATCTTCGTGTTCTCCAGGCGGAGCTGGGAGACGCTGTCGAAGGACGACCAGGCGCTGATCAGGAAGCTGTCGCGGGAGGCGCAGATGGAGCAGCGCGAGCTCTGGTACAAGAGCGAGGAGGAGTCGATCGCCAAGATGAAGGCGGCCGGCATCGAGATCATCACCTTCCCCGACAAGAAGCCGTTCCAGGACGCCGTCAAGGCCGTGTGGGACAAGTACGGGGCCAAGTACGCCCAGCTCGTCCAGCGCATCCAGGCGGTGCAGTAGCAGGCGCCGGTCCGCTCGGACGGCAAGGCGCCCTCGTGTCCCGACCCGCTCGGCGCGAGGGCGCCGCCGACGATCCCGTGCAGCGCGCCGCATGCCCGGGGAACGCCGCACCAGCAAGAGCCCATCCCGATGGCTGACGGCTACCGTCGCGTCATGGACGCGATCTACCTCGCCTGCATGGGAATTGCCGGCGTCGCGATGATCGTGATCACGCTCATCGTCCCCTGGGGCGTCTTCACGCGCTACGTGCTCAACCGTGGCTCGGCCTGGCCGGAGCCGATGGCGATTCTGCTGGTGGTGATGTTCACGTTCCTCGGTGCCGCGGCGGTCTATCGCGCCGGGGCGCATATCGCGGTGCGAATGTTCGCCGGCGCCCTGCCGCCGCTGGGTCAGCACATCCTCGCCATCGTCGTCGACCTCGCACTCGCGGCGCTCAGCGCGTTCATGGTCATCTACGGGTTCGAGCTGGTCATGACCACCTGGAATCAGGTCATCGCAGAGTTCCCGTTTCTGTCCGTGGGCATCACCTACCTGCCCTGCCCGGTCGGCGGCCTGATCACCCTTCTCTTCATCGTGGAGAGGCTCTGGCTCGGCCCACCACCGTCCGATTCGGTCGTCTATCGCGACGGCGGCAGCACGGACTAGGGGCCGCAAATGGACGCGATCGTTCTCCTCGGCAGCCTGTTCCTGCTCATCGGCATCGGCGTCCCCGTCGCGTACGCGCTGGGTCTGGCCGCCCTCGTCGGCGCCCTGTGGATCGACATCCCCTGGGAAGCGGTGATGCTCAAGATATCCGACGGCGTCCGCAACTTCTCCCTGCTCGCGATCCCGTTCTTCGTGCTCGCCGGCGCGATCATGGCCGAGGGCGGGATGGCGCGACGCCTGATCGCGCTGGCCGGCGTCTTCGTCGGATTCATCCGTGGCGGGCTGGCCCTCGTCAACATCGTGGCCTCCAGCTTCTTCGGCTGCATCTCCGGCTCGTCCGTGGCGGACACCTCCTCGATCGGCTCGGTGATGATCCCGGAGATGGTGCGGCGCGGCTATCCCCGGGCCTTCGCGATCAACGTCACGATCGCCGGCTCGGTACAGGCGATCCTCATCCCGCCGAGCCACAACGCCGTCATCTATTCGCTCGCTGCCGGCGGCACGATCTCGATCGCACACCTGTTCCTCGCGGGGTTCATCCCCGGACTGCTGCTCGGCCTCTCGCTCATCGTGCTCGTCCTCGTCATGGCGCACCGCAACGGCTTCCCGAAGGGCGAGCCGATGCCGCTGCGCCAGGCGCTGAGGATCGTCGTCGAGGCGTTCTGGGGCCTGCTGACGATGGTGATCATCCTCGGCGGCATCCTGTCGGGCGTTTTCACCGCGACGGAATCGGCGTCGGTCGCCTGCGTCTACGCCTTCCTGGTGACGATGTTCGTCTACCGCGACTATCGCTGGCGCGACCTGCCGCAGCTCGTCCATCGCACCATCAAGACCGTGGCGATGGTGATGATCCTGATCGGCTTCGCCTCCGCGTTCGGCTACATCATGGCGCTGATGCGGCTGCCGGCGCAGGTCACCGAATTCTTCCTGACGCTGTCCGACGACAAGTACGTCATCCTGCTGCTGATCAACCTGATGCTGCTGGTCCTGGGCTGCCTGATGGACCTGGCGCCGCTGCTGCTGATCTGCACCCCGATCCTGCTGCCGGTCGTGGTGAAGTTCGGCGTCGACCCCGTGCATTTCGGCATGATCATGCTGGTCAATCTCGGCATCGGGCTGGTCACCCCGCCGGTCGGCGCCACGTTGTTCGTCGGCTGCGCGGTCGGCAAGCTGCCGATCGAGCAGGTGGTGCGGCATATCTGGCCCTTCTACATCGCCATGCTCGTCGTGCTCGCGCTCGTGACTTTCGTCCCGGCGATCTCGATGTGGATCCCGGGAATGGTGAAATACTGACGAAGGCGGAGCCCCGCGGCATCCTGGCCGGCCCGATCGCTCCGCGTCACTCCCCGGGGATCGCGCGGCCGCCGACCGCATCCAGCCGCTCGACGGCCCATGTCGCCGCGTCGCGCACGACCGGCGCCGGGTCGTCGAGCAGGGCCGCCGCCCGCGCCCGCTGCCGCGGGTCGCCGGAGTTGCCCAGCCCATAGAGGACGTTGCGCACGAAGCGGTCGCGGCCGATCCGCTTGACGGGCGACCCCGAGAAGAGCGTGCGGAAGCCGGCGTCGTCGAGCTGCGCCAGGTCGGCCAGCCGGGGTGCCGTCAGCTCGGCACGCGGCAGGAAGGCCGGCTCGCGTGCGGCGGCAGCGAACTTGTTCCACGGGCACACGGCGAGGCAGTCGTCGCAGCCGTAGATGCGATTGCCGAGCATGGGCCGCAGCGCCGGGTCGACCGGTCCGGCATGCTCGATCGTGAGGTAGGAGATGCAGCGCC
>JADZBA010000477.1 GCA_020852355.1 Alphaproteobacteria bacterium
CCGTAGTCGCCCGGGCTGTCCGGCTGGTTGACGTAGACGCCGTAGGCCTGGAAGTAACCACCGAGACCGAGCCGCAGCGGCTGCGGCTGCTTCCCCGGGGCAGCCGACTGAGCCATCACCGGGCCGGCGAGGAGGCCGGCGGCGATCAGGGCGGTGCTGCCCAACAACACCTTTTTCATGAGTCCCCCTTCAGATTCGAACCTGTATGCGAGCAATTCGCTTCAACCGCAGAACGGCTCCACGGGTCAATCTGAGAGAAAGGGTCGAAGCCCGTCAAGGCGAAGGTGGCAAACCTGTGTCGCCCCGCGCCACCTGTTGCAAAAATACACTGGGCATTTCGCCGACCGCCGCCGACACCGGGACGAATCCCGTAACCTCGCGCAATATAGCGTGAATTCCCCGGTGGGCACAGCCGCCCGGCGAAAGCCGTTTGACGGGCTTCGATCTTGTCGCTAAGCGCGGCGGACGGGCCCGCGCGCTCCTCGATCCGGGCCACGCAGATGGGACCGCCATGCCCCTTCAGCTCCTCGTGTTCGACAATTTCCTCGGCGACCCGATGGCGGTGCGCCGTGCCGCGCTGCGTCTCGAATATCCCAAGCCCGATGAGCGACCGAACTATCCCGGCCGCAACTCCGCACGCCCGCTGATGATCGAGGGCGTCGAGGACGCGGTCTCGAAGATCGTCGGGGAGCCGCTGATCGCCGCCCCGCGCACGGCGCATTGCTACGTTCGCTCGGCGCTCGACGGCGACGACGAGAACCGCCTCTACAACATCCACATCGACCAGATGTGCTGGTGGGCCGGCATCCTCTACCTGACCCTGCCCGAGCACTGCCAGGGCGGGACGGAATTCTATCGCCACAAGGAGACGGGGGGCGACCACGCCCCCATCTACAATCACGAGCTCGCGCGGCTGAACGTCAAGACGTGGGGGGAAGCCGGCGAGGACATCATCGAGCGCGACAGCACCGACGCGTCCAAGTGGGAGCATCTCATGACGGTGCCGATGCGGTTCAACCGGCTGATCCTGCTGCGCCCGTGGCTCTGGCATACCGCCGGCCGGTCGTTCGGGACCGCGATCGAGAACGGCCGCCTGATCCAGGGCTTCTTCTTCGTGCCGCCCAAAGCGACCACGGTGTGGTGATCCCGCCGCGGCCGGCCACGGCGGCGCTTCGAGGGGCCGGCATGGCCGCCGGTAGCGGCGACGACTCCATCGCGGCGGCGGCGCGGCGCTGGCATCCCGAGGCGCAGCTCACCCGTCTCCAGGCCGAAATCATCGGCGGCCTGATCCTGATGCGGGCTTCGCGCGCCAATCTTCTCATCTTCGGCTACGGGCGGGATACGGAGTACTGGGCCACCCTGAACCATGCCGGCCGCACGCTCGTCGTCGAGGACGACCCCGAATGGCTCGCCGAGGCCGGGCGCTCGGGCGGCGGGTTCACGCTCGTCGAGCACGCCTATCCGACGACGGTCGGGGCGACCGCCGGGCTCGACCTCGCGTGCCATGAGGCGACGCTCGACCGCCACGCGCTGCCGCGGGGGGTGGCGGCGCACGACTGGGACCTCGTCATCATCGACGGGCCGGCCGGCTACGACGACGCCAAGCCGGGCCGGGCCCTGCCCATCCACTGGGCCGGCCGGCGGATCGCCCAGGCGGCGCACGTCTTCGTCGACGACTGCGAGCGCCCGCTGGAGCGACGCTACTGTCGGCACTACCTGGTCGGGGCTGGTCGCGGCGTGGTGCTGCCGTCCCACGGGCAGGCGAGGATGTTCTGGCGCTTCGGCAGGTTCGCGCCGCTGTGGGGCTGACTACGCCGGCTTGCGGAAGAGGACGTTGACCAGGCAGGTCGGCATGTAGGTCGGCGACAGCGGCAGCTTGGTGGCGGGCTGGTCCGGACGGATCCGTTCGTCCGACGGCGCCGCCAGGGTGATCTGGAAGAGCTCGGTCTCGGCGATGAACGCGTCCGGGGCGATCGACAGCGCGCCGTCGACCCGCAGGCGGTGGATGCGATCGTGGCGCGAGCCGGAATAGAAGGCGTCCTCGACCGTCAGGCCGGGGAAGAGCGCCGCCAGGCCGGTCGCCGAGAAGCGCCAGAAATCGTCGGGAAACGGATGGTAGCCCTGCACCCAGGGCACCGCCACGAAGGCGCCGCCGGACGGCCGCAGCAGGTGGGTGATCGTCTCGGCGGCGCGCCAGGGCTGGCGGACATGCTCCAGCACATGCGAGCAGACGATGAATCCGAACTGCGCATGGGGCAGCCGTCGACGGAGCTGGGCGGCCGGCTGGGTGATGTCGCCCACGACGTCGACATTGACGCCTTCCGCCATGTCCAGGCCGACGAACGGCAGGTGGGCGAACCGGCGACGCCATTGTCCCTCGATGTCGAGGATGCCGGCCCGGCTGCCGATCTGGAGAACCGGCCCCTGCGCCGCCGCGGCGATCGCCGCGATCCGGGCGTCCCAGCGCTCGCTCTCGACGTCGACCCGGCGGCGCGGCGCGGCTGCGGCAATTGGAGAGGCGGCTTCCATGCGCGTGTTTTTTGACGTCTCAGGGGCGGCGATGCTAGAGAAATGCGCAGAAGATGGCGCTGCACCGCCGGCTCGCCGGCGCTAGGGAAGGACGGTTCGTCTGACATGATCGATTCCCGCAACTCCGGGATGCGGCCGGCGATGGCGCTGCTGACGATCGCGATCGGCCTCGCCGCATGCAGCGGCTCCGGCGCGAAGCAGGAAGCCTCGTACCCCGACCGACGGAGCGGCGCCTCCGACATCACCTACAGCAACGCGCCGCGCGAGACGATCTGGGGCGACGGCAGCGGCATGTGGCTGTTCGGCTCCTCGGGTCGGCCGAACGACGGCTCCGGCCAGGGCGGCGGCGGGATCGGCGTCAACACCTTCCTGTGGCGGGCGTCGCTCGACACCCTGTCGTTCATGCCGATGAACCAGGTCGATCCGTTCGGCGGCGTCATCATCACCGACTGGTACTCGTCTCCCGGCGCGCCGGACGAGCGGATGAAGGTGAACATCTACATCCTCGACCGGACGCTGCGCGCCGACGGGGTCCGGGTCGCGGTGTTCCGCCAGCGACGCGACGCCAACGGCAACTGGGCCGACGCGCCGGTGGAGCCGAAGACGAACGTCGAGCTCGAGGACGCCATCCTCACGCGGGCGCGCCAGATGCGCCTCGGCATGGCCGCGCAATAGCATCGCCGTCGCCGCCGGCCGCCGCTTGCGGGGGTGGCGGCCCGCGCACAGAATGCGCGGCCTTCGAGCAAGCAGGAAGAGCAGCCGCCCGCATGTCCCGCTACAACGTCCGCGACAACGAGGAGCACTGGCGCCGCGCCTGGGCCGAGCGCCGCGCCTTCGCCGTGACCGAGGATCCGGCGAAGCCGAAATACTACGTGCTCGAGATGTTCCCCTACCCGTCGGGCCGGCTCCATGTCGGGCACGTCCGCAACTACACGATGGGCGACGTCCTGGCGCGCTACAAGCGCGCCCGCGGCTTCAACGTGCTGCATCCGATGGGCTGGGACGCCTTCGGGCTGCCGGCCGAGAACGCCGCGATCGCCAGCAACGTGCATCCCAGGGACTGGACCTACGAGAATATCGCGGTCATGGGCGAGCAGCTCCGCCGCATGGGCATCGCCTACGACTGGGACCGCGAGATCGCCACCTGCCACCCCGAGTACTACCGGCATGAGCAGAAGATGTTCCTCGACTTCCTGCGGGCGGGCCTCGCCTACCGCAAGGAATCCTGGGTCAACTGGGACCCGGTCGAGAACACGGTGCTGGCCAACGAGCAGGTCATCGACGGCCGCGGCTGGCGCTCCGGCGCGCCGGTCGAGCGGCGCCGGCTGTCGCAGTGGTTCTTCAAGATCACCGAGTTCGCCGACGACCTGCTGAACGCCATCAAGACCCTCGACCGCTGGCCCGAGCGCGTGCGCCTGATGCAGGAGAACTGGATCGGGCGCTCGGAGGGTGCGCGCTTCCGCTTCCGCCTGTCCGGCCGTCCCGACGGGATCGAGGTCTACTCGACGCGCCCCGACACGCTGTTCGGCGCCTCGTTCGTCGCCGTCTCGCCCAACCACCCGCTGGCCGAGGAGCTGGCGCGCCGTGACCCCAAGGCGGCCGCGTTCATCCAGGAGTGCAACCGGCTCGGCACCAGCGAGGCGGTGATCGAGGCGGCCGAGAAGCTCGGCTTCGACACCGGCCTCAAGGCGGTCCATCCGTTCGACGACGGTTGGGAGCTGCCGGTCTACATCGCCAACTTCGTGCTCATGGAGTACGGCACCGGCGCCATTTTCGGCTGCCCGGCCCACGACCAGCGCGACCTCGACTTCGCCCGCAAATACGGCCTGCCGGTCGTCCCGGTGGTGGCGCCGCCCGACGGCGATGCCGCGACGTTCGCCGTCGCCGACGAGGCCTATACCGGT
Source organism: Alphaproteobacteria bacterium (assembly GCA_020852355.1). GTDB lineage: Bacteria > Pseudomonadota > Alphaproteobacteria > ATCC43930 > Allostellaceae > Allostella. Next base: position 4,434 of record JADZBA010000477.1, read on the forward strand.
CCCGGCCGCATGATCAACTCGCGCTTCCTCGACGGGCTCGACGTGCCGGACGCCAAGCGCCGCGTCGTCGGCGAGCTGGAGCGGCTCGACGCCGGCACCGGGGAGGTGCAGTACCGCCTGCGCGACTGGGGCGTCTCGCGGCAGCGCTACTGGGGTTGCCCGATTCCGATCGTCCATTGCGAGGCGTGCGGCATCGTGCCCGTGCCGGAGGCCGATCTCCCGGTGCGGCTGCCCGACGACGTCACCTTCGACAAGCCCGGCAACCCGCTCGACCACCATCCCACCTGGAAGCACGTCGCCTGTCCCGGCTGCGGCGCGCCGGCGCGGCGCGAGACCGACACCTTCGACACCTTCGTCGAGTCCTCCTGGTATTTCCTGCGCTACTGCTCGGCTCGCGATCCCGCGGCGTTCGACCGCAAGGCGGTCGACTACTGGATGCCCGTCGACCAGTACATCGGCGGCGTCGAGCATGCGGTGCTGCACCTGCTCTATTCGCGCTTCTTCCTGCGCGCGCTCTCGCGCTGCGGCTATCTCGACATGGCCGAGCCCTTCGCGGGCCTCTTCACCCAGGGCATGGTCTGCCACGAGACCTACCAGGACGGGGACGGCAGGTGGCTGTTCCCCGAGGAGGTCTGTCGCGGCGAGGACGGCGCGGTGGTCACCATCGAGGGCCGCCGTCCGGTCGCCGTCGGCCGCTCCGAGAAGATGAGCAAGTCGAAGAAGAACGTCGTCGGTCTCGAGGCGATCGTCGACAGCTACGGTGCCGACACGGCGCGCCTCTTCCTGCTCTCCGACAGCCCGCCCGAGCGCGACCTGGAATGGACCGACGGCGGCGCGGAGGGCGTCTGGCGCTTCATCAACCGGGTGTGGCGGCTCGTCACCGAGTCGCCGGTCGCCCTGCCGGCGGCCGAGGCGCCGCGGCCGGCGGTGCTGGACGCGGACGCCGAGGCGGCGCTGCGCCTCGTCCACAAGACGATCCGCTGGGTGACCGAGGACCTCGAAGGCTTCCGTTTCAACAAGGCGGTGGCGCGCATCCGCGAGATGGTCAACGCCGTCGCCGAGCTCGACCCGCGCGGCGCCGGCGCAGGCTGGGTCCTCCGCCAGGGCTGCGAGGCCACCGTGCGCCTGCTGGCGCCGATGACGCCGCACCTCTCGGAAGCCTTGTGGAAGGAGCTCGGCCATGCGCCGCTGCTCGTCGACAGCCCCTGGCCCGCGGCCGACGAGTCGCTGCTGGTCGACGACACCGTGACCCTGGCGGTGCAGGTCAACGGCAAGCTGCGCGGCACCGTCGAGCTGCCGCGCGACGCCGAGCGCGGCCTGGTGGAGCGGGCGGCGCTGGCGCTGCCGGCCGTCAGCCGCCTCGCCGAGGGCCGGCCCCCGCGCAAGGTGGTCGTGGTGCCGAACCGGATCGTCAATGTCGTGGTCTAGCCCGTCCGCCGCCGTCGCGGCCCTTCTCCTCGCGGCGGCTCTGGCCGGCTGCGGGTTCGAGCCGCTGAACGCGCCGCGCAGCGGCCAGGCGGTGCCGACCGCGCTGCAGGCCGTGCAGATCGCCAATATTCCCGACCGCTCCGGGCAGTTCCTGCGCAACTATCTGCGCGACGAGATCAACCCCTACGGCGTGCCGGGCCACCCGCGATTCCGCCTCGACGTCGTCCTGGCGGAGCGTCGCGACGACATCGGCCTGCGCCGCGACGACGTGCGCACCCGGACCAACATCCAGATCGAGGCGGAGTACCGCCTGGTCGCGCTGACCGACGGCAAGGTGGTCCTGCAGGGCAGGAGCCGGACGATGTCCAGCTTCAACCTGCTGGTGAACGACTATTCCAACGTCGTCTCCGAGCAGGAGGCGCGCGAGCAGGCGCTGCGCCAGATCGGCGGCGACATCCGCACCCGGCTCGCCCTCTACTTCCGGCGCACCGAGACCGCCGGCTGACGGCCGGATCATGAAGGTTCCGGCGGCGCGCCTCGACGCGTTCTGCAAGAAGCCGGACGCCGGCGTGCGCATGGTCCTGGTCTACGGTCCCGATGCCGGGCTCGTCCGCGAGCGCGCCGAGACGCTGGGCAGGACCGTGCTCCCCGATCTCGACGACCCGTTCCGCGTATCGCTCCTGACCGGCGCCTCCGTCGTGGCCGATCCCGCACGCCTCGGCGAGGAGGCCGCGGCCCAGTCCCTGATCGGCGGCCGCCGCCTCGTCCGGGTGCGCGATGCGACGGACGCGACCGCGGCCGCCTTCGCCGCCGCGCTCGACGCGCCGCAGGGCGACACGCTGATCGTCGCCGAGGCGGGCGAGCTGCGCGCCGGCGGGCCGCTGCGCAAGCTCTTCGAAGGCGCCGCCGCCGCGGCCGCCGTCCCCTGCTACGTGGATGAGGGCGCGGCGCTGGAGCGTGTGCTGCGCGAGACGCTGGCGCGCTTCGACGCGACGCTCGATGCCGATGCGGCACGCTGGCTCGCCGGTCATCTCGGCGGGGATCGCGGCGTACTGCGCGGCGAGGCGGAAAAGCTGGCGCTCTATGTCGGCGACGGTCGGCGCGTCACCGTCGAGGACTGCATCGCCGTCATCGGCGACAGCGCCGAGATCGCGCTCGACGCCGTCATCGGCGCGACCGCCGGCGGGGCACGGGCCGAGCTCGACCGCGCGCTCGACCGGGTCTTCGCCGAGGGCGAGCAGCCGGTGCGCGTGCTGCGCGCGGCGCAGCGCCACTTCCACCGCCTCCTGCTGCTCGCCGCCGCCGTCGAGGCGGGCGAGACGCCGCGCGCCGCCGTCGACGCGCTGCGCCCGAAGCCGCATTTCCGCGAGGCGCCGCAGCTCGAGAACCAGGCACAGCGCTGGACCCGCCGCCGCATCGCCGCCGCCTTCGCCCGCCTGACCGACGCCGAGACCGACTGCAAGCGCGCCGCATTGCCGGCCGAGCTCGTCTGCCGCCGCGCGCTGGCCGATCTCGCCGGGCTGGCGGCACGGCGATGACGAGCCCACCGGTCAGCCCCGCTCTGGCCAGCCCCGCCCTGATCAGCGTCGACTGGGGCACGACGTCCCTGCGCGCCTACCTGCTGTCGGCCGCGGGCGACGTCATCGCGGCGAGCGAGAGCGCGCAGGGCATCATGGCACTGGCCGGCGGCGCCTTCGCCGCGGCCCTGCGCGCGGTCTGCGCCGGCTGGATCGCCGGCCACGGCCCCCTGCCGGCGATCCTCTCGGGCATGATCGGCAGCCGCCAGGGCTGGGTCGAGGCGCCCTACGTCTCCTGCCCCGCCACGCTCCAGGCGCTCGGCGACGCGCTGGTCGCCCTCGAGGTCCCCGGCTTCGGCGCCGTGCGTCTCGTGCCGGGCGTGACGCGGCGCGACGCCGCCGGGCTGCCCGACGTCATGCGCGGCGAGGAATGCCAGATCTTCGGCGCCGTGGCGCTGCTCGGCGCCGCAAGTGGCCGCTTCCTGCTGCCCGGCACGCATTCGAAGCTGGTCGACGTCGAGGACGGACGCATCGTCGCCTTCCGCACCTTCATGACGGGCGAGGTCTTCGCGGCCCTGCGCGGCCACACCATCCTCGGCCGCATGA